>USCC01000168.1 GCA_900553035.1 uncultured Rhodospirillaceae bacterium | reverse complement strand
CAGCACCTCTTTTAAATGAACCATCTCTGCCCTTTTGTTTCCGCTTGCTTTGGCAAGAGCCTTTAAATCAAGTTCGCCGTTGCCGGGAATAACCGCAAAAACCGGCCCGGTCTTATCACCGCGCACAACAAGGGTTTTAAAAACCTGTTCCGGCTTACGGCCGATTTTTCGCGCGACGGAAACCGCGTCCAGATGTCCGTCCGAGACGTCGTATTCGTAAAATTCATAAGCAATGCCCGCTGAATCCAGCAGGCGCATCACGTTCGTCTTTTTCAAAGGCATGACAGGCCGTTCCCCTTTCTTCCGCCGCCGTCCGTACTGTATTCCTGTCCTTTTGAATATGCAATCCCTGTTCTGAGGGCGGATATACAGCGCCTTCCGGACGTTGTATAATAAGAAAAAATGGAGGAATTATCATGGCTCAGATTACCCGGACGCCGCAGGAATGGCGGGATATCCTGTCTTCGGAACAGTACCGTGTCATGCGTGAGAAAGGAACCGAACCGCCCTTTTCGGGCGTATACAACGATTTTGACGGCGACGGAAGCTATAAATGCGCCGCATGCGGCCAGACGCTTTTTACGTCAGATGCAAAATTCACGTCGCCCTGCGGGTGGCCGAGCTTTGATGAAGCCCTTCCGGGCAGTGTCGTCTTCGCCGAAGACAACAGTCATTACATGAAACGGACGGAAGTTCTGTGCAGTCGTTGCGGTTCACATCTGGGGCATGTTTTCAGCGACGGCCCGACAAAAACGGGCGAGCGGTACTGCATCAATTCGGTCGCGCTGAATTTCCGTAAAAAAGATATGGAATAAACGCGGGACTTTTTATAAAAAGGCGGCCCGAAGAAAACAGGACACGGCCGCCTTTGCTTTTTCCGGCCTTTCCCGGTTCAGGGAAAGAGATTTTATTTTGCTTTCCACAGACGCCATTTTGTCATAGTCGCACTCCCTGATTTCATGGTACAAAAAACCCGGAAAATTCTGTCCGGCGATTCGGAATTTCGGGAAAGAGTTGTTTGGGAGGCGCTTCGATGTTTTTTTACGCGGATCTGCACATACATTCAAAATATTCGCGCGCAACCAGCAAAAGCTGCAATTTGGAGGAGCTGGCGTTCTGGGCACAGAGAAAGGGTCTGAGCGTCATTGCGACCGGCGATTTCACTCATCCGGCCTGGTTCGGGGAAATAAAGGAAAAACTTGTTCCCGACGGCGCCGGCGCTTTCCGGCTGAAAGACGGTAGCAGCCCGATCCGCTTTCTGCTGTCGGTCGAGATTTCCACCATTTACAAAAAGAATGACCGAACAAGGAAAGTCCATCACGTCGTATTTGTCCCCGACCTGGCTGCGGCGGAAAAATTCCGCCAGAAACTTGCCGCCGTCGGGAATATTGCTTCGGACGGGCGCCCTATTCTTGGCCTGGATTCAAGGAACCTTCTGGAAATCACGCTGGAATCCGGGGATGATTCCTATATCATCCCGGCACACATCTGGACACCGTGGTTTTCCGTTCTGGGTTCCCGATCCGGTTTTGATTCGATTGATGAGTGCTATGGTGATCTGTCCGGGCATATTTTCGCGGTGGAAACGGGACTTTCGTCCGATCCTGAAATGAACTGGCGCGTTTCAAGCCTTGACCGGTACCGGCTGGTTTCAAATTCCGACGCGCATTCACCGTCCAAGCTGGCTCGCGAAGCAACGGTTTTTGATACGGATCCGGATTATTTCAGCCTGCTGAAAGCGCTGAAAACCGGTGTCGGCTATGTGGGGACGGTGGAATTCTTTCCCGAAGAGGGCAAATATCATGAAGACGGGCACAGAAAATGCAATGTCTGCCTGTCGCCCGAGGAAAGTGCCGAACTCGGCGGGATCTGCCCGGTCTGCGGAAAGCCTTTGACAATCGGAGTGCTGAACCGGGTTCATGCGCTGGCCGACCGCAAGGGAAAAATCACGCCGCCGCCGACCGCCGGCCGGACGTTCAGCCTTGTACCGTTGCAAGAAATCCTTGCGGAAATCATGCACCGGGAGAAGGATAAACTGAAACAGGAGATACGGCTGTTATGG
>USCC01000167.1 GCA_900553035.1 uncultured Rhodospirillaceae bacterium | reverse complement strand
CGAGAGGAAGATGAGGAATCTGTTCATCACATAATCTCCTTTGGGTGATTCAACTTTACATTATTATATTAAATCACAAATGTGGCAAAAATATGGCAGAGTTGTGGCAGAATTATGAATATGAAAAAGCCCCCAAGTGAGGGGGGCTTTTTAACAGGTAAGACAAATCAGGTCAGCAGGTTGAAAATCCGAGCCGCAGCATTTTTTGACGAGTTCTTATTGATCTGCGCCAGATTGTTATAGCCCGCGGACAGAATGGACGCGGCCCCCTGGGCATTCAGGATGCTTCCCGAAATGGCACCGCTGTACTGTTCCTCTGCCGCCGCAAGAGCTACATCCCCTTCCGTGACTTTCGTATGGTCAATGGACTGCTCCTGGGTCATGTAATCGTGTTTGTACTTGTCGCCCATCTGCAACTGAAGCGCATAAAGCTGATCATCTTCAGATGGTGTTCCGTCCTTTGTCGTGACGTGGATGTAATACATGCCTTTCTGCGTCATTTTATAGGTGCCGCGCATCATGCTTTCAAAAGCTTCATACTGCTTTTTCTGGCTTTCATCATTCGTCGCGACAAGGGTCTGGCGGTTGTTCTTATATGTAAAAACCTCGACCCGAAGCCCCTGAGCCTTGAAGCTGTCGATGGCTTTCTGGTATTCGTTTTTTGCGGCTTCCAGTTCATCAACGGCCTTTGTATCGTCCGAGTCTTCTTTTTTGGCCGACAGGTTCACCGCAGACAGACGAAAGTTGCCCGGCGAGACCACATTGAATTTGAACCAGTCTTCTTTTTCGTTCTTTGACAGAGTCGTCACAAGACTTAATCGGGAATAGTTCAAACGGATTTGACCGATGTCCCGCGCATTCTGAATCGATTCGTCATAAATATCCGTGGACGTTTTATCCCACGCTTTGACAAGTGTGTTTGCCGTTGAGTCGGATACGGATGACACCATGATAAACCTCTTCTGTTCCTTCGACGTTTGGAAAATACTTTTCCATCTTTATAAGGATAGCATCATTCGGCGGAAAACGGAACGATTTTATGGAATAAGAGGGAGCGTCGTCGGTTTCAGAATTCCGGCAGAGCCGCTTCAAACGTTTTTTCCTCTCCGGAGACAGATTCGGAAACAGGTTCTTTTTCTTCGGGAGCCGCTTCATCCCACACCACTTCATAAACCGCCTGCGGACGATTGATACCTTTCAGGGTGTGCTCGCCCAAATCTTTGAAATGATAAGCTTTTCCGGCGGAAAGTTCTTTGACAACATTGGAAACGTATATCTGATCTTTATCGGCCAGACTGCATATCCGGGCGGCAATCTGCACGGTTGTCCCGAACATGTCGTTTTCTTCAATAATCGGTTCTCCGGCGTTCAGCCCGATGCGGATTTCCAACGGGACCGTCGGCGACTGGCGGTTATAGCGGGCGACGGTTTTCTGAATTGCGATTGCCGCGTCCACAGCGTTTGACGCCGAGGAAAACGATGCCATTGTTCCATCGCCGGTCAGCTTGATTTCCCGACCGTTGCACGCACTCAGCGCCTGGCGCACGATGGCATTGTGTTTCCGAATCAGTTGCTGAGCCAGCCTGTCGCCCAAGGTCTGGGTGAAATGCGTGGAACCGACCATATCCGTGAACATTACCGTAACAATGCCCGACTGCGGCGACGAATCCTGATCCGGCGACAACCATTTCATCATTGACTGGCGCATGGTATTCAGGGTTTCGGGCGCGGTCGGAGCCTGAATAAAGGTGTCCATCGCCTTGTTTCCGCCCTGTATCAGGGGAAGATATCGGGGTTCAAGGACATATTCGCCGATTTTGTCATGGAAAAGCTCCGCGATGTCCTTGGACGTTCCCATGACTTCCAGCATGGAACACAGCAGGGTTCTGTTCTGCTGAGCCGACAGCCCGTGTTTTTGAGACAGCTGTTCGCATGCGCCCGAAATAAACAGAGCAATGCCGAAACGCGCGTAGGTGTCAAGCCGGACGTTTTGCTGCTGAAGGATTTTCAGGAGCGTGGCCAGAAACGTGGTCAGAAGGATGTGTTCTTTTTCCAGTTCCCGGGGAACGGCCGTTTTTTCTTCGGCAGCGGCGG
>USCC01000166.1 GCA_900553035.1 uncultured Rhodospirillaceae bacterium | reverse complement strand
GGGTATAAAAACGGGGGCTTGAGAAAAGCCCCCGTCGTTTGAGAGACCGGATCAGAATGTATATCTGACGCCGAACAGGATTTCCTGCGCTGTCGAATCGATTTTCGTCTTATCGGCGTCTTCAAGGGAATATTCCCTGACCGTCATGCTACCGGAATCCGTATACCTGTAGCTGAGGTCGAGGGCAACACTGTCCGTGACGGCGTACGCAACACCGGCGCCGAGCTGGTAGGCGAAACTGTTGTCGGACTTGCTGACTTTTCCTTCGTCTGTGCGGATTTTGACCTTCAGATGGGCGATACCGATACCGCCGCCGATGTACGGCGTGAATTTGGTTCCCGTGTCAAAGTCATAAAAAACGTTCAACATGACGGAACGACTTGAAAGCGCGATTTTTCCCAGGTCGAACGAGTCATCAATCTCATCATAAGACACACTGTTTTTCTTCGCTTCGCTGCGGAGGTCGGCTTCAATTTCCGTCCGGAAAGCACCGCTTTTAATACCGTAGGCAAAACTGCCGCCCCAGATTTGATCATCTACTTTCAGCTTCAGAAGATCGGGTCCATCCATCGTGAAATCATATCCGGACAATTTCATATCATTCTTTATGTCCGAATAAAGGAGTTCGGCGGAAACATACGGCTGGATATCTGCAGCCTGGGCCGCACAGAAAAGAGCCGCCGCCAAGACAAAGAGACTTTTTCATAACAGATTTCTCAAATTTTAAATGAAATAACAAAAATACCATAGACCCATTTAAAAAACATATCAAAAGGCGAACAGGCTACGGTAAAAGGATTTTAAAGGGGAAACGCTGAATATGAATGAGGAATTCAGGAAATGCTCTCTGTCCGGTGCTTCTTTCCCGGAACAGAGCTCCCGGGACGGATGCGGGCGCTCAGCCCTCTGCGGATAACCGGGAAAGGCTGAGCGCCGTCGGATGTTTCAACAGATGTTCATCTGCTTTTATATGAATTTACAGTTTCCGACATGAGCCGACGTCACTTTGCATCGTGCGGAGGAACTGCAGGTCGAACGGACGCTGTTGCTGTTCGTATGCATGTCGTCCGTACAGACGGGCAGGCATTTCTGATACCCGCTGCCGCACCAGCTGCTTGAACTCGTACAGCAGAATCTGTCATTGGCACAATCGGCGTCGGATGTGCATTCCGGACATTCCGAACAGTAAGCAGGGTCGCATCCTGACAGGATGTATTTTTGTGAAGCATTCACCGAGACATTGCCGCAGACACGGGCCTGCCGTGTAACCCGTGTCCCGTCAACGCGGGCGTTTCCGTAAACCCGTCCGCCTAATTGCACCCAGGAGTCATTGGAAACTCGGGCATTTCCGTAGACCTTTCCGCCTTGTAAAACAACGGCGGAATCCAGCGTGGCGTAATCATACACTTCACCGCTGCCGTTTGTCGCATCTCCCATGACTTTGGAGTTCCCCATGACTTTGGCATTCCCGTAAACCCGGCCCGAACCATAGACAACCGAATTATCCATGACTTTGGCGTTACCGGAAACGGAAGCGCCCGCGAACACCCATGAATTGCCTTCCTGGGACAGGCGCGAATACGTGTTTTCGCATCCGGTACCGCCGCGGTTTCCGGCTTTGATCGTGCCGTTCAGGGTCGAAAAATCCTTATCCGCCACGAATGTGGAACCTTCGCAGTGATATTTGTACCGGCCTTTGCAGGCACCGTTTCCGTCCGCCATTTGGTTGGCGGGACAGCGGCAGGTTTCGCCCTGGGCGCACGGCATGCATTTGTTTGAACGGCACTGATTGCCTTCGGCGCACTGATCATCGCCCGTACATTCGACACACTGATAATTATGTGCCGTACCCGGGATGCAGAATTTTCCGCCTGAGCACGGCGATGCGGAACAGACATCAACGCATGCGTTATTGCGGCATGTCTCGTTCGCCGCGCAGGTGCCGGAGCGTGTGCATTCATATGCTTGTTTGGGAGAGGAAGTCCCGCTTCCGGAGGTCGTGTGCCCCGACGGAGCCGAGGCCGAATTTTGCATACGGCCCAGCTTGACGGCTGGAGCCATAATGAAAGAGTTGGAATCACTTAAAAGATGTAAGGGGGGGGGGCA
>USCC01000165.1 GCA_900553035.1 uncultured Rhodospirillaceae bacterium | reverse complement strand
TTTGGACAATTTAAAGGCCGATCAAGTGTTACAGGAAAAACTAAAGAGCTTACCCAACGTGGAAGTCTTTGTCAATTCGCAAACACTTGAAGTTATCGGCAACGGGGATAAGGTAACAGGCATCCGGGTAAAAGACCGGACTACCGAAGAGGTTCGTACCATTGAATTGGACGGAATTTTCGTTCAGATCGGTTTAATGCCTAATAGCGGCGTTTTCCGGGATGTAGGGGGCTTTGTCCGGCAAAGCGATTTCCAGAGTATCACCGGCGTCGGCTCGGAAGGTTTCCCGGTTCCGGACACGGATTTTTTCAGCCGAAAAGCCAAAGGGCCGTTCCGTGTCCGGCAAGTCGATCTGTATGCCGTCATAACGGGCGACAGGGGCGGATGTCCGGAAACGGATGGCCCGTTGTTCGGCGTCGGCTGTGACGACTCGTTCAATCCTCCCCAGAAAAAGCCCTCGATGCCCCACGATATCGGGATCGACGACGCTTCGGTTGTGCCGATCCTTCAGGTACAGCGCGGTTGTCGGGCGGCTGAAAATACAGCGCAGGACATCCCGCTTTTCCCGCAGGATTGCCGGATCTTTCTCTCCGTCCAAGAGGGCGCGGTAGTAATCCGTGACGGCGGCGACGTAAAGCGGGCTTTTCTTGCGCCCCTCGATTTTGAGAGCGGCGACTCCCGCGTCGGTCAGATCTGAAATGCCGGCTTCCTGTGCCAGATCCTTCATCGAAAAGATATGCTTTTTCCGGCCGTCCATGGCAAAGGCTTCGCGGCAGGGGTAAACGCATTTGCCGCGATTCGCGCTCCGACCCGTATACGTCGCGGAAAACAGGCACAGACCGCTGTAGCAGTAACACAGTGCGCCGTGCACAAAGACTTCAAGCTCGATTCCCGCATGGGCACGGATGTCTCTGATTTCCTCCAGCGTCAGTTCGCGCGCCAGAACAACCCGTCTGAAGCCAAGTTCCTGCAGGGCCTCGACTCCAGCGCGGTTGTGAACAGCCAGCTGTGTGCTGGCGTGCAGCCGCAGGTCGGGAAAATAAGTCCGGATCAGACGCGCGACGCCCAGATCCTGTACAATGACACCGTCGGCCTTTGCGTCACGGATCAGGTTCAGCGAATCAAGCAGAGCGGGGATTTCCTCATCGAAAACGACGGTGTTGACAGCGACGAGCACGCGCCGGTTCAGTGAATGGGCATGGGAGGTCAGGGATATGAACTGTTCGGGGGTGAAATTCGTTGCTTCGGCTCGGGCGGAAAAATGTCCCAGCCCCAGATAGACAGCATCCGCCCCGTAATGAAGAGCGGCGTATCCCGATTCAGCGTCCCCGGCAGGGGCAAGCAGTTCCGGCTTCATGTTCATGCCTTTCCCGAAATGTAAAGAGAACCGTTTTCAACCGCCGCCCGGCCGCCCAGCGGAAGGACAATGTGATTGGGCTGGTGTCCGTAGGGGATGTTCCGCAGAACAGGTTTTCCGATGCGGTGTCCCCATTCGTTCAGAACGTCGTCTATTGTACCGTCCGCCGAATCTTTGGAAACGCATTTGTAAAATTCTCCGAACACCACAGCGGCGACCCGCCGGAAAATCCCGGCCAGTTCCAGATGAGCCAGCATACGGTCAATACGGTACGGGTCTTCGCCCACGTCTTCCAGCACAAGGACAGCGCCTTCGGGGTCAGGAAAATAGGGCGTGCCCAGAAGCCCCGAGACCAGTGTGAGGCATCCTCCGATCAGGGGGCCGGACGCTTCTCCCGGACAGAGCGTTTCACCGGCAAAGCTCTGGTCTTCATGATTCAGGGCGGCCTGCAGAGACATTTCGGTCACGGGCGAAATCTGTCCCGTCCCGGCGTCGGAATACGGCAGGAAGCCCGAATAGGAAACCAGGCCGCAACGGGTCAAAAGAGCATTCTGAAGCGCTGTCGTATCGCTCAGCCCCACAAACGCTTTCGGTTTGCGGCGGATCAGGGTGTAATCGATTCTTTCCAGAATCCGCTGCGTTCCGTAACCGCCGCGTGACGCAAAAACGGCGTCCACCGAATCATCCTCGAAAAAAGCGTTCAGCTCTGCAGCCCTCAGGCGGTCGTCGCCCGCCAGAAAACGTTCCTGAGCGTAAACACCGGGCGACAAAC
>USCC01000164.1 GCA_900553035.1 uncultured Rhodospirillaceae bacterium | reverse complement strand
CAGAATATTCAGATAATCCGCCCGCACCCGGCCTACAAAGGTTCCGGCGGCATCGGGCGTCAGGTGCAGGATATACTCGTCGTCGGAATCCGCGTCGGCTACCCGGGTTCTGATTTCTCCGTCCGCGGCAATCAGAACGCTCAGAATGAACTGCCCCTCCGCGATGGCGTGGGAATAAACATACGCTTCACCCTGCCGGGCGAATCCGAAAGCCTTTAATTTTTCAAAATCAGGCGTTTTGTTGTCAAAAAGCGGAGAATGAAGCGTACGATTCAATATTGATATCCCGTATTATTCCGAAACGGAGGCGGATATGAAAAAAGTGCCCTTCCGGGGGCACTTCATTCATGTTGGTCGGGGCGATAGGATTTGAACCTACGACATCCTGCTCCCAAAGCAGGCGCTCTACCAGGCTGAGCCACGCCCCGTCCGATGTTCTGCAATCATATCGGATTATGGCTCTTTTTCAAGTCCGAAAATAGGAAGACGGATTGTATCGCCGGGGCGGATGTCCAAACGTCCGGCGGTTCCGGCTTTCATTTCCAGGACGATTTTCGTCTTTTCCGAAGACGTGATGCGTTCCCGCGACAGGGGAACGGTTTCCTCAACGATTTCAGTGATTCTGCCCCGGCTGTCCGCAAAAAACATGTCCAGGGATATGGACGTGTTTGCCATCCACATGCTGATGAAGCTTTCCGCGGGGAATTTGAACAGCATTCCGGCATTGTCGTCCATTTCTGAACGATACATCAGCCCGCGTTCCAGTTTTTCCGGCGTGTCGGCCAGTTCGACGTTCAGCTTTAAAGGCGGCCGTCCGGGACGTGCGATTTCAACGGATGTTTTTTCAAACGTGATTTCCTCTGAGGCCGGTTTCCTTTCGGGAAAACAGGCGCACAAAGACAGAAGGACGATGAAACTCAGGACATGACGCATGGAAACCTCTGTCGGAAAAAGCCCCTTCCGTTCGGAAGGGGCTTTGGGTTTTTCATTTATTTTTCACCGAACGGGGAATAGGTCTTCATATTGACAATGGAATTTTTCGGCGTTTCCTTTTTGGCCGCGTCATCCGCTTTTTCATCGTTCTTCCCGGAGGCGGAAGCGGGAGCGGCGGCTTTGGTTCCCTCGTTGGCCGGAGAGGCGGTCTTGACTTCTGTCAGCGTAACGGCGGTGACTTCCTCCGGCGTTGTCGTGATGCTCTTTTCCTCTTTTGTCGTCGGCGAGATCATGTCAAGCTTCGTCTTGCCGTCAATTGTCGACAGCTTCAGGGTTTCCTTGCCCTGGAGGTCGAGGAAGGAAACAACGGACGAGGAGGGCTGTGCCTGAACCGCGATGGTTGAACCGACGGTTTCGGACATGGCGATGGTGGTTTTGTCTCCGGTCATGTCAATGCGGGATTTGGAACCGTCAATAACAATGGATGAATCGCCGGTGCTGACCATATCAAAGGAGGCTTCGCCGTTTCCGGAAAGGCCCATATAGATATTGTTGTCGTTCGTGTCGTCCGTCAGAGAAATGGAGCGTACGGAATTGACCAGGCTGAGGTTGATTTTGCCTTTGTAAACGTCTGTCAGAGAGAAGGAAGCGTTTTTGCGGTCAACGGAAATGGCGGCGATCGGATATTTTTCCTTGTGCATCATGGCGAAGGAAGTCGTCTGGTCATCGGCGTTCCATACCCCGCGAATGCGACCTTCACTGTCTTTGAGGACAAAAACCTGAGCTTCGACGACCGTCGGAATTTTCAGCTGTACGCCGGAAGCTTCCTGAGCTCCGTCAGCGGGAGCTGCGGCGGGAGCGCCGGCCGTCCCGCCGGCTGTCTGTGCTTTGGCAAGGCGGTTCATCGTCAGAGCGCCTGAAAAACCGGCGTACGCGGTGAAACACATCAGTGCCACCAGGCAATGCGTCAGTGTCCGGCATTTTTTTTCCAAATTTTCAATCCGTAACTCAAGATTTTCCATATTCCGCTCCATCAGATAACAGGGCCAAAAGAGGCTTTTTCCCGTTTTTAACCTCATTTTAATGTAAAGATAAGTCCTTAATTATATATGAAGATATTATGTCTTTTTTGCCGTTTGGGGAATCCATTTTTTGACGGCGACCGTTTTACCGGTCTGCGACCTCATGACTCGGGTCTGGCCGAGGTTCCGGGCTTCCGGAGTTCCGGGCGTGCGGCGTCCCTGGGTGTAGAATTCGGCCATGAGTTCCAGACTGATTTCCGTCCCGGGGCCTT
>USCC01000163.1 GCA_900553035.1 uncultured Rhodospirillaceae bacterium | reverse complement strand
ACATGAAAAAATATTTATGTCTGCTGATTCTCGGATTGTTCGCCGCCTCGGGCACACGGGCGGAACAGGCCGCCTCGCCGCGCGCGTTTGCAGAACAGCTGGCCGACCAGATCATGAAAGAGGTCGTGCTCAGCAAAAGCGCCATGCCTGAAAAACAGGCCGCATTCCGGCGCGTTTTCCTGGAGGCAACCAACATCCGCACGATCGCCCGCTTCACGCTTGGTCGTTATTACAAAAGCGCAACGGAAGAACAGCGTGAGGCTTTCATCAGCGCCTTTACCGACAACGTCATCCTGACCTGGACCGAACGCTTCAGCAATTATGCCGGCGAACAGATCAAGTTCAGGGATACGCGTCAGGATAAAAATGACTTCTATGTCAATTCCACGCTGGATATTCCGAACACGGAAAACGACATTGAAATCATCTGGCGCATCAGTGATAAAAAGGGTCACATGCAGCTGGTTGACCTGGTCGTCGAAGGCGTCAGCATGATCATGAGCTACCGCAACGAATACGCTTCCGTCCTGCAGCAGAACGGCGGCGACGTACAGACCCTGATCAACATGCTGAACAACAAAAACAAGGCGCTTCTGAACCCGCCGAAAAAATAACGGAAGCCGAAAAGCAAAAGCCGCCTTTCCGGGCGGCTTTTTTCCTCAGGCCGAAGGTTAATCCAGGTCGACGTCCAGAATTGCCATGTTGAAATCGTACGACACTTCGCCTTCATCCTCGTTGCGGTAAACGACTCCGATGAACTCGCCGCCGATGACGACCTCCGCCGGGGCGTCCCGGCCTGTTCCGGGCTGAACCGTCAGGCGATCCGTGTTGAACTTCACGCGCAGGTAATTCTGCAACTTGGCCATTTCGTTCTTATTCATTCCGTTCTCCTTTGCATCTGTAAGGGCGAAAGATGACACTTTTCGCATGAAAGAACAACACAATTTAATCCGTTGACAAACGCGCGGAATTTGATACCCTTCAAAGCCTACTTCCGAGAACGCGGACGCTCCGGCGCCCCGCCTCTTTGAAACAAAGAGGACTATCGGGACAAAAACAAATGAAATGGAGATGAAAAACATGTCAAAGCGTTTAGCTGCGAAATACAAAATCAATCGCCGTCTGGGTCTGAACCTGTGGGGTCGCGCCAAAAGCCCCGTCAACCGCCGCGAATACGGCCCGGGACAGCATGGACAGCATAAGGGCAAACCCACCGATTACGGCACGCAATTGCTCGCCAAGCAGAAACTCAAGGGCTATTACGGCAACGTTTCCGAAAAGCAGCTCCGCAAGTATTATGCCGAAGCTATCCGCCGCACGGGCGACACTTCGGAAAACCTGATCGGCCTGCTGGAAAGCCGTCTGGACGCGATCGTGTACCGCATGAAATTCGTTCCGACCGTTTTTGCGGCCCGTCAGTTTGTCAACCATGGGCACATCATGGTGAACGGCAAGCGCGTCAACATTCCCTCCTATCTGGTTCGGGAAGGCGACGTTATCGAAGTCCGCGAAAAATCCCGCCAGCTGGCTTCCGTCATTGATGCCATGGCGTCTGCGGAACGCGACATCCCCGATTATATGGAAGTCGACGCGAAAGCGTGCAAAGGCACCTATCTGCGTACGCCGAAATTCGCCGACGTTCCCTATCCGGTACAGATGGAGCCGAACCTGGTCATCGAATACTATTCCCGTTAATCCGACGGATTTATTCATGGAAAGCCCTCCGCACGGAGGGCTTTTTTATGGCCTCATAAAAAATGGCACGCCGATTGCATGTAAGATTGCAGTCTTATTTTTATGAGGAATAAAAACATGGATGTGTCGGTCAGAAAATATAATGCTCAGACGAATCCTTCCGCCGCGGCGAATTTCGTGCCGAAAATCGAACCGGGCGCGACAAGCGACGCTTTTCTTTCAATACTAAGCCAGGTTCGCGTTTCGGCCAGCGCCGAAGAAAGTGCGGAAAAGGTCTTTTCCCGCATTTCGCAGACGGCCAATGCGGCTCATTCCATAAAAAAGGCCGAAAAACCGAAAGCCGCCGTCCCCGCGAACAGAACGGAATACGTCAAATCAAAGCCTTCTTCCCCGGCCGAAAAGCCCCGGGACTCATCCAAACCCGCGACCGGAACGAAAACCGACACTCCGGATGGGCAAAAGATTCCGGCCGAAGAAAATAATGCCCGGACCGAAAACACCGGAAAAACAGAAAATGAAATGCGCAAGAAGCTGGCGGAACAGGGGTTTTCGCCAGCCTCTGTTGAAGATGCGGTCCTTTTTCTGAAA
>USCC01000162.1 GCA_900553035.1 uncultured Rhodospirillaceae bacterium | reverse complement strand
CGACAAGGACGGCAACAAGTATCTCATCCTGCCTATGGACGAAGCGCGTTCAGCTGGTCGCCTACATCCGTCCGGAAAAGAAATTTTCTTCTCTGGATGAACTGAAACAGAACATTGCCCTGGATATACAGCAGGCCAAAAGGATACTTGGATGAAAAAAGGACTTATTTACGCACTTGTTGTCATTCTGCTGGATCAGATCACAAAGACGGCGGCCGTCGTTTATTTCACCGCGCATCCCGGAACAATCCGTGTGACGCCTTTCTTCAATCTGGTGCTGGCCTGGAACAAAGGGGTCAGCTTTTCCATGCTGCACACCGACAACGCACT
This sequence comes from uncultured Rhodospirillaceae bacterium, assembly GCA_900553035.1. Taxonomy (GTDB): domain Bacteria; phylum Pseudomonadota; class Alphaproteobacteria; order CAAGCB01; family CAG-977; genus CAG-977. Next base: position 2,012 of record USCC01000162.1, on the reverse strand, counting down.
GATGCCGTGGGTGCTTGTCGGGGTTTCCCTGCTGATCAGCGCTGTCATCGTTCATTGGATGTTCATGGAAAAGGATCCGAAGACCATTAACGGCTTCGGTCTGATTCTGGGAGGCGCTCTGGGCAATGTCATCGACCGCCTGCATTACCGTGCCGTGGTCGATTTCCTCGACTTCCATGTCGGCGGCTGGCACTGGCCGGCGTTCAACGTTGCGGATTCGGCTATCTGCATCGGGGCGGCGATCATTCTGATTTTAAACGTTTTCATGGTACGGCCCGAAAAAGCCGCCCCGGAAAAGGAGGAAAAAAATGACGGAACGGCCTAATTCCCTGCGTGTCCTGAACGGCATGCCCGCCGTCACGGCGCTGAACAGGAAGAAAACAGCCCTTCTGATGATTGATTTCCAGATGGAATCCTTCACAGGTCTGCTTCCGGCGGCGGAAACGGAAAAGCTGGCGGAAAAGGCCGTTCGTCTGATGGACTGGGCGGACAGGCATAAAATCAAAACCCTCCATATGCAACGCGCGGCTCGCAGTCCCGCCAGCCCGGTCTATGCGCCCGGAAGTCCGGGGGCCGCATTTCATCCGGATCTTGCCCCCCGTAAAAAGCACGAAGCCTACCCCCATTACGGCATCAGCCCCTTTTCCGGAACTCTCCTGCACGGGCTGTTGCAGGCTGCCGGGATTGACACACTGATTCTGGCCGGGCTGACAACGCCGCTTTCGGTCGCCGCCGCCGCTTTTGACGCCTACTCTCTGGGATATTCCTGCCTGATTGCCGCCGATGCGACCGCTTCCCGCGACCTGCCCTCCTGGAACGGAGACGGAACCGTTTCCGCCGGACAGCTTCAGGAATGCGCTCTGGCCGCCCTGGCCGATCGGTGCGCACAGGTCATGACATGCGCCGACCTTACGGCTCTGCCTTTTGATGCATAAGGAAAACATCATGAAAAAAATCATTCTGCCGTTTTTATGTTGCCTGCTTGCCGCGGGATGCACAAACCGCTATTCGCTGTCCGGACGCGGGCCGGACGAATACACCGTCCTGTCCAAACCGCCGCTCAGCCTGCCGCCCGACTTTACTTTGCGAGCGCCCGTCGCGGCAAAGGCCGCTCCGAAACCCGATGACAGCATCCGGAAAGCCGAAAAAGCTTTGACCGGCGGAAAAGAAGCTCCGGCTTCCGCCGCTTCCCCGGCCTCTCTGTCCTCGGGAGAAAACGCGCTTTTAAATCAGGCCGGAAAAGGCGACGAAGACATCCGCCGCCGTCTGGATGAGGAATCAAGGCTGGAAGAAGAGGATGCCCGTTACCTGGAAAAGAAAATACAGGAATGGCAGTCGGAATCCGGACAGCCTGTCGATGCGGACAAAGAAGCCGGAAAACTGCGTCGGGAAGGCATAAAAACCACGGGGAATCCGGCGGCGGAAACGGAGGCCCGATGAGGCACACCCTTTCTTTCCTGGCTCTGGCCGCTCTGTTCTGCCGCCCGGCCGCCGCCGAAGTCCTGAAAGCCTCCTCCTTCACGCTTTCCAACGGACTGGAGGTTGTCGTTGTGGAAAACCACCGGGCTCCGGTCGTGACGCACATGGTCTGGTACAAGACGGGGGGAATCAATGACCCGCTGGGAAAATCAGGCCTTGCCCACATGCTGGAACACATGATGTTCAAAGGAACAGCCGAAGTGCCGGACGGTGAATTTTCCCAGATTATCGCCCGGAACGGCGGGCAGGAAAACGCCTTCACCGCCGCCGATTATACCGCCTACTACCAGAATATCGCCCGCGACCGGCTGGAGCTGGTCATGTTTCTGGAATCCGACCGGATGCGCAGCCTGCGCCTGAGAGAGCAAGATTTCGCGCCCGAGCTTGAAGTCGTCAAGGAAGAACGTCTGATGCGTTACGACAATAACCCGGCGATGATCCTGAGCGAACGTCGGAACCGGACTTTGTGGGGAGACTAGTCTCGTAGGAAAATACGACCTGCAGGATGCCTACAAGAGTATCCGCGAGAGCCT
>USCC01000161.1 GCA_900553035.1 uncultured Rhodospirillaceae bacterium | reverse complement strand
CCCCGGCGCCCGCCAGAATATCGCCGATGGAAACACCGACAATCGTCGGGTCGGAGTCGGGCTGGCCGGTCAGACTCATCAGGCCGCCGCGCGCCTGCACCAGGATGTCATAGGCCGGTTTGGAGGCGTCCGGTCCGGTATGGCCGAAACCTGAAGTGGCGGCGTAAATCAGCCTGGGATTGATTTCTTTCAGCACGTCATAGCCTAATCCGAATTTTTCCATCGTCCCGGGACGGAAATTTTCCAGAACGACGTCCGATTTTTTAATCAGCTCCCGCAGAATTTCCTTCCCTTCTTCTTCCTTTAAATTCAGGGACAGGCTTTTTTTTCCGCAGTTGATCGCCGTGAAATACAGGCTTTTCCCATTTTTGAACGGGCCGAAACAGCGCGAATCGTCACCGGTTTTCGGATTTTCAATTTTGATGACTTCAGCCCCCAGATCCTGAAGAACCATGCCGCAATAGGGCCCGGCCAGAACGCGGGTCAGATCAAGGACTTTGATGCCGTCTAAAGGTTTTTTATTGTTTGTTGTCATGTGTACCTCTGATAAGACTGAGAAAAGAACCGAGAAGATAGAGTGAACCACAAATCAGGATTCGTCCAGACGGATATTGACCTGAGATGAGATTTTCAAGCGCCTGCCTGATATTTTCGGCCGTTCGTACTTGGGAAATACCCGCTTTTTCGGCTTTTTCAGCTAGGACGCCGGGCGCATATGAGGGGTGCGCCGCCTCGGGGACGGGAACAGCGTGAAGTGACGCGGCAAACGGGGCAAGGCGGTACAGAAAACCGTCAGCATCTTTTGTCGTCAGCATGCCGCAGACCAGATGGAGCGGTTTATCCGACCATTCCGGAAGAAAACGGGCCAGCATTTCGCCGGCGCCCGGGTTATGTCCCCCATCCGCCCAAAGCTCCCATCCGGAGGGAAGCGGCCACTCTGTCAGACGTTCCAGCCGTCCGGGCCAGCGAACCGAAGCCAGTCCCGCAGCAATGGCTGTGTCGGACACGGCAAAGCGCCCTTCGGTGCTCAGTTCGCGCACCGCGGCAATGGCCAGTCCCGCATTCTGGTACTGATGGAGCCCGGGCAGTCCCGGTGCGGGAAACGGAGTGCCGTCAAACAGAAAACCGTCATCCGTTCTTTGAATGCTCCAGTCTGTTCCTTCGATTTTCAGGCGGACGTTTTTCTGTCCTGCTGTTTTCCGCAGGATGTTTTCCGCCTCCGGCTGTGCGCGTGCCGCCAAAGCCGTCGCTCCGGTTTTGAAAATAGCGGCTTTTTCTCCGGTAATTGCCGCGAGCGTATGACCCAGAAAATCTTCGTGATCCATGGACAGAGAGGCAATCAGGGTTAATGCGGGTCGTTCAACGACGTTTGTCGCGTCCAGCCGTCCGCCCATGCCCGTTTCCAGAAGAACCGCATCGGCCGGCGTTTCCGCAAAAGCCAGAAAAGCGGCGGCGGTCGTCGCTTCAAAAAAAGTAATCGGGCGTCCGGCATTGATTCTTTCGATACGTTCCAGGTAGGAAATCAGGCGGCTGTCGTCAATGTCGCGACCGTTCAGGCTGATTCTTTCATTGAAACGGATCAGGTGAGGCGACGAATACATGTGAACGGAAAAACCGGCTTCTTCCATGAAGGCGCGGATGAAGGCCAGTGTTGACCCTTTGCCGTTCGTTCCGGCAATATGGATGACGGGAGGGAGGCTGTCCTGAGGCGAATCCAGATCACGCAACAGTCTTTTCAACCGATCCAGAGAAAGGTCAATGGCGTTCGGATGCAACCGGCCCAGCCGATCCAGAATATCCGCAACGGACGCCATAAATTATTTCTTCGCCGTTTTTTTCGGACGCGTGAACGGGACGGGAGCAACAGCGGGACGGGGATTGCGCAACATGCCGATCAGCCGGATCAGCGTGGGACGGATTTCCCGGCGGTCAACCACCATATCCACCATGCCGTGTTCCAGAAGGTATTCGGCCTTCTGAAAGCCTTCGGGAAGGCTGGCGCGAATTGTCTGTTCAATAACGCGTGCGCCGGCAAAGCCAATAACGGCGTCCGGTTCCGCAAGGGCAACGTCACCCAACATTGCGAAGGACGCTGTAACGCCGCCTGTTGTCGGGTCGGTCAGAACGACAATGTAGGGAAGCCCTTTTTCCTTCAGCTTGCGGACGGCCATTGTGGTACGAGCCATCTGCATCAGCGACAGGATGCCTTCCTGCATGCGTGCGCCGCCCGAAGCCGGAATCATAATCAGCGCGGCGTCCTGAAGGATCGCCAGTTCGACGGCGGCGACAATGCCTTCGCCGACGGCGGTTCCCATTGAACCGCCCATGAAGGAGAAATCAAAAGCCCCCACAAC
>USCC01000160.1 GCA_900553035.1 uncultured Rhodospirillaceae bacterium | reverse complement strand
CCCGACAGGACGACCGCGACGGCAAAAATGTTCAGAAGGAGGCCATCCTTGCGCAACGACGGGAAAAAATCCGGCCCGACCTGAAGACCGATCATGTAAACGAATAAAATCAGGCCGAATTCCCGGATGAAATGCAGAACTTCGGCGTTCAGAGTCATATTCCATACGGACAGATAATGGCCGACAGCCAGACCCGCGAACAGAACACCGCCGATTCCCAGGCTGACGCCCCTGATTTTAAGATGTCCCAAAGCCAGACCCGCGAACGAAGCCACGGAAAGGCATAAAACAATCAAAGCAATCGGTGACATGAAAACGTTTCCTTAAACCGAAAGCGGGCCTAAGCCCGCCGAATGATGAAATCCGCGAACAGGTCGTTCAGTTCCTGCATCAGCGGCGCGTCATTGAAGAAAGATGAAATTTCGGAAGCCGCCGGCGCGTCCGCATGCGACGGATGCGGACGGTATTCCTGCAGAGCGTAGGTCGTGATCCCCATCCCGGCCAGACGGCGCGCCATTTCCCGCAGCTCCGCCCGAGAGATCAGACGCGGATCAAGCGTTGTCCGAATCTCCAGCGGCACACCCGCGGCAATCGCTTTTTCCAGACTTTTCAGCACTTCCCGGCCATCGGCGCCGGGAATCCGAACGTCATAGGAATCAAACGGCGCCTTGACGTCAAAACCAATCCAGTCCACCCGCGGCAGAACGCGTTCAAAACGTTCGCAGGACGCGCCGGATGTATGAAGGCCGACCTCAAAGCCTTTGTCCTTCACCTGCTGCATGGCGTCGGGCAGTTCTTCCTGCCACAACGGTTCGCCGCCGCTGAACACAATCCCGTCCAGCAACCGCCGGCGCGAATCCAAAAATTCAAGAACCGTTTCCCAAGGGACGGCACTGCCGCCCGTGAACGGCTGGAGTTCCGGGTTGTGACAGTAAGGGCACCGCCATGTGCATCCCCGGCAAAATAAAACGGCGGCGAGCCTTCCGGGGAAATCCACCGTTGTGAAAGGTTCTACGCCGCCGATGATGATAGACATAACTTCGTTATTCCGCCGCTACATCCATAAATTTGTCCGCCGCCTTCTTTTCGGAAAAGCAGACGCGTTCCGCATATTCGCTTTTCTTGCCGATATTGAATTCGGATACCGGACGGAAATACCCCATAACGCGCGTCCAGACTTCGCAGGGCTGGCGTTCTTCGTTGGAAAGCTCAATGTTCTGTTTCGCTGTGTCTGTCATGTCTCTACTCTCTTGCTAGGGTTAATACCAGAATAATATCTCCAGGGTGCTTATACAAGCCTGTCTTTGGTTAGCACGCACAGGCTTGTTGGCGTTTTAAGGCGATCAGCTCTTCATCGCAGTACGGACAGAATTTATGTTCGCCCGAGATGTAGCCGTGTTTGGGACAAATAGAGAATGTCGGTGTCACCGTTACATAGGGTATCCTATAATTCTCTAAGATTCTCTTAAGAAGCGTCCGGCAGGTTTTCGCATCCGAAATACGTTCGCCCATGTACAGGTGCATGACGGTGCCGCCCGTGTACTTGGACTGCAGGGCTTCCTGCAGGTTCAGTGCCGTAAACGGATCGTCCGTGAACCCGACCGGAAGCTGTGATGAGTTTGTATAATACGGAGCGTCCTTCGTCCCGGCCTGAATGATGTCGGGATAACGCTTCTGGTCTTCTTTGGCCAGACGATAGGTCGTGCCTTCGGCCGGCGTGGCTTCCAGATTGTACATACTGCCGGTTTCCTGCTGGAACACGACCATTTTGTTGCGGATGTATTCCAGGAACCGGTTTGCAAAAGCCTGACCGAACGAATCGGTGATATCGTGTTCGTCGTTCGTGAAGTTGCGCACCATTTCATTCACGCCGTTGACTCCGATCGTCGAGAAATGATTCCGCAGGGTGCCCAGATAACGCTTCGTATACGGGAACAGCCCCGCATCGATATGACGCTGAATAATTTTACGCTTGATTTCCAGCGTTGAGCGTGCCAGATCCATCAGTTCTTCCAGCCGCGCCATCAAAGCGTTTTCATCGCCTTTGTACAGGTATCCCAGACGGGCGCAGTTGATCGTGACAACACCGATGGACCCTGTCTGTTCGGCCGATCCGAACAGGCCGTTCCCGCGGGCCAGAAGCTCGCGCAGATCAAGCTGCAGGCGGCAGCACATCGAGCGGATCATGTTCGGTTTCAGATCCGAATTAATGAAGTTCTGGAAATACGGAAGACCGTACTTCGCCGTCATCCGGAAGAGGAGCAGGGTATTCGGGCTGTCCCAGTCGAAATCCTTGGTGATGTTGTAGGGCGGGATCGGGAACGTGAAGACACGACCGTCCGCATCGCCGCCCGTCATGACCTCGATGAACGCGCGGTTGATGAGGTTCATT
>USCC01000159.1 GCA_900553035.1 uncultured Rhodospirillaceae bacterium | reverse complement strand
GGGAAGCTCTTCGGAGGCTTCACGGTTGCCGTTGGAAATCAGGACGGGCAGCTTTTCACTGTCGCCGATTAATGTTGTGCGCCAGGTGGGCATGACGTCCGGCCGGTCGGGAAAGAACGTGATGCGTCGAAAACCGTGGGTTTCGCATTTCGTACACAGGATACCGTCGGATTCATAAAGGCCCTGGAGCTTTGTATTTGCCTTGGGATTCAGATCGGTTTTTATGGTCAGGACGAAATCCCGGGGCGGGTTCAGCAGTTCAAGCCCTTCTTCGGTCAAGATATATTCTTTTTCGGACAGAGGCTTTCCGTTGACGGCGATTCCGGTCAGGGTCAGCTCTTCGCCGTCCAGCCACATCGGTGCGTTTTCCGGTGTATCCGGCGCACGCTGAATCTTCATTTCGGCGGTGGCCTTTGTTTTTTCGGAATCCAGGTCGAATGTCATATCGACATGGCTGATTTGGTAATCGGGCTTTTTATAATCTTTGCTGTAAACTGTTTTCGGCGCGGGGCTCATGTTTTTCTCCCTTGATGAATTTGTCCATTTTACCTGATAACGCTTTGAAAGAAAAGGGGCTTATTGCTTTAGATATAAGATTAAAAATTTTATATATCATTTTGATTTTATTTGATTCTATTGAATGATTTTAAAAAACGATTTTCTAAACCTTTTGTTAGCGAACTGATTTTATAATCAAAGCGGACAAAAACGGACGCGTAAATGAACTGGAAACACGGAAAGGGTCGTATTTTTTTTCTGACGGGACTCCTGCTGGCGTCCCTCGGATGTTCTTATTCCGTGCCGATGTACGGACGGCCGACCCGTTCTTCTTCTGCTTCTTCTTCCGTGCCGCGTGCGAATGACCCGCGCTATGCGTCTTCTTCCCGAAAATCCGTTTCGTCAAAACCGCTTCCGGCCTCAAAGTTTCAGCCGTCGTCCGTTACGGTAAAAAAGGGGGATACGGTCTACGCGCTGTCTCGCCGCTATAATGTTCCTTTAAGAGCTTTAATCGAAATGAACGGCCTGCATGCGCCGTTTCTGCTGTCTCCGGGGCAACGTCTGAAGCTGCCGCAGACATCGATTCATATCGTCCAGAAAGGGGAAACGATTTACAGCATTTCCCGCCGTTACAGTGTTGACATGAGTTCTCTGGCGCGTCGGAACGGCATTCGCTGGCCGTACAGCATCTTTCCGGGGCAGGCGCTGAATCTGCCGGGTTCAATTGTGGCGCCGCGGGAAGAAACGGTTGTGGCACGGAACAAGGTCTCTTCACGCAAAACGGCGTCCTCTTCAAAACGCGCGACGTCGACGCGTCCGGCGTCTGCTTCGCGCAAAAAAGCATCCGTCCGCAAAAGCGGCGTCCGTCTTCCCGAACCGCCGTCACGTTCCAAAGGTAAGTTTGCATGGCCTCTGAAAGGGACGATCATCACGAAATTCGGACCGGCCGGAGCCGGGCGGCATAATGACGGCATCAACATCCGTGTTGCCGAAGGGACATATGTCCGTGCGGCGGAAAACGGAGTTGTTGCCTATGCCGGCAACGAGCTTAAGGGCTTTGGGAATCTTCTTCTGGTCAAACATGCGGACGGATGGATGACGGCCTATGCACATAACAGGGAATTTCTAGTCAAGCGCGGTGAAACCGTCCGCCGCGGCCAGCCGATGGCAAAAGCCGGAAAGACGGGCAGTGCGAAAGAACCGCAGCTTCACTTTGAAGTACGCCGCGGAACAAAAGCTGTTGACCCGCTGACTTATCTGGAAAAATAAAGCGGGTATGGCATCATGATTTTTCCGTGCAATTTGCCTCTGTGTGTTCTATTTTAGTTCCGGATATTCTGGAACGAGGATCTGAAGTATGAACGTCTTTTTTTATGAGACGCCTGTCGGAACTGTAACTCTGGCGGAACGGAGAGAGGCTCTGACACATCTGGAATTTGGAAAACGCATTTTTGAGGCGGAGGTCGCCGAAACGCCGTTTCTGAAAAACGTCTGGGAACAGCTGGAGGCTTATTTTGCGGGTCGTCTGAAGGATTTTTCGGTTTTACTGGCGCCCGAAGGGACGGCTTTTCAAAAAAGGGTGTGGGAGGCGCTCTGCCGCATTCCTTATGGAGAAACCGCTTCATACAGAGAGATTGCCGGGAATGTCGGCAATCCGAAAGCCTGCCGTGCTGTGGGCATGGCGAACAATCGGAATCCGATTTCCATTATCGTGCCGTGCCACCGTGTTATCGGAGCGAACGGTAGCCTTGTGGGATACGGGGGCGGCCTGGATATCAAACGCCGCCTGCTGGCATTGGAAGACCGGTATAAAAACGAGCCCGGCCGTTTCTCTTTTTAACACCCCGCGCCGGGAACGTCTGAGGGAGGACGTTTCCTTTCAATTTTCCATGAAACAT
>USCC01000158.1 GCA_900553035.1 uncultured Rhodospirillaceae bacterium | reverse complement strand
CTCCGCGGACGGAGCCTCCGAATCAAGCGCGGGTTCACAGTATTCCGAAATCGCGTCGCAGGCATCATTGTAAAAATCTTCTCCGTCCCGGGCGCCGTCTTCCTTCATCAGGAAATAAATGCCGTCATCCTGACGGGCATCAACCGTTCCTTCAATGCCGACTTTCGCCGAAACACCGTTCAGGCATGAAAACGGAAGCTCCCAGACACCGTCCGGCTTGCGCCAGCTTCCGACATACGAAGCCCCGGTCTGCTGTGCCGTGCACCGCGGCAAAGCCTGCGCCTCGGGAACGGCAAACAAAACGGCGGCGGCAAACAAAATAAATTCTTTTTTCATAACGTTCTCTTTCTTATTGATAAAAAGTTTCATCAAAACCAAAGTCCGAAACAAGAACCTGATGGCGGCAAAACTGAAACATCGCCTCGCACGGAACCGGGAAGCGGGTAAAGTTCGCGGGTTCGCCCCTGACCGTGATATAATAAACGGCAATTCCGACTTGGGAAAGCTCCTTCTGCTTCACGTTCACTTCGCCCTCCACGCCGGCGGAACATGCAAAGGGCATTTTCCACACGCCGTTTTCCAGCCGCCACACGCCATATGAATCGACATCCTGATAAGGCGTCACGCAAGACGGAGGCGCTTCCTGTGCGGCCACAGGAAAAGCTCCGAAAAAAAACAGGATGAAACAGAGTTTCAGCATTCGATTTTCCTTCAACTGTCCGGACGTTTTATCATAAAATACTTTTTCGTTCCTGACCAGCCGCCATAAAGGATGACACATGGAAACCACCCCTGCGGACACACGGCCTTTCATGCTGACGGATGCCCATATCCATCTGCAGGACGCCGCATTCGACCCGGATCGGCGCACCGTGCTTGAGGCCGCACGAAAATCCGGAGTATCCCGTTTCATCTGTGCGGCGACAGCACCCGATGATTGGGAAAAGACCCTTGGAATCGCACGGGACGATGCGTCTGTTGTGCCGTTCCTGGGGACTCATCCCTGGTATGCGGATCGTCATGACCCGCAACGGCTGGAATCTCTCCTGTCGGCCGTCCCGGAATGCGGAGTCGGCGAAATCGGTCTGGATTCTCTGCGGCTCGTCCCCGGTCAGGAAGATGTTTTCAGCTCTCAGCTCGCTCTTGCCGCTCGCCTGAACCGGCCGTGTACGATTCATTGTGTCCGTGCTTTTGACGTTCTCCTGCCCTGCCTGAAGCGCAAACCGCTTCCGCCTGTTTTCCTGTGCCATTCTTTTGGCGGAACGGAACAGGACATGAAATTTCTGCTTGAACGGGGCGGATATTTTTCGTTTTCCGGAGCGGCTCTCCGTCCGAACAGAACAAAAGCGCATGAAATGATCCGAGCCGTTCCGCCGGAACGCCTGCTGATTGAAACCGACGCGCCGGATATGAAACCGCCCGCCGGATTTTGTGTGAACGCCGCTGAACCGAGGAACGTTCCGGCCAATCTTTCCCTTATTGTCCGGGGCATTGCCGCCTTCAAAGGCATGGACGCCGAAGAGCTCGGATTCCTGACAGCCGACAATGCCCGACGTTTTGAAAAAGGACTTCCCTGACATGCCCAACGATCCGTTCGCGCGTATCCGTCTCATGATCGGCAACGAAGGCCTGGAACGCCTCCGGCATTCGTTTGTTGCCGTTGTCGGCCTGGGCGCCGTCGGCAGCTATGCGGTCGAAGCTCTGGCCCGCGCCGGGGTCGGACGCCTGCGCCTTATTGACAATGACGAAGTCAACTACAGCAACATCAACCGCCAGCTTTTCGCCCTTCATTCCACCGTCGGACGGGACAAATGCGCTGTTGCCGCTGAACGCGTCCGGGATATCAATCCGGACTGCCGGGCGGAGGCTGTCAATTGTTTTGTGCATGCGGAAACGCTTCCGGCGGTTCTTGCAGACAACCCTGATTTTGTCATAGATGCAATTGATTCCTTAAACCCTAAAGTTGAGCTTATTGCTTATATGAAAGAAAACGGGATTCCCTTTATATCGTCGATGGGCGCCGCCCTGCGAACCGACCCGTCTCTGATCCGCGTTGACCGGATGTCCAAAGTCAATCACTGCCGTCTGGCCGCCATGATGCGCAAACGTCTGCGCCGCCGCAACGTCCCTTTGGATTTTCCCTGTGTGTATTCAGAGGAATCACGCGAACACCTTCCCCCTCCCGTTTATCCGGATATCAGCGAATTGCACGGCAAAGGCCGGGAAAGAACGGTCATGGGAAGCTTGCCCACACTGACGGGCATTTTCGGTCTGACGGCCGCGAATTATGTTCTGCAGAAAATATACGGCGGAGAAACGTCCTGAACGGAAGTCAGCGAATCAGGCGGGGCCAGACTTTATCCCATCCGGAAATATGTCCGGCATTCGGGACAATAATAACGTCCGC
>USCC01000157.1 GCA_900553035.1 uncultured Rhodospirillaceae bacterium | reverse complement strand
CCAAACAATCAACAGCCCCCCGGGGAGAAATGGGGGGGGGGCTGGTGCTTTTAAAGGGACGTGATCTTACGGCTTAAAAAAGTCGCTGTAATCGCGTGCACAATCATATCCTCGGCATCCGGCACGCTTCCCTTCATGAACCCGCGCAGACCACAGCTTCGGGCTATACGCGCGTATTCAATCGGGGAACGATCGCTTTCCAGATTCGTTTTGACCTTCGCCTTGATGGAGTCAATGTAAAGGTCAAGCTTTCGCGATTCGTCATCCATCCTTACATCTCCTCTGTTTCGGCGGCGTTTTGTTCCTGATCGCCGGTAAAGCCGCCGTCAGCTGTTTTATTTCCTCCTGTTCCGGAACAAAAAAAACAATCGCTGAAAAAAAATCCCCCGGCCGCTTGCGGGGGATTTCTTTATGGGACGACAAAAATCAGCCCAGAATACCGATGGCTTCCTGCAACATTTCGTTGCCCGTTGTAAAGGCATTGGCCGAACCGGAATAGGCTCTCTGCGTAATGATCATGCGCGTGAATTCGTCTTCCAGCCGTACGTTTGAGCCTTCCAGAGTCCCCCCCAGGATTTCAGTCATACGCTGGTTCGGGGAATTTTCCAGATCGACGATGTCCAACTCGCCCGCCCGGGCATTGTAGGCAAACATGTTGCCGGAAACGGCTTCCATCATGTTCGGCACCTGCACCTGGGCAACGGCCAGCTTACAGACGTTCAGCGTCGATCCGTTGCCGTAATAGGCCGTCAGCACGCCGTTTGAATCCCACTTCCGGCTGACCAGTTCACCGAACGGCTTGCCGTCCTGCGTCGTCACATCACCGATAAGCGCCGTCGAATACTGAGTGATTTTGGAAATATCCACCTCGATCGTACTGCTCCCGCCGTCGTTCCACTGAACCTGCAACGTCACGCTGGGGTACGGCTCGACAAGCTGAGCGCTGTCATTGAAACGGATTTCCGCCGGTGACGAAGTGACTGTCGCGCCTTCGATATTGAAATTCAGGTTCCACGTGTTTGCGTTGCTCTGCGGTTCCCAGTGCATTGTCATGGAATGGGATTCATATTTGCCGTCGTACACGGGAAACGACATCTTCTGAGTGTCGGAGGCGTCGGCAGGCACGTTTCCTTTCAGTTCCATTTTCGACGTCGCATGCCCCGGATAATAGTTCGGGGGGGCAATATTTACCGGCTGGAGAGAGGAAGAAAATTCCCCCGTCTCGGGATTGGCGTTCCATCCCATGACATACAGACCCGAAGCGTTGATCAGATAATGCGCCGACGCGTCCTGCGTCGTGACGCCCGGCCCGGTCGGCTGGTAGAAATTGATTTCCGGCGCCGCATACCCCGGCGGAGGCACCGCAGTGCCCAGGAAATCACCGGCTCGGGAATACAGCTGCTGCCCGTCCTTTTCGACGACAAAGAAGCCCTTGCCGCTGATGGCCACGTCGTAAATGCTGTTTGTCGTGGTGGGCATCCCGGAGATATCAACCATGCGGCGATCAACCGTTCCGGCGGAAAACAGGCTGTTATCGTTCCCTGTTCCCCTGTATTTTGTCATCTGCGTTGCGAACAGTGTTTCGACTTTTTTATAGCCGACCGTGTTTACATTCGCGACGTTCGAGCTGATCTGTTCCAGGGCATGGCTTTGGGACAGCATCCCCATCCGGCTTGTCACAAAATTTCCCAGAGTCATGGCACGGCTCCTTTCCGTTTAAAATTCCGACATAAGTCATGCAAATTCCGTGCCACAAAATGAACAAAGAAATACGTTTCACCTCATCATTTTGATGCATCCGGTAAAATTTAATGCTATAAAGCAAAAAGTATTGCCTCGGAGAAAAAGTGGGAATGACTTCCGATATTCTGATTATCAACGGTCCCAACCTGAACATGCTTGGAACGCGCGAACCGGAAATTTACGGTTCGGAAACGCTGACGGACATTGAAGCGGCCTGCAGGGTGCTTGCTGTCCGGCTGGGTCTGACCGTCGATTTCCGTCAGAGCAATTCCGAAGGCGACATCGTCACGTGGATCCAGGACGCCCGCAAAACTCATGCCGGAATCATCATCAACCCGGCGGCGTATTCGCATACGTCCGTCGCGATTCTGGATGCTCTGCTGGCGTGCGGGCTGCCGGTCATCGAAGTCCACCTGTCCAACATTCACCGGCGGGAGAAATTCCGTCACCATTCTTATGTTTCCGAAGCCGCCGACGGCGTTATCTGCGGTTTGGGAAAACAGGGATATCTTCTGGCTCTTGAAGCCGTGTCCTTTATCTTGAGTAAGGAATAATCACCCATGTCTACTGCAAAGACTTCTTATGAAACGACTTTGGTCGAAGATCTGGCGAAATTGATCAATGAACACAATTTGGCCGAAATTGAATACGATACGGACGGACTGCGCCTGCGCCTGACGCGCACAATCGCTGCGCCGGCCGTTGTCGCGGCCGCTCCGGTTCCGGTGGCTGCCGCCGCC
>USCC01000156.1 GCA_900553035.1 uncultured Rhodospirillaceae bacterium | reverse complement strand
ATCCGTCTCGGGCATTCGCATCAGAGCTTCCCCGAACAGGCGGTAGAACTCATCCTGCAAAGCCGTCCGTTCTTCGGATGCCTTCGCCAGATGAGTCCGGATGCCTTCTTGATCCGGCTCTTTCCGGGCAGCGCTCTGAAGCGCACGAATTTCTTCGGAGGCCGCCGCCGCAGCCCGAGAAGACTGGCGGTCTTTCAGAAGAAGAGTGAATTCGTTGAGAACATGCCGTCCTTCCGACGTCATGGCAGTCCCCAGAGGAGGCTCCGGAACCGCAGGAAAAACAGACGGGTAAAGAAGGCCGGCTCCGAAACCGAGCATCAGCCCCCCCAGGCCTGTCAGAAAAAGGCGCTTCATCGTTCAAACATCTTCTTTGATATGACCGCCAGGCTGGCTCGCGGCATCGACTGCGCCCCGTTCGAAAATTTTTTGACCGTCTCGTCCCTGAAAAAAGAGGACGCTTTCTGCGGTTCCTTTTTCTTTTCAGTCATGTCCAGAGACTTTGATACGATTTCATATGTATTCGGTGACAACCCCGGTTCCGAAATGATTTTGTTCAAGGCCGCCTTCATCTTTTCCTGACGCTCGGGATCAAATTTTTTCCAGTTTCCCAATGCAACAGGAAGCGTCGCGGCCACCTGCGGGTTGATTTTATCAACCGCCAGCGTCTGTTCGGCAATGAAATCATATCCGGAACCGTCTTTGGCATGAAATACCGTCGGATTGTTCGTGAAGGCTCCCAAAAGAGCACGCACTTTGTTCGGGTTGCGCAAAGAAAAGCTTTCGTGATGCATCAGCTCCTTTACCCTTGCCAGCGTATCCGGCTGCGCCGCCGTCGCCTGCATGGTCAGCCATTTGTCAACAACCAGGGAATCCTTTCGGTATGTTTCATAAAAATCGGCCATGACAGCACGGGCTTCGGGTGTATCCTTGCCCGCGAAAACCCGGACGGCCGCATCTTTATCCGTCATCTGGGCGGCTTCTGTGTACTGTTTCAGCGCAAGCGAATCATCAAAGAAGCTCAGATAGGACAGGGCTGTGTTTTTCACCGCGCGCTTGCCGGATTCTTCGGCATTCGGAATATACGGCCCCTCTGTCCGGTTCGCGGCATAAGCTCGTTCAAAATCGTCTTTCAATTCCGTTGCAATATGCTTCTGAAGCGTTGTACGCGCCTGATGAATGGCGTCGACATCAATCGTTTCCGAACGCTCGGCCAGCGTCTTTTCCGTCGGAAGCTGAAAGGCTCTGGCAATAAAAGCCCTGTCCAGCGTTTCGTCGTTCAGATAACCTTTCAGAGCCTCGGTAAAGGCCGGGGGAACATATACCGGACGGTTTTCCTGAATATCCCGAACCATGTCCAGCATGATGTCGGCCGCAAACTGCTGTCCGGCTTCCCAACGGTTGAACAGATCAGAATCCTTCGCCATAAGGAGGGCACGTTCTTCGGGCGTATACGCTGCCCTGAAATAAACAGGCGACGTAAAGCCGCGATTGCCTGACAGAACCGGTTTTTCCCGGATATCTTTGAAAACGAACGTCTGTTCCGGCGCATTCAGGACAAGAACCCGAGAGGAGGGCCCCTGTTTCTTTTCGTCTGAAAGCGTCAGAGGCATATCCCGGCCGTCCTTGTCCAGAAGGCCGATTTCAAGGGGAATGACGAACGGCTTTTTAATCGGCTGCCCCGGAGTGGGGAGCGTTTGCTGTTTCAGGGTGAGAGCATACGTCCTGTTCTTTTCATCATACGCGCCTTCCGCCGTTACGACGGGGGTTCCGGCCTGATGGTACCAGTTCCGGAACTGCCGCAGATCAAGACCCGAACCGTCTTCAATCGCTTTGACGAAATCGTCGCAGGTCACGGCCTTGCCGTCATTGCGTTCAAAGTAGATGTCCATCCCTCTGCGGAATTTTTCCCGGCCGGCCATGCGTTCCATCATACGGATGACTTCCGCCCCTTTGTTATAGACGGTGCCGGTGTACAGACTGCGGACCGAGATATAGGAATCCGGACGGATCGGGTGTGCCAGAGGGCCGGCATCCTGCGGAAACTGCCCCGCGCGCAGGGACGAGACATCTTCAATGCGTTTGACGGCGCGAGAACGCTGATCCGATGAAAATTCCTGATCGCGGTAGACGGTCAACCCTTCCTTCAGAGTCAGGTCAAACCAGTCGCGCAGGGTGACGCGATTGCCGCTCCAGTTATGGAAATACTCATGCGCGACGACGCCTTCGATATTGGCGTAATCGGCATCGGTAGCTTTCTGCGGGTCGGCCAGAACGTATTTATCATTGAAGATGTTCAAGCTGGTATTTTCGCAGGCGCCGGAATTAAAATTGCTGACGGCGACGATGTTGAACACGTCATGGTCATATTCGCGGCCGAAGGTTTCTTCGTCCCATTTCATGGCGCGTTTCAGAGAATCAAGGGCATAAGCGCTCATGGAGCCTTTGCCTTTTTCGACAAAGACGTTCAGATCGACTTCACGGCCCGAGCGGGTGACGAATTTGTCCTGTGTCCGATCCAGTTTTCCGCCGACAACGGCATACAGGTAACAGGCTTTGGGGACGGGGTCGAAAAACACTTCCT
>USCC01000155.1 GCA_900553035.1 uncultured Rhodospirillaceae bacterium | reverse complement strand
CCGCGCTTTTTTTATCCGGAGTTTTTTGTTTGCCGGTCAGCTCGCGCAGTTTTCGGTACAGAACCAGGGCGCGGCAATAGTTTTCCAGGCTGGTCAGCGGAAAACGGGCTTCACCGATTTCCGTCATGACCGCAAAGCGCCCGGCTGTTTCTTCGCGGGGCGGCACAAGGTAAAACCCTTTGACGTTTGTCAGCGGATAAACGGTACAGGCGAACTGCTCCGAGGATTTGGCGAAACACAGCAGACTTTTCGTTGTCAGCGCAACGGCCGTCACATCGCCGGAAGCGGCTGATTTGATTTTGTAAATCATCTGGTCGCCGACACATAAATCCATGAGCATGGCTTCAACAACCGGCGGCATCTGCTCAATCATCTGTCCGGACATTTTGTGGAACAGCTCTTTCATCTGATCCAGAGAAACCTCTTCACGCGGCTGGGCGAAATTCTCGGTTTTTCCGGAACTCAGCTCGTTCGCCTTATCCTTGACTTCGGAAACCTTCTGTTTGGCCTTTTCCGTCAGCTCTTTCATGTCAAGGTTTTTGGCCTTTTCGGCAATGCCGCCCAGAAATCCTGACAGCTTTTTTCCCATATCCTGCGCTTTGGCTGCGACGTCTTCCTTTTTTTCCTCTTCGCTCATTTTTCATCCCTCTCTAAAAAATGTTCAGATTTTTATCATGCCACTTTTCAATAGGCTTTGTACATACCTAAACCGATTAGGATAAAGCCGCCCTTAAATTAATAAAAAAGATTAATAATTCACTATATCATATTGATATAAAATAAATATTTTATTTTTAAACATAAGGCCTTGCAATTTTTTCCCAAATCGGCAAGAATAAGCCGGAAAAACGGATGGGTGGCAGAGCGGTTGAATGCTCCGGTCTTGAAAACCGGCGACTCTTTACGGGGTCCGTGAGTTCGAATCTCACCCCATCCGCCATTTGCCTTTCTCCCGCCGATTACACCGCCGCCCTCCCGGATACCTTCTTCCCTTTACCCGCCGGAAACGGCAAAACGTCATTCCCGATCGCCGTCACTGTTTCTTTAAACGAAGAAAAGACCGTCAAAACAGAAAGGAAAGCTGACTGTCCTCCTCTTTTTTCCGGAACGTCTTTTCAAAACGGCTCAAATTCATGAGTTCCCGCTCAATTTCTTCCAGAAACGGCGACGGTTCCGTCTTTATACATTTCCCAAACTGCTTTCTTTTCAAGGAACGTGTCAGAAACAGCTGACGCTGTGCCCGCGTCATGCCGACGTAAAGCAGACGGCGTTCCTCTTCAACATCTTCCGACCGGTAAAAAGGCATCAGCCCGTTTTCCATGCCGACAATGAAAACACATTTGAATTCCAACCCCTTGGACGCATGTAGCGTCATCAGCGCAATCCTGTCCGCCCGCCGATCCAGCGTATCAATTTCAGACAGAAGCGACAGCTCGCGGATGAATTCGTCACGGGCGGGATAATCCCGTGCCCGTTGAAGCAGATACTGCCGGATGTGCTCGTCTCCTTCAAAACGTTCAAGCTGACGTTCCACAGGTTCCGACGCTTTTAAACGGCGCAGCCATTTCTTCACTGCTTTGTTATCACAAAGCAGGTCGCCGGACAGCCGGGCAAACGGCATCCCCGACCGGTTGAGCGCTTCGGCAATCGCTTCGGCCTGTGCCGCCGAACGGTACAATACGGCGAAATCGGAAAAGGAAAGATTGCCCTCCTCGCCGTCTGCCCGCTCGGTGTCCAGTGAATAAAAGCTGTGGCCCCCGATCAGGCTTTCAATCGTTTTCACCACAAATTCCGCTTCGGCTTTTTCCGTCGGCGCCGCATGCAGAATGATTTTATCGTGCGGCCGGTCAAAAACGGCTTCGATATTGAACGAATGCATCATCTGGTTCGACGCGCTGACAATGGTTCCCGTGGAGCGGTAATTGTTTTTCAGGCTGATCGTCCGGGCTTCGGGATAATCTGCGGCAAAGCTGTTGAAAAACTTTGAATCCCCTCCCCTGAATCCGTAAATCGCCTGATTCGGGTCGCCGATCGCACAGATGTGCCCGTCCGAAGGAACCAGAAGGCGGACCAGCTCGTACTGTTTCGCGTCAATGTCCTGATACTCGTCAACGGACACATACCGGAAGCGTTCCCGATATGCCGCCGCAAGCGCGGGATTTTCCTTCAAAAGCCGTACGGTGAGCAAAATAAGGTCGTCAAACTCCAACGCGCCGTCTTCGGGTTCGGCAGAGACCTGAAAATCGGGATCCAGCCCGGCGGCCGCGCAGTTTTCCTTCAGAATTGAAAAACACAGGGAATGGAACGTATGAATATTTACGCCACATTTCAGGCGGCGGCGCATTTCTTCGGCGGCGCGGCGGGTGAACGTTATGGCCAGACAGTTTTCCGCCGGAACGATGCCGTTGCCGACCAGGTGGGCGATGCGGTTCGTCAGTACGGTCGTTTTCCCCGACCCCGGGCCGGCCACGATTAAAAGTTGGCGGCATGTGTCCTGCACGGCTTTCGACTGGTATTCGTCAAGGCCGTAAGATCCCTGCTCCTTTTTTTCCTCCGGTACGGCGGCAGGAATGAGCGTTTCTTTTTTCGCACGCGGCGGCTTTGCAGTTTTCTTTTCGGATTTTAACGCATCAAACAACAGG
>USCC01000154.1 GCA_900553035.1 uncultured Rhodospirillaceae bacterium | reverse complement strand
GGGGCATCTGTTCTATTGCAAAGCAGACTTGCGGCCAAAGCCACAGGACGGCCAGGGTGAATATCCGTTTTTTCATTTTCCTTTTCTCCTTCTATGATTCAACTTACACAGCTTAATCATATCACCCAATTACGGCAGAATTATGACAAAGGTATGGCGGAATTATGGCAAAATCCGGCTGTTGCGCTTCAAAACATTATGCGGCATAATCTTTTGACATAATATTCAAGGCGGAAATCAATGACGGAACACAGCAAATATATTGTCGATTATTCGGAAAAAGCCGCGGACGGCTCGCTCCGCCAGGTCATCGGGCGCGAAAAGGAACAGCGCCGCGTCATGCACATCCTGCTGCGCAGTCTGAAAAACAATCCGATGCTTCTGGGGCCGACGGGGATTGGCAAAACCTCAATCGTCGAAGGCGTCGCCCGTGCGCTGGCCGAAGGAAATGTCCCGCCAAAGCTGAAGGGGTATAAAATCGTCGGCATTGACGTGGCCACAATGATGATCGACAGCCGCACATTCGCCGAGTACGAAGAACATCTGAAAAAGGCGTTTCAGGAAATCCAGGCTTCGGCCGGGAAATGGATTCTGTTCGTCAACGATATCAGCTTTCTGGCCAGAACGCCCTCGGGAAACCAGGAAATCCCCAAATTCCTGAAGCCAAAAGTGCTGGACGGCGGCATCCGGTGCATTGTCGAAGCCGAACTCAACGCATTCAAACAGTATATTGAACAGGATCCCGATTTGATGAGCTGTCTGCAGACGATGTATATCGAAGAGCCGACAGCTGCGGAAACGCTGGATATTCTGAAAGGGCTGAAAGCGTCTTATGAACAGCGGTTCGGCCTTGAGATACCTGATGAAATCCTTCAGAATGCCGTGTCCATGTCGGCGCGTTATGTGAAATCCCGTCTGTTTCCCGAAAAGGCGCTTGACCTTCTGGACGAGGCGGCGACAGGGCTGATGCTGGATCTGGACGAGGGTCGGACATCCGAGCGGACGCTGACGAACGATTACGTGTCCAACATCGTGTCGTTCTGGACAGGGATTCCGATGGATAAGGTGAATGCCGAAGACAAACAGCGTCTGATCGATCTGGAAAACTTCCTGGGGCGCCGCGTTATCGGCCAGCCGGAAGCCATTTCGGTCATCTCCGGCGCGGTGCGGCGCATGAAGTCGGGGCTACAGGATCCGAACCGTCCGCTTGGTACTTTTCTTTTCATTGGGACGACCGGCGTCGGCAAGACCGAACTGGCCAAGGCGTTGTCCGAATTTATGTTTGACGATGAAACGGCTCTGTTGCGTCTGGACATGTCCGAGTACATGGAAAAACAGAGCGTGTCCCGTCTGCTTGGCCCTCCGCCGGGAACGCCGGGCTTTGAGCAGGGCGGCGTGCTGACCGAAGCGGTGCGCCTGCGCCCGTATCAGGTTGTGCTGTTCGACGAATTGGAAAAAGCGCACAGCGAAATTCTGAACCTGATGCTGCAGCTTCTGGACGAAGGGCGTCTGACGGATGGCAAGGGTCTGACGATTGATTTCCGGAACACGATCGTCATCATGACGTCGAACCTGGGGGCGAACCTGCCGCGGTATCAGCGTATGGAATTCCTGCGCAAAAACCTGCGTCCTGAATTTCTGGCCCGTATTGACGACATCATTCCGTTCCACGGGCTGGCCGAGGAAAACCTGCTGGCGATCGTGGACATTCATCTGAACAAGTTCGTCAAACGCGCCAAGGCTGTGGGGTTGCGCGCCGAACTGACGCTTGAAGCACGGAAATGGTTTGCCGACGAGGTCTTTATCGCCAAGAACGGCGTGCGTGAAATCAAACGTCTGATACAGCACCATATCGAAAACCCGCTTTCCGTCCTGATGATGTATGACAAGGTTCATTCCGAAGACCTGGTGAAAATCATCCGTCCGAAAGATAAAAAAGGCGTGGAAATCGTCGTTCTGAAGCCCGAGGAACAGGACAAAGCGCTGGAAGAAGCCGTGACCGTCGAAGTGAAAATGGAAGACAATATTGACGATCGTCCGCCTCCACCGCCGACATTCAAACTGAACGAGGATGAAAAGGCCGACGAAGATCTGCCGGTGTGGAAGCGTGCGGCAATGCAGGCGGCGCGCCAGCAGAACGGCAATGCGCCTGCGGCTGAAAATTCTTCCCGGATGGTGAAGGTTCCGGTGGTCAAGGGGTTTAAATCGACGCGCATGATGAAAATTCCGGTACCGAAAATGCCTGCAGCAGTGAAGGCGCATGATTTGCCGGAAGTTCCGGCCGCCGAACCGCCGCCGCCTGTGGACACGCTTCCGCCGCCGGTTCCTGATGCGGTTCCGCCTCTCTCGGCTGAAGGCACCCCTGAGCAGACGCCGCCTCCGCCGGCGGTTCCGGGGGAAACAGAATAAGCCGCGGGCTCTTGAACGAACAGACAAGGAGGCCGTGTCTCTGATTTCCGGTCGGGCGGGAAATAACGTCGGCCGGGAAAGAACAGTGTGCGCACGGTCGTCTGATGAGGCTCGCTGTTTCCGGGCGGGGGGTGCTCACTGATTTTGCGCCGTTTCCTGCCGGTGGTTCGGTATGGCTTTGAATAAATAGACAAGGATGTTGTATCTCTGATTCCCGGTCGGGCGGGAAATAACGTCGGTCGGGAAAGAACAGTGCGCGCACGGTCGTCTGATGAGGCTCCGCCAGTTCCGGGCGGGGGG
>USCC01000153.1 GCA_900553035.1 uncultured Rhodospirillaceae bacterium | reverse complement strand
CGACCTGCGGGTCAGACCGCGCTCTGCACAGAAAGCGGACGCCGGAGCATTCTCTCTCTCCTGTGGCTGAACGCCGCCCGGATATGCTCAGGCGCGGGGTATCAAAGCCGTCATTGTTCACCGACCCCCGCGGCACGCCGCCCCCGGAGAACAACACGATTGCTCTTTACAAAAACAACCGTGCGCTTTCCCACCTTATTGTGGCCTCCTCTGCTTCCGTGTTCTGTTCCGTTTTTTTCAAAGCCGGAAGAACAATGGAAACGAATTGAAAAACCTTCCATATCCTTCCC
Source organism: uncultured Rhodospirillaceae bacterium (assembly GCA_900553035.1). GTDB lineage: Bacteria > Pseudomonadota > Alphaproteobacteria > CAAGCB01 > CAG-977 > CAG-977. Next base: position 2,525 of record USCC01000153.1, on the reverse strand, counting down.
GAAGAATCGCGAAAAAACGGAACAATTTTCGATCGGAACGGACACGGGAAAAACGCCCTGAATCCCGGACACGCCGGAATGCTTTATTCCAGAGGCGCCGTAAACCTGACGCATACTGAAAGGAAACTACTTGCTTCTTCTGTCTTTTACGTTTTTTACGCAGGCCGCCTGAACCGCTTTTCTGTCCGGCGCCGGCTTCTTACGCTGTTCCGCCTGAGCCAGCTGAGTCTGAAGCGGGTTCTTTTTCCGCCCGGGCGCCGGCTTCCCGCGTTGCTCAGCCTGTATCAGCTGAGTTTGAAGCGGCACTTTTTTCCGATCCGTCGCCGCCGGAGTACGGTAAGCGCCTTTTTCAAATTCGGCGCCGTATGTCCGGATGATACCCGCCGCGTTGCGGGAACGAAGCAGGCAACCGTTGATGCGATCCGTATATTCGGCGGCTTTTTCCCGGTTGAACAGAATGTCCTTCGCCCGAGCCGGGTTTTCCAGATCCGCTTCGGCCACGGCTTTCCGCCGCCATTCGTCCTGCACGATCGCCCGCGCGAAAAGCTTGTCCCTCTCCCTGTCGGAAGCCTTCGGATTTTCCAGGCGAACCGTATCGTACAATTCCTGACAGCGTTTTTTTTCCTCCGCCGTCAATTCGGGTCGGGCGACTTCCGTGATTTCCACTTTTCCAATATCCCGGCTTTGGGACATGAAATTCTCCGCCGCAAAGAACTGATCCGGCATTTCTTCCAAAGGAACGGACGGATTCAGATGATGAGCCGCCCGGACAAAATCATCGACCAGCGGATAAAGCGCACCGGTTTCCGGGTTTTCCGGCCCGTTTTTATAAACGTTCCGCAACCCGGCGGCCAGGGCTTCCGGCGTTTCGCATTCCGCGGCGAACCGGCGGAAGGCATTTTCCGTTTCCGCGCTGTAGGCGCACGCATCCACGATTTCCACATTTTTCTTCATGACCTGAGCGTCTGTCATGCTACGGGTTTCGGCCGTCAGAGTGTCGGCATTCTCCATGATATGAAGCATCATTTTGGGCATGATGTAGCGAAAATTGCCGTTCAGAGTTCTTTCCCCCTTGCGGGCATCCTTCCGTATTGTTTCAAGCGTATTCAAATTATTGTACAGACGCGCGTTGATGTCAGGATAAACCAGTGCGGGTTCTTCGTATTCCTTCAGCGTTTTCAGGAAACGGAAGCCTTCACATTTGCTTTCATCGTCGGTGCCCAGAGCATGAGTCATTTCATGCCATGCGCCGCCGTCATGCGTCACGGGCAGAAGCCTGTCGGCACAGGCGGCCAGCTTTGCCTTTTTCTCTTCGGGCAGGCGGTCAATACGTGACATATGGAACCCCAGCGGGTTGGCCGCCTTGTTTTCGACCGTGATGATATGATAGCCGGCCGACGTATTCGTATTGCGCAGATTCTGCATTTCAAGCATTGTCCGGCTTTTCTGCATCGCCGTCAGCGCCGCCGCCTTTTCCAGATCCGACACGCCTTCCAGGTCGCCGCGCCCCAGAAGCTTTCGGATATCGGCTTCCCCTTCCGGCGTCCGGCACGCTTCCGCCAGGGGACGCCCGCCCGTCATCTCTGCATAAAAGCCGCTCAGGTCTTTAAAAAGCTTTTCCGAATTCTGTGCCGGAATGAATTGATCATACTCCAACCGGGCTTCTTTGGTCAGATCGCCCGTGATTTCGCGGATGATTTTTCCCTTTTCCCGCCTTTCATCAAACGGCTGTCCGTCGATTTCGGCCTCGGCGCGCATCATGTCGAGGCGTTCCTGAATGCCGTCGCTGTCCAGAAGCCTGACCGTAAAACTGTCGCCGTAATATTTTTCGGGAATGAGAGGAATTGAGGCCGCCGTCCCCTGAGGCGTCACAGCCTCCAGATAGCTTTTCTGCGATTTCTGAAAGGCAGCATAGGTCATATCGGTTCTCCGGAGATAATTTCCGTACATTTTAACAGATTTTTCCAACAGAAGGAAGCGCCGTCGGCAAAAGATGCCGAAAACCGTTTCTAGCGCTTGCCTAACGCATAAAAATTACGCATAATCGTGTCCAATAACGCTTTATTGTGAAAGGATTTTCCGCGTGACGAAAAAGAAGGTCATTCAAAAGGTCAAGGAATACGCCGACAACCAGATTCTCATGATTGCCCTCGGCGCCCACAACGACAACATCCGCCGTCTGGAAAAAAAGCTGGACGTCGATATTAAAACCAAAGGCAACCAGATCACTGTCCAGGGCGAAAAGGAAGGCGTTGAAGACGCTTTTTTCGCGATGGATAAACTCTATGCCGTCGCCAGAAAAAAAGGTGATGTCGACAACGCGGACATTGATCACGTTCTGAATTTGGAAAAGGAAGCGAAAATCATGGCGGAATCCCGTGAAGAATCAAATGACAAGGAAGAAGATCTCACCCTGAAAACCCGCAAGCGCCATATCCAGCCGCGCTCCAGGACACAGGCCGATTACATCCGGGCGATGCGCGATTATGAAAGTCTACCGAGGCTCCAGCTCTTACACGCGAGCA
>USCC01000152.1 GCA_900553035.1 uncultured Rhodospirillaceae bacterium | reverse complement strand
GGCTTCGTCGGGATTTGACGGCGCGGCAGCCGGCCGGGCAAATCCCGACGAAGCCGGCTGCGGACGCGGAAGCGCCGGCAAGAACGTCCCGGACGCCGGAGCAGAAGGCGACGGCGCGGCTTCTGTCTGGTCTTCAACCGCCTTGCGGACCTCGGGCAGTTCGGAATCAAAATCCCCCTCGTCGAACAGGTCGTTAATGCCCTGAGCGGAAAGCGGCGTTGCGCTGAGTAAAAAGACGAGGAAGACAAAAAACTTTTTCATAACCCCTGCCGAGATAACAATTCATAAATAAATTTATATGATTATAGGCATATCGCCGACTTTTTTGAAACAGGAAGAATGAAGAATATGACAAAAATTAAATCGCTTGGGGTTTTCTGCGGCTCGGCCTCCGGCAGCAATCCGGCCTATATTGAATCCGCACGCACGTTGGGAACCCTTTTGGGGGAAAACGGCATCCGTCTGGTTTACGGCGCCGGTCATGTCGGTATGATGGGCGCGGTCGCCGAAGCCACCCTCAAAGCCGGAGGACAGGTCACAGGCATCATTAACGAACTGCTTCAAAGCCGCGAAGAACAGAAGCTGGAACTCAGCGAACTGCAGATTCTTCCCTCGCTTCATATCCGCAAAAACGCGCTGTTCGATTCTTCGGACGCCTTCTGTATTCTTCCGGGCGGCATCGGAACACTGGATGAGGTTTTTGAAATCGTCACGCTGAAACAGCTGGGCGAACATGTGAAGCCGATCGTCATGTGCAATGTCAACGGTTTCTGGGAACCGTACCGCCGGATTATCGATTCGCTGATTCACGAAGGCTTTGTGAAACCGTCGGATGCCGGGCTTGTCACCTATGTTGACCGAGCCGAAGACGTTCTGCCGGCCGTTGAAGCCGAAATCGAACGCGCGGCGGGAATCAGAAAAGCCGTTTAGCGCGGAAACAGAAGAGACAGCGAGGAATATTCCGGCGTCATCAGGTAATTGCGGCTGAACCCGATATCAATCTGCCGGGCGGCGGTCAGATCAATCAGCGCCGCCTGTATCCGGCCGTTTCCCTCTTTGGCCGATCCCAGGGAATGCACGCGGCCGGCGCAACATCCTTCCCGGATCATGCCGGCCGCGGTATATTCCGTCATGGCCGCCAGCATTTCCAAAGCAAAACCGCGCAGGGATCTGAAATCGGCTTCATGACCGGCCAGCAACCATTTCCGAGCGATTTCGGAAATATTTTTTCCCATGGTCGCCGCAATGACGCCGACGGTGTCCCGCCGGGGCGCCGAAGTCCGGTAAAACCGGTCGGCCGCGCACGAACCGTTCGGAAAGCGCGGAAAGGGTATTTCGGCCGCGACCGTTTCTTCATCGTCCTTATATATATAAAGTGTTTCGCCTTCCGCCGCACAGGCGCAGTAAACGTACACTGCCCGCGGCTGAAGGATCATTTCCCCGGCACACATGTCCATCAGGCCGTTCAGGACGGGAACAACCTCTATTTCCGCCAGACGGCACCATTCATCACGCGAGACGTTTTCCCGGACAAAACCCCATCGCCCCTCAAACAAAGCCAGCTCATCCAGATACGGCAACAGGGACGTCAGCTCGGGCTCGTCCGTCACAACGGGAATATAACGTTCAGCCTCGCCCAGAGGCAGAGGCTCCTGTTCGTCGGGTTCGTAAAAGAAATAGGACGGCATCGCCTCTTCAACGGCGCGGCGTCGGCGTTCCTCGCCGGACGGAATTTCCGAAGGGCCGAAAAGAGTGTCAACGACCTGTCCGGCCGACATGTCCTCTGGCTGATCCGCACACATTCTTCTGCCTTTCTTTCCTGCGTTTTTCCATTCAAAGAGTATCTTTTTTCCGTTTCCTCCGCCATATGTTTTTCGTCGAAAAGATTACTATACGATTTTATAAAAATATTGACTTCCTTTGAAGACAAGTTCATCTTTCCTCTTTGGAAAAATTTCTGTATTGTAGTTTGTTACAGTGTTTTAACAGGATTTGGAATGAATCGGCGGTTTTGGTTCGGCCTATTAATCGTTCTTTCGGTGCTTCCGGCGGCGTGTGCGTCCGTGCCGAAGGATCCGCAGGCCCGCGCCGTTTACGAACGCAACAATGACCCGCTTGAACCGCTGAACCGCCAGATATTCGCGTTCAACCTGCGTGCGGATCAGTATGTCATGCGGCCGGTCACAAAGGCCTACCGCGCCGTCACGACGCCGGATTTCCGAAAAGGGGTGAGGACGTTTTTCGCCAACCTGCATACTCCGGTCACCGTCGTGAATGACATTCTTCAGCTGAATCTGCCGGAAGCCGGAAAAGAGCTTTCACGCTTTACGATTAACTCGACGCTGGGCTTTTTCGGGATATTTGATGTCGCTGACCGTCTGGGCATCGCACCGCAGGCGCAGAGCTTCGGAAATACGCTGGGGGTTTGGGGCTCCCCTCCGGGGCCGTTTCTGATGCTCCCGCTTCTGGGGCCTTCGGACGTCCGCGACCTGATCGGAATGGGCGCCGACATTGCCTTTGACCCGCTGACATATGCCGCGGTGACCCATGACCGCAGGACGATGGCGAGTATCCTGGTGTCCATGGATATTCTCGAAGCGCTGGCCAAATATGAAAATTCGCTTGACCTGCTGGATGACGCGCGGAAAAATTCGCTGGATTACTACGCCTATACCCGATCAATGTACCAGCAGTACCGGCGCGCCGCCGTTGATGAAGCCGCCGGACGCGTAGTATGGGAAGTCCTTCTCGTAGTTGAGCTTTTCCATTGGGGTTGGCTGCAGCCAGACCGGGTAGTGGAAGGAGTTGGTGTAGAAGTCGGGGTCGGTCACGC
>USCC01000151.1 GCA_900553035.1 uncultured Rhodospirillaceae bacterium | reverse complement strand
CCGTGTTCGCCGGAAAAGACGGCCTCTCTCTGAAAAACCCCGCGCGTGAAGCACGGGGTTCTTTCGGGTCAGTTGAACTGCCGTCCCCAGCGACGCGGCGCAGGCGGCGGAGGCGGTTCATCGGACGACGCGGCGTCTTCCGTACCCGGATCGCGGCGCTTGACCAGGGCGCCGAGAGAATTCTGAGATTCATTCTTCTCCTGTCCCAGCGGTTCCAGATCCTTGGAAACGGCTTCGATAAACGTATCCAGCCATTCGCCCATCGGCCGGGCGGAAAACTCTTTGGTTTCTCCGCCGTACAGGTAAAGGACGCCCGGACAGTTGCCGCCCGACAGGATGGCGTCCACAAAATCGGAACCTTTGCGGAAGCGCAGAACCAGACGCGGCGTTACAATGCAGCTGGCGATTTTTGATACATTCATGTCAAAGCTTTCGGAGCGCAGGATTTTTTTCTGAACTTCCGCCAGGCCGACGTCGTTCAGAACGCCGCAGTTTCCGGTATGGGCGTATCCGTCAATCGTCGGGCCGCGCTTTTTCGGGCTTTTCCGCGCGATGCCATAGCAGAGGACTTCGTCGGGTTGGGCCAGAACCGAAGCCGCGTCGGGTTTGATTCTTTCGCGGATGTCGCCCGAAACCATCTTTTCATAAGGTTCCTGTGCGTATGGATCCGAAGGAGAGGAATCCCTGCGCGCCGGTTCCGAGGTGCTCGGGGAAGAGACGGAATTGAAGCTGGACGAGTTCTCGCGATAGAACATCTGGGCTTCGGCAGGACTTCTCTCCCCGCTCAGAAGGAGGGACAGACAGCTGAGGAATAAGATTTTTTTCACTTTTTGTCTCCTTTCTTCGCCGCCGGAACGGAGGATTTCTTCGCCTGTTTCCGGGCTGTTTTCTTTTGAGGGGCCACCGGGCTGGAACAGAAGCTTTTCGTGTTGGTCAGGAAGACCAGCGGATCAACGCGCTTGTTCCGCCACATCACGGTCCAGTGCAGATGCGGCCCGTTCGCCCGACCCGTCATCCCGATTAATCCCAGTTTATCGCCTTTTTTGACTCTCTGGCCCTTTTTAACGAAAATTTTGCTCATATGGATATAGCTTGTCGTCACATCCTGCCCGTGCCCCAGCAGAACCGTCCCGCCGGTCAAAAGCATATCGTCGTCCCGCAGAAGGACTATCCCGTCGGCGGGCGCGCGAATCGGTGTCCCGGTTTTGTTGGCGATGTCCAGCGCGTTATGCGGACTGCCCGGGATGCCGTTGATGATCCGCTGACTGCCGTAAACGCTTGAAATCCGTCCGTGTGCGGGTCGTGAAAAACACAGAGGGAGAGGCTGACGGACTTTTTTCCTGCGGGCTTTTTCGACGGCGGCGTTTTCCTTTTTGATGCGTTCCTGTTCCTCGGGCGAAGGCGTAACCGTGTTCTGAGGCAGGCCGTCAACCCGCTGTATGTTCCATTTTCGGGGCTTTATTTTTAAGACGCGTTTGATTTTTTCCCCGTTTTTTTCCGCCGTCAGGGTCAGAGTCCCCTTGTCGTCGCGGCCGATACCGAAAACAAACCAGCCGTCCTTGCGCGGCGTGATTTTTTCCCCGTTCAGGCGAACCGACGCTCCGGGCGTGACATGTGCGTACATCAGTTCGCCCTGGCGCGGCTTTCCGTGTATGAACATGGACAGAGACTGCGCCTGCACGGGCAGAGCAAATACAACGGCCAGACAGATCAGAAGCAGTTTTTTCATAAAAGAGTCCCCTGTTTATTATCATCCGCTTTACGGGCGGTCTGTTTCTTATGTGCTGTTTTCGGTGTAACAGGAACGACGCCGTCTGTAAATTTCAAATTCAGAAGAGAATGCCCTGCGGCTTCTGCGGCCGACGAGACAGGCCTTCCGTTTTCCTGAAGCACAAGAGCAAAGCCGCGTTCCAGAATCCGTTCATAGGAAAAGCTGTCCAGCAGGCGCGCCGCCGTTGAAAAACGGGACAAAGCATCCGCGACAAGGGTTCTGACGGACGTTTCCAAAGGCTGCGAAAGCCTCAGGAGGGCATTCTGTGCGTTTGACAGCAGAAGATCCGGCCGTGCCAGACGGGCATCGGCCTGCGCGATTCTGTTTTTCCTCTGCGTCAGAAAGACGGTCAGCGCATTCTGAAGGCGCTCCGTCCGGTCATCCAGGCGCTGAGCATATTCTTCAATCAGCCGGTCAAGGGGAGGCAGACCCCGGGAAAGACCCGTCAGAATGTTGTTTCGCTCCGTCAGGAAACGACCAAGAGCGACCGTCATGCGGGAACGGGCCTGTGCGATGGTCTCGATCAGTTCCGAGCGCACGGGAACGGCCTTTTCCGCCGCACCGGTCGGTGTCGGCGCTCGCAGGTCGGACGCGTAATCAATCAGAGTCGTATCCGTTTCATGACCGACAGCGGAAATAAGCGGGATATCGGATTCGGCGGCGGCCCGGACGACGATTTCCTCGTTGAAGGCCCACAGGTCTTCCAGACTTCCGCCGCCCCGGGCGACGATGAGAACATCCGGCCGGGGGATGAGGCCGTCCGGCGTCCGGAGGCCTTCGGGCGGAATCGCGTTAAAGCCGCGGATGGCTCGGGCGATCTGTCCGGCGGCTTCTTCTCCCTGAACAACGGCAGGCCACAACAGGACACGCCGCGGGAAACGGTCGGTCAGGCGGTGCATGATATCCCGAATGACCGCCCCCGTCGGTGACGTGACAACGCCGATGACATCGGGCAGAAACGGGATTTTCCTTTTGCGTTCCGGAGCGAACAACCCTTCGGCCTCCAGCTTTTTCCGCCGTTCTTCCAAAAGCTTCAGCAAGGCGCCCTGTCCGGCGGCTTCCATGGATTCGACGACCATCTGGTATTTCGAGCGACCCGGCCACTTCCAGAATGGAACAGGGTCGAATGGAGAGCAAATTCCACTATGGACGA
>USCC01000150.1 GCA_900553035.1 uncultured Rhodospirillaceae bacterium | reverse complement strand
GGCACGAACGCGCTCAAGCACCAACTGAAAAGCTTTTTTGCTAAGCAATGCGGAAGTCCCGGAAGGCACGAACGCGCTCAAGCACCAACTGAAAAGCTTTTTTGCTAAGCAATGCGGAAGTCCCGGAAGGCACGAACGCGCTCAAGCACCAACTGAAAAGCTTTTTTGCTAAGCAATGCGGAAGTCCCGGAAGGCACGAACGCGCTCAAGCACCAACTGAAAAGCTTTTTTGCTAAGCAATGCGGAAAGGCCGAGAATACGGGAAATTCTCTGTCTGAAAGGCTCCGGCTTCAGGCATTCTGGCGTGTGGCCATAAAAGAAATTTTCGGGAAATCTTCCGTCGTTTTGTTCAGGTGCCATGCATTCCGCGCCAGAAAAACCGGTTCACCGTCGTGATCTTCGGCCATGGACGCCCGGTTCGAATCCATGAATTTCTTCAATTCAAGAGAATTTTCAGTCTTCACCCACCGCGCTGTATACAAAGTCGTCGGTTCAAAGATGACAGGAATTTCATATTCCGTCCGGATTCGATCGGCCAGGACGTCGAACTGGAGGCTTCCGACCACGCCGACAATCCATTCCGCGCCGATGGCAGGACGGAAAACACTGGCGCCCCCTTCTTCGGCGATCTGCTGCAATGCTTTGCCCAGATGTTTCGCCTTTAAAGGATCAACCGAACGGATTTTCTGCAAAAGTTCGGGCGCAAATGTCGGAATACCGGTAAAGACCAGGTTTTCACCTTCGGTCAGAGCGTCACCAATACGCAGGTTGCCGTGATTCGGAAGTCCGAGGATATCTCCGGGAAGTGCTTCTTCCGCCAGTTCCCTTTCCTGTGCCAGGAACATGACCGGATTGTGAACGGGCATGTATTTGCCGCTTCGGACATGAAGCATCTTCATGCCGCGCCGGAAATGTCCGGAACACAGACGGACAAAAGCGATGCGGTCGCGGTGCTTCGGATCCATATTGGCCTGAATTTTGAAAACAAAGGCCGAAACCTTGTCTTCATCGGGCATGATCCGGCGGGACACAGCGGGCTGAGGCCGCGGTGACGGCGCATAAGCCACCAGGCCGTCAATCAATTCCCGGACACCGAAGTTATTGACGGCACTGCCGAAAAAGACCGGCGTCAGACTGCCTTCAAGATAGGCGTCAACATCAAACGGCGGGCACAGGCCGCGCACCATTTCGACATCCGAGCGAAGCTTTTCCGCAGCATCCGAAGGCAAAAGAGCGTCCAGTTTCGCATCATCCAGCCCCTGACAGATTTCGGCCGGCTGCGGCAGCTGTGTCTTATCGGCATTCCGATCCATCAGGACCAGATGGTCATTCAGCAGGTCATAGCATCCTCTGAAATCGCGTCCCATGCCGATCGGCCAGCTGGCCGGCGCGACGTCCAGAGCCAGAGTCTGTTCAATTTCCTCCAGAAGGGCGAACGGGTCGCGAGCCTCCCGATCCATTTTGTTAATAAACGTGATGATGGGAACGTCGCGCATACGGCAGACTTCAAACAGTTTACGCGTCCGTTCCTCAATACCTTTCGCGGCATCAATAACCATGACGGCGGAATCGACAGCCGTCAGGACACGATAGGTATCTTCGCTGAAATCCTCGTGTCCCGGCGTGTCCAGCAGATTGAAGGTGCATCCGGCGTATTCATAGGTCATGACCGACGAGGCAACCGAAATGCCGCGTTCGCGTTCGACTTTCATCCAGTCCGATCGGGCACGGCGCTGTTCGCCGCGGGCTTTGACGGCGCCGGCCATCTGAATGGCTCCTCCGAACAACAGAAGCTTTTCCGTCAACGTCGTTTTACCGGCGTCGGGGTGGGAGATGATGGCGAACGTCCGTCTTTTGGAAACACGGTCGCGAAGTGAGGGATCGGACATGATCAGTTTTCCGGCATGTGTTGAAATCTGCGGCATTTTACAAAGAACGCCTTCTCATTGCAACAACTATCCTGCTTGACAAGCCGCCGTTTTTGGAGCCATCGTACGAAAAAAAGGAGTACGGAATGAAACGGATCGCCCTGATCGGCGAATGCATGATTGAATTGAACGGTACACCGTTTGGAGAAATGCGCCAGACATACGGCGGCGACAGCTTGAATACGGCCGTTTATCTTTCCCGCTGTACGGCCGGAGCTCTGGAAGTTTCCTATGTCACGGCCATGGGGGCCGACGCACTCAGCCGGGAAATCGTCCGACGGTGGGAAGACGAAGGCCTTCGGACCGAAGGCGTCCTTACGGATGAACGACGTCAGCCCGGTCTTTACCTGATTCAGCTGAATGCGGCGGGGGAACGCACGTTTCTATACTGGCGGAGCGAATCTGCGGCACGGCACCTGCTCTCCCATCCGGATTTTCCGCGCGCCGAACGTGTACTGGAAGCCGCCGATATGATTTACCTGAGCGGCATCAGTCTGGCTATTCTGCCTCCGGCGGATCGCATACGTCTTCTGGAATGGCTTGAAAAGCGGGCGGCGGCGGGCGTTCCCGTTGCTTTTGATACGAATTACCGTCCCCGCCTCTGGGCTTCGGCCGATGAAGCCCGCACCGTTTTCCGCCGAATGTTTGCGGCCACGGCTTTGGCTCTGGTAACGGAAGAGGATGAAACAGCGCTTTGGGGAGCCGAAGAAGATGCCGCCGTCCGGCTTCGGCGCTTCGGAGCCAGAGATATTGTCGTCAAGAAAGGATCGGACGGCTGTCTTTGTCTGGAACACGGGAGGGAGGCGCCGCTCTGTGTTCCGTGCCCGGAAGTAAAGAGCCCCGTTGACACGACTTCGGCCGGAGATGCGTTCAATGCGGGTTTTCTGGCGGGTTTCATGGCCGGCAAATCCTTTGAGGAAGCCGCCGTTCAGGGACATCACCTGGTCACCTGGAACGGCAACCGTCAACTGCTGGGTGAGGAAATCAGGGTATACATGAA
>USCC01000149.1 GCA_900553035.1 uncultured Rhodospirillaceae bacterium | reverse complement strand
TAGAAAGCTTTGCTATTGACTTTTCTTCTGTTAAGGAACGCCGGAGGCAGGGCGCGGTACGGGCGTTGCCCGGGAACCGCGGGTGCGGAAAACGGACGCCCGGCCGCGATTTTTTTCAGGACAGCGCCGGCAAAGAGATCCATCTCGGCAAAATCCTCTGTATCCGGTCGTCCGGCCGCAAACTGTCCGGCCATGGAATGCTGTGCCGCGAAAGAGGCCGAAGCCGCCGTCTCAAATCCCTGTTCCGCCAGAATGTCGTTCAGTTCCAGAAGCGCGTCTTCAACCGCGCGGCCGCCGTAAACCACAGCGGAAACAGCCGGTGTACCGTCTCCCCGGCATCTGCGGAGCGCTTCGGCGGCAGGAAGGGGAACGCGCCCCATGAAAACGGGAACGGCGGCAACCGTGAAATCATCCTTTGAAAAAACATGCTCTTCGGGGGCGGGGCGCGCAAGGTCATACGCCGCGACGTTTTCGGAAAGCCGCCCGGCCAGATGCACGGCGATTTTTTTCGTGGAACCGGCGGGGCTGAAAAACAGGACGGAAACACAGAACGGCATGGAGGGGCTCCTTCTTTTATTTCAGGAAACCATTATAAACGATACGGCCTTCCGGGGATATGAAAATCAGAATCTCGACCCCGTCGGGGAATCTGTTACATTATTTCACGCAGTTTCAGGATGCTCCGGTAAAACCTTATTTCCTTTTTCAGAGTTGCTTTCATCCTTTTCGGCATGACAAGTTTCATGATTTTTGCCTGAATCAGACGCAGGCGGCAATTTTTCACGCCCGTGAGGAGCCGGTTGGTTTCCCGCGGATAGCGCCGCATGACCGATCTTCTGTCTTCGCTCTTTTCGCATGTCAGCAGAAGCTGGGCAAGGATGGAAAGAATCTCTTTCTGTTCATCGGTTTTAAAGTATTCCTGCTTGTGCTTTAGGAATTCGATGTACGGTTCCCCGCATTTTCTGAACCATCGCGGAGACTTATCGGCTCCGGTCCACAGGCCGCCTTCATTGCGGCGGTAAACGGCCATCACGTCGTCCATACACCTGATTTTCCCTGTTTCGGCATGCAGCAGGTGCAGATACCAGTCTCCCGGCAGGATGAAATCGGGGATCAGATCCGGTGAATCCATATGAAAACGCCACCGGTAGACGGCTGAATTGGTTTGGATAAAATTCCGTTTCAGAATATCCTGCAGGGAAAAATCCGACCTGTTAAAACGCATTTCCGGCGTTGGGAAAATCGTGTCATCCTCCCGTCCGTCCTCCCAGTGCACTTTGACGGGATGAAAACAGACGGCATAATCCGGATTGGCGCGCAGAAAATCGATCTGTTTCTGCAGCTTCAGCGGATCCGTCCAGTAGTCGTCCCCTTCGCACCAGGCGACATATGTTCCCCTTATGCGGGGCAGAATGAATTGTTTGACGACATCAACGCCTTGTGTGAACTGATTCGCGCTCTGATATATTGGTTTGAAAATATCGGGTCGGGCATTTTCATATTCGCGGATGATCTCTGCCGTTTCATCCGTTGACGCATCGTCATGGATAATGACTTCAAACGGAAAATCCGTTTTCTGCATCGTGAATCCGTCCAGACATTCCCGGATGTATTTTGCATGGTTGAACGTCAGGCAGATGACAGAGACGACAGGCTTTTCATTCATGGTTCAGCCCTTTAAAACGGAGAATTTTCGGGACAGTTCACGAATCAGGTCATACCCGTCCCAGACAAGGGTAAAGTCCATTGATTTCCCCATCGGAACGGCTCTGTCAAGTCCTTTCGGGCGGGCGTCCGTCATGAAAGCTTCCAGAGTTTCCTCCGACAGGCCAAAATAGGTCAGCGTCTGGCATTTTTTGCCGCACAGAGGAGCAATTTCACTCAGGCTTTGCGCGTCGTATTCAAAAAAGAAACCGCTGTTGTATTTGTAATCGGCCAGCTCCGGTGTCAGTGTGCGAACCTTCACGCGGGTGATCAGCGTATCGGGACTTTTTTCCAGACGGACGGGCAGAGCGGCGGCGGCTTTATGGAACGCGGCCAGCTTGCCGACCGCCTGCACGGGTTCAAGAGTATATTTCTCTGACGCAAAGGCGTGTGCCCGTTCCCAGAATTCCTTTTTGGCCTTTCCCTTTTCCCGGCCAAGCCAGATGACGGCTCGTGGAGAAGTACAGGCATTTTGATCCGTCAGAAACGTATCATTATAGAAATCCCGCGCGACAGCCTCCTTGTTTTCTGCCGCCAGATATGCGTCGGCATCCACGGCCAGCAGAGAATGACGGTCCGCGAACGTAATTTCAACGGCTCGCGGCGGCAGAGGCGATTTGCGCATTTCGGCAATCGTCATGTCGCCGCCCCAGATGACGCGGGCATCGCACAGAGCGGAAAAGGCGTCGGACAGCTCGCGGATCGGGCCGTATTTTACCAGGCACACGTACGGCGCCAGAGACCTGAAATCTCCGGAAAGCAGAGTGTTCACCGCACGGCAGATCAGCTCAACCTGTGCAAACGGTTTCGCGGGCAGACGAATGATACCGGCATTCCCGGCCAGAAGCCCGGCGGCGAAGCTGAACGCGAAATTCACGGCGACATTGGACGGGGTGGAGTGGAACACAACGCCCCGCCCCAGACGCCGCGCCAGATCGTCATACTTTTCCTTTTCCTTCATCAACGCCGCGCGGCGGCACCAGAAAGCAAACGTCACAACATCGGAATAGGCTTTGCCCGTTTTCAGAAGAATGCCTGAAAGCGCGTTCAGAAAATCAATGGCCGTGTCCGAAAACGGCGCAAACGGCTTCAGCGCCGGCATCGCCCTGACGGTCTCCGCATCCCCGGAAATAAACTGCAGTTCATTGGAATTTATCGGCATAGGTATCACTGCACCCCCTGATTTCGGCGTTTTTCAGCCGCCCCAAAATTTCAAAATATTTGCC
>USCC01000148.1 GCA_900553035.1 uncultured Rhodospirillaceae bacterium | reverse complement strand
TCAATTGTGGCAGAATTATGGCAAAGGTGTGGCAGAATTGTGGTGCAAAAAAAAGCGGCTGGTTCAGCCGCTCTTTCATTACCCTTTTTTACCGCTCACCCGCCGCGAAGCCGTTTTCTGAACGCGTGCCTTACGAGCCTTTTTCTTTTTCTGCGGCCCCTGATAGGCCAGCTTGCGGTCTTCCGGAAGCGGTTCGGCCCGGGCGATTGCCGTGGTGTCAAGGAGGTCTGTCCTCATCCGGTCGCGCGCGGCATGGAACCTTTGAAGCTCTGTTCCGGTCAGCTTTTTCTGGGCCGTGATTTTCTGAGTCGTCGGATTGATTTTCCTGTTGTTCTTGATCAGCTCCCAATGCAGGTGCGGTCCCGTGGAACGGCCTGTATTCCCGACATAGCCAATCACTTCTCCGGCTTTGACTTTCCTGCCGACGCGGATTTTTTCATTGATGCGGCTCATGTGGGCGTAAGCGGTGCTGTATTCCGAATTATGACGGATCTGGACGTAATGACCATAGGATCCTCTTTTCCCCGCCGAAGTGATTGTTCCTTCGCCGGGCGCACGGATCGGAGTCCCGACGGGCGCGCCGTAGTCCGCTCCCCAATGCATGGTCGTATAGCCCAGAATCGGATGCTTCCTCATTCCGAAACGCGAGGTCTGGCGCGGATTTCTCAGCGGATGCATGGTGAACAGTTTGCGCGCGATTTTGCCGTTTTCATCGTAAAAATCCGTCTGGTCATTCGAGTCTTTATATAAATAACGTTCATGGACTTTATTGCGAATATCAAAGGAGGCGTACAGCAGCTCTCCGTTGCCGGTCGGATTGCCTTCCATGTTGTATTCTTTGTTGAAAACCGCCTTGAAGGAATCGCCCCGGCGCAGATCGCGCTGGAAATCAACAGGGCCGTCAAAAGCCCAGATGATCTGCTGAATAACGTTTGTCGGAACGCCGGCATTTTTTGCATTGACAATGAAAGCGCCGTCAATCGTTCCTTCGGCATATTCCATTTTCAATTCGACTTTGGGTTCCGTCAGGTTGGCTTCAAAAAAGTCTTCGTCATTCCGAAGAGCCGTATAGCGGTAGCCCCGGCGATCCTCAATCGTCACCATCATAAGGGCTTTTCCGTCGTTTTCGGTATTGACAGAGCCGACTTCAATCTTATCGCCGACCTGAATTTTCTTAAGATCCAGAATGTCTTCCAGCGCCGTTGAGATTTTATGGATTTCCTGATTGGTGAGGCCGGCTTTTTTAAGGACGGTCGCCAGATTTTCCCGCGGATTCAGGGTGAAAACATCCAGATTGTCGGGAACAATTTCAGAAACGGCCGCTTCCTGTTCGGGGGCCGCCGCATCGTTTCCCTGCAAAGGAGCCATGTTTTCCATCGGAAGGTCAACCGAGGCAATCGGCGTCAGGGTAGGTTCTTCGGCGGCGCGTTCCTGAATCAGCTGGGCCACCTGGTCTTCTTCGGTCGAATCAAAATAAGACGTCACGCCAATGACGGCAAAAGCACCGATCAGACTTCCGGCCAGAAAGACCTGGAGCGTTTTCGGACGGCGCTTCTGCGGCGAATCGAGCGATACATCGCTGTAATCGTCCGCCGCCAGATCCGACAGCCCCTGACTCAGGCGGCTTCCGAGAGTGCGGAAGAGATGAGAGGCCTTTTCCGCAAAAGAAGAGCGGTCTTGTTTTTTATCGTTGTTTTCAAGCATCGGCGCAACCTTGTTCTGGTATGGATTTTTTTTCGGACACTTCCGTTAAGTTAACGGCAAAAAGACTAAGAGATGTTTAAAATCGGCTTTATTTTTCGGAATCGGTTCACTCTCTCAGCCTCAGGTCATAAAGAGCTATGGCGGCCGCGTTTGAAACGTTCAGGCTTTCCATTTTTTCTGAAATCGGGAGCTTGACCATGAAGTCGCAGTTTTCCGCCGTCAGCCGCCTCAGCCCATAGCCTTCGGATCCCATGACGAGCGCGATTCTTTCCGGCAGTTTTGATTCATGCAGGGCTTTTTCCGCTTTCCCGTCCATTCCGACGCACCAGAATCCCATGTCTTTAAGTGTCTTCATGGCGCGGGCAAGGTTGGAAACGGCGATCAGCGGCACGGTTTCAAGAGCGCCGCAGGCCGATTTGGCAATCGTCCCGGTGGCTTCGGGAGCATTGTCGCCGGTTGTGATGACGGCTTTTGCATCAAAGGCCGCGGCCGAACGGAGGACGGCGCCGACGTTGTGCGGATCCGTCACCTGATCCAAAAGAACGACGACGGCACGCCCGTCCGAAGCAATATCTTCGACATGGCGGCCGGGCAGGGGAGAGACACAGGCGGCAATCCCCTGATGGACGACGCCCTTGGGAAGAAGGGCGTCAATGTCGGAGCGTGACGCCGGTTCCGGCGCATTGCCCGACGGCAGAAGAGAGGGCGGGATTTCAGCCGCCGTTTCTTTCGTGGCCAGAAGACGGAAAATCCGGCGTTCCGGATTTTTCAGCGCCGCCAGCACCGGGTGGAAACCGTACAGCCACAGACCATTCCCGCCGCCTGTCCGGGCGGTGTCCGGCTGAAGCCGGGGTTTTGAGGCGCCCTTTTCCGGCGGCCGTCCGTTTCTTTTCGCCATTGATGTTCTCGCGTATCCTGTGAAAAGCCATAAAACCTTACCGTTTTTATCATATTTCCTGAAAAGAAAAATACTTTTTTCATTTTTTTATGTTGACAAGAGGACGAAAAATCCCCTATTTCATCTGTACGCCGTTTCTTTTGAACGGCCTGGCCGGATGGGTGGCCGAGTGGTTAATGGCAGCAGACTGTAAATCTGCCCGCGTGAGCGTACGCTAGTTCGAATCTAGCCCCATCCACCATTTCGCGGGTGTAGCTCAATGGTAGAGCCCCAGCCTTCCAAGCTGGTTGTGAGGGTTCGATTCCCTTCACCCGCTCCAGTTTAAGCTTTTTGTTGGCCTGCCGGGTTCGGGGGGCTTTTTTGTACCACGGTTTACAGTCAGGGTAAATTTAAAATGTCAAAAGAGAAGTTTTCAAGGAACAAGCCGCACTGCAACATCGGGAC
>USCC01000147.1 GCA_900553035.1 uncultured Rhodospirillaceae bacterium | reverse complement strand
TCGAAAAAATTATGAAGCGATTCGTGTCGGCGGCCATGTCGATGGGATCAATCAACCGGGAAACCCATGAAACGATTGCGATTGCGATGAACCGCGTCGGCGGCCGGAGCAATTCGGGCGAAGGCGGCGAAGATCCCGGCCGTTATCACGTGCGTCCGAACGGCGACAACCTGTGTTCCCGAATCAAGCAGATCGCTTCGGGGCGGTTCG
The DNA here is from genome assembly GCA_900553035.1 of uncultured Rhodospirillaceae bacterium. Taxonomy (GTDB): domain Bacteria; phylum Pseudomonadota; class Alphaproteobacteria; order CAAGCB01; family CAG-977; genus CAG-977. Next base: position 2,862 of record USCC01000147.1, on the reverse strand, counting down.
GCGTCACGGCGGAATATCTGGTCAATGCCGAAGAACTGCAGATTAAACTGGCGCAGGGGGCAAAACCCGGCGAAGGCGGCCAGCTTCCGGCACATAAGGTCACGGATGAAATTGCCCGCATCCGGCATACGGTCAGCGGTGTTTCACTGATTTCGCCGCCGCCGCACCATGATATTTATTCGATTGAAGATCTGGCACAGCTGATTTCGGATTTAAAAATGATCAATCCCGAAGCGGCCATTTCCGTCAAGCTGGTCGCAAAAGCCGGTGTCGGAACGATTGCGGCCGGGGTGGCCAAGGCAAAAGCCGATATCGTCATCATCGCGGGGTATGACGGCGGGACGGGGGCGTCGCCGATGACAGCCATCCGGCATACGGGGCTTCCGTGGGAGCTGGGGGTAGCGGAAGCCCAGCAGGCGTTGATTGCCAACGGTCTGCGTGACCGGATACGGATCCAGACGGACGGCCAGCTGAAAACCGGGCGTGATCTGGCGGTGGCGGCTTTGCTGGGAGCCGAGGAATTCGGATTCGGAACGGCTCTGCTGATTGCGCTGGGATGCTGTATGGATCGTAAATGCCATCTGGACACCTGCCCGATGGGGTTGGCGACCCAGAATCCGGAACTGCGGGAACGCTTTGAGGGTCGTCCCGAGCACATCATCAATTTTCTGCGCTTCATTGCTCAGGAACTGCGCGAATATATGGCGGAACTGGGCTTTCGGACAGTGGATGAGATGGTCGGGCGCGTCGAAAGGCTGGAACTACGTCCGGACATAAGCTTGCCCAAGGCTTCTAAAATCGATTTTTCCCGGCTTCTGGCCGTGCCGCAGACGGAGATCCGCCGCTGCACCGCTGTCCGGCAGAAGGAAAAAGACGGCTTTGACAACGCTCTTCTGCCCATGGTGAAAGATGCGCTCCGGACCGGGCTGAAAACGACATTTTCCCTGCCGGTGCATAATACGGATCGGACGGTCGGCACGCGGCTGAGCGGTGAAGTCGTGCGGATGTTCGGCGCCCGGGGGGTACCCGACGAATCGATTACGCTGGAGCTGACGGGTTCGGCGGGACAGAGTCTCGGGGCTTTTCTGGCGCCGGGAATCACTCTCCGCATTAACGGCGACGCGAACGATTATGTCGGCAAGGGGCTGTCCGGCGGCCGGATTATCATCCGCCATCCGCCCGGAGCCGGTTTCATACCCTGTGAAAACGTCATTATCGGAAACGTCGCTCTGTACGGCGCAACGTCCGGAGAGGCTTATTTCGCCGGGATGGCCGGAGAACGCTTTGCCGTCCGTAACAGCGGCGCCCGCGCGGTCGTCGAAGGCGTCGGGGATCACGGTTGCGAATATATGACCGGAGGAACAGTTGTCATTCTGGGTTCGACAGGATACAATTTCGCGGCGGGGATGAGCGGCGGCATTGCCTACGTCTATGACGAAACGGAAATTTTCCAGACGCGGTGTAACCTTGACAGTGTGGATCTGGAAAACGTATGGTCTGCCGAAGACCGTAAGGTTTTAAGGGAACTGCTGGACAAGCATTACCAGTATACGGGATCGACCCATGCGAAAAAGATTCTGGACAACTGGGAAAACCGTTTTCCTCTGTTCGTGAAAGTCGTACCGGTGGAATACCGCAAGGTTCTGGACCGCATGAAACGGTCCGAGGGACGCAATGCCGAAGCCTTGTCCGCGACCGAGGAAGTATACATATAAAAGAAGGATAACGCCTTTGTTTTTGATTTTATCGCTGATTGTCGGTGTCGCCTGTTCCCTGATTACGATACGGACGCTGACGTCTTATACGGAAATGCGCGCCGTTTGGAAAGGGGTGATTGCCGTCCTGACGGCCGTGGGATGGTTCGCGCCGTTCATCATTGCGATCGTCCGGCGTTACGGCTGGCTCAGCGGAGGGGCTTACGTCATGTTTACTCAGATTGCGTATTTTCTGTTCGGGCTGGGGTTCATTCTGTTCTGCCTTCTGATTTTCCGGGATGCCCAGTGGTTTGCGGGGTATCATCTTGCCCGGTGGGCGGGTCGTCCGGTTGAAGGCTTTGACCCGATGAATCCCGTACTGCTGAAAAAAGCGAATATTGCCGTCTGCGTTCTGAGTTTCCTTGTCGCCTTTTACGCCTTGTACGAAGGTGTGAAGCTTCCGGCCGTCCGGCGGGTGAATATTGATACGCCCAAAGTCGAACGCCCGGTGAAGATCGCGGTGCTGAGTGACCTGCACATCAACGCGGCGACGTCGCCGGCGCGGGTTCGGAAGATTGTGGAGCGTGTCAACGCGCTGGAACCTGACATAATCGTTCTGCCCGGTGACATTATTGACGATGGGCCGAAGGCGTTGGAAAAACAGATGGATGCTCTGGTGAAGCTGAAGGCGAAGGACGGTGTTTTCGTTACGCTGGGCAATCATGAATTTTATGTCGGCCCGATGCTTTGGGAAAAGGAGTTCCGCCGCCGCGGTTTTTATTATCTGGCAAATCATGCGCGGATGCTGGACGGTTCCAATGTTTACGTCGCGGGAATCCCCGACCCGCGGATGTTGCAGATGGACGACATGATGCGTGAAAGTATTGACGCGACTCTGGATCAGAGGGCGCCCGGCGCTTATACGGTTTTTCTGTCGCATTCGCCGGATTTTATCAAACAGCTTGACGCCGGTAAGGTTGACCTTCAGATTTCGGGGCATACGCACGGGGGACAGATTTTTCCGTTTCACCTGATTGTCAAACGCGCTAATGGTTTTCTGGCGGGGCTGTATGACGTGCGGGGGATGAAGCTGTACGTGTCCCGTGGCGCCGGAGGGTGGCTGCCTATACATTTTTATCTCTCATTATGAGTGGGATTTTAATGTTCG
>USCC01000146.1 GCA_900553035.1 uncultured Rhodospirillaceae bacterium | reverse complement strand
GTTCCGGCGCGACGGGCTGTTCCGGAAGCGGAAGCAACCGTTCCACCGGCAGGTCGTTTTCATTGCGGCGCATCCGGTCATAAACCAGCTTGTCCTGATTCGGGACGTCCAGTCCCCCCGGCGTTTCCGGCCGGATACGCTCGGCGCCGCCGTCCGCACGGATCAGGGGCAACTCGCCGTCCCCCCCCTGATAAACGGTCACATACCGCCCGAAGGTCAGCCAGCCGACCGCGGCGGCAACCGCAACGCCGATCAGGATTCCGGCCAGTATGGCCGGCCCGCGGCGGCGGCGTTCCATCCGTTCCTCGCGGAAAGACGGAAAGGCCTCCTGCTGTTCATTTTCATCGGGATACATTTTCTTTTACATCTCCTCTGCCGGTGTCACGCCGAACACGCCCAGCCCGGACGTAATGACGATCGCCGTCCCCCGCACCAACGCCAGACGCGCCAGCGATAATTCAGGCTGTTTTTCATCCAGGAAACGAAGCCGTACATCGTCGCGGCCTTTGTTCCACAGGCCGTGGAAAGCCGCCGCAACATCGTTCAGGTAATAGGCAATCCGGTGCGGTTCATTGGCTTCCGCTGCCGCTTCAATCTGACGCGGGAAAGCGGCCAGAAGACGGATCAGTGCAATTTCATCCGCATCCGTCAGACCCGACAGATCCGCTTCGGCCAGAGATTCCGGCGACAGAGCGCGATCCGGGAACATTTCCGCCGCATGCCGCATGACCGAACAGGCTCGCGCGTGGGCATAGTTGACATAAAACACCGGATTGTCCTTTGACTGTTCCTTGACCTTTTCCAGATCGAAATCAAGATGGGCGTCATTCTTGCGCGTCAGCATGATGAAACGCATGACATCCTTGCCGACTTCGTCAATGACTTCACGCAGAGTCACAAACGTCCCGGCACGCTTTGACATTTTCACCGGCTCGCCGTTGCTCATCAGATTCACCATCTGGCACAGCTTGACATCCAGATGCCCTTCCCCGTCTGTCAGCGCCTTGATGGCCGCCTGCATCCGTTTGACATATCCGCCGTGATCCGCGCCCCAGACGTCAATCATGTCCGCATATCCCCGGCGGAATTTATCCAGATGGTACGCCATGTCCGACGCGAAATAGGTGTAGGTGCCGTCCGATTTCTTCAGCGCACGGTCAACGTCGTCGCCGAATTCGGTCGCTTTGAACAGAGTCTGCGGCCGGGCTTCCCAGTCGTCCGGCATTTTGCCCTTCGGCGGTTCCAGGACGCCTTCATAAATCAGCCCTTTTTCCCGCAGGAACTCAATGACACCTTCGACTTTTCCGGCCTCGACCAGTTTGCGTTCCGAAGAAAACACGTCGAAACGGATGCCCAGAGCCGCCAGATCGTCCCGGATCATGTCCAGCATTGCGTTGATTGCATACGCGCGAAACAGCGGCAGCCATTCGCTTTCGGGGCAGTTCAGCCAGCGCTCGCCTTCGTATTTGGCCAGAGCCTGCCCGACAGGAATGAGATAATCGCCGGGATAAAGCCCTTCGGGAATCGTCCCGATGTACTGCCCCAGCGCTTCCTTATAGCGCAGATAGGCGGAACGAGCCAGGACATCAACCTGTGACCCGGCGTCATTAACATAATATTCGCGCGTGACGTCATAGCCCGCCTTTTTCAGAAGTTCGGCCAGCGCGTCTCCGAAAACAGCGCCGCGTCCGTGGCCGACATGCATCGGGCCGGTCGGATTCGCAGACACGAATTCGACGTTGCGTTTCTGCCCTTTTCCCATATCCGAAGATCCGAATTCCGTTCCCGTTTTCAGAATTTCCTTCAGGCATTCCTCCCAGAACGCCTTTGACAGCCGGAGATTGACAAATCCCGGGCCGGCGATTTCGACCTTTTCAACAATCGGGAGCGCCCCCATCTTTTCGGCCAGAAGCGCGGCGAAATCACGCGGCTTCATGCCCGCCTGCGACGCCAGAACCATCGCGGCGTTTGTCGCGACGTCCCCGTGCGCCGGATCACGCGGCGGTTCGGCTGTCACGCGTGAAACGTCGATTCCCGCCGGAAGGCGTCCTTCCGTTCCCAGTTCTTCAATCGTCCGGACAATGTTTTCCCGGATATGCGCAAAAATATTCATGGTCAGATTCTCACTTGTGGATCAAACAAACGGGTATGCAGTTCTATGGCCGAAGCGTCGGTCAGGCCGGCGATAAAATCCGCAATCAGGCGTGCCTTCCGTTTGACGTCACCGTCGGGCACGCTTTCAACCTGAGCCCGCCAGAAGGAAGGAAGAATGTTCATTTCCGAAAACAGAAGCCCGAAAAGATCGCGGACAATCCTCTTCCCCTTGCTGGTCATCTGGTTGATTTTATAATGACGATACATATTCGGAAACAGAAAAGCTTTCAAGCTTTGCATTTCATTTTTCATATCTTCCGAAAAAGACACGACCGGATATCCCAATGCCCGCACTTCTTCGACCGAAGCGGGCCGCAGGGTTTCAAGCTTCTGCCGGGTGGCTTCGGCGACGTCCAGAATCATGTCATTGATCATCCGCCGGACTGTTTCGGCCACGCGGCGCGAAGGAGCGGCGGCCGGGTGTTCCTTCTGCACATTCCTGTAATGCCGCATGAAAAAAGGAACGCTTTCCAGCTCTTCAACATGGATCAGGCCGGTTTTAAGCCCGTCGTCCGTATCATGGTTGCAGTACGCGATATCGTCGGCCAGAGCCGCTACCTGAGCTTCAAGACCCGGGAACCCGTCAAGTTCCAGATCCTGAAGCGCGTCATATTCGGCAATTTCATCGGGCAGAGGGCGCCCATCTCCCCGCAGAGGGCCGTTATGCTTTACCAGCCCTTCCAGCGTTTCCCAGCACAGATTGATGCCGTCGAACAAAGGGTACTTCCGTTCCAGCGACGTCACGATTTTCAGGGAATGGGCATTGTGGTCAAATCCGCCGTATTCCTTCATACATTCGTTCAGAGCCATTTCCCCGGCATGGCCGAACGGCGGATGTCCCAAGTCATGCGCCAAGGCCAGCGCTTCCCCCAGATCCTGATTCAGACGCAGCATCCGGCACAGCGACCGGGTGATCTGCGACACCTCAAGCGAATGGGTCAGGCGGGTGCGCAGGCTGTTGCCCTCATGATATACGAAAACCTGTGCTTTTGATTCCCGGCGTCGACACGCTTCGGACTGAATC
>USCC01000145.1 GCA_900553035.1 uncultured Rhodospirillaceae bacterium | reverse complement strand
AGGTCTGCTCCAAGCTGATCTATGCAGAAGCTCTGAACCACCCTCGCCGGACGCGGCGGCATCGGTCCCTGCGGCTGGCTCGAAGGCGGCCGGGGAGCTCCGGGCGGTAAAGGGGGATGACGTGTATCAGCCATAATCGTATTATCCTTATACTTATGTCATTTCTTTGACCAGTCGGATGACGCGCGGCGTCATCAGAACGATTGTTTCGTACCCGTTCAGGGATTCGCTGAACGACGACGACGGAATACCGATCAGAAGGATGTTGTCGCCCAGGCGGCTTTTGGCCGAAAAGGCTGTGATTTCCCCCTGATCCGAATCGAGGGTAACCGCCGTGCTCATCCGCTGTTCGCCTTTGATTTCGGTCTGTGCCATGATGGACAGCTGCGCCTCGGGCATTGACATGTAGCCGCAACGGCCCACATCAAAACGCGCGCGCCAGTTGTTGGCCGCAATAAACATGCCTTCGGAGACCAGAACAACAGACGCCCGGCGACGCAGAAAACTCTGAAGGCTCCGATTATTGATCTCATATCCTGTCACCAAAGCCCGGCCAAGAACGCCTTTCAGCATGAATTTAATTTTCTGGGCTCCGAACATTTCGACCAGATCCTGCCAGACGATCTCCTTCGCGCCGCCCAGAGGCTTGGCTCGGAAAACCTGGACGTCAAACACAATCAGGTTCGGTTCCGTATCAAACAGGGAAATCAATTGTTTGACCTTGTTCTCGATTCCCTTATCCCCCTTGAAGGTGATGACGCTTTCCTCCCAGTTCACGACCAGGTCGTGCATCCCGGATCCGCGCAGGGAGTCGAGTACGGCGATCATGACTTCACGCGTTCCCGGCACATGGAGATTCCATGTGACTTCCCGGCTGACAAGCAGAACCTTCTGTGAGGCATTGTACTGATAATAAACGTCGGCGGCTCCGGCAATCATGTCCATGACTTCGGACAGTTCGCCCTGAATGTTTTCAGCCGCCAGTTCGGGGAAAGGCCCGTCAACGCCGATCACCTTGATTTTCGCTTCGCCCAGAAGTTTGTAAAAAACCTTTTCCGCGGTCTGGCCGTCAAAGGAGAATCCCGTCACCTCGTACCGCGGAAGCGGATCGCTTTTATCGGCGCGTTCCAGGCGGAAAGCTTCCTGTTTGAACGGAATAACCGTCATGATGTTCTGTTCGGAATCCTGAAGCGTACAGCGCAAAGGCGTTTCCAGGCTGACCATTTCGGCCGAGCGTGTCGTCTTGGGTTCCGTCGGCAAAGCCGTCGGACGGACGGACTGAACCAGAGGCCGTCCGGCGCGGATATCACCGCTGCATCCGGAAAGCGTCACAAAACCGGCCGCCGCCGCAATAAAGGCGGAAAACAAATAGACTATTTTCATCCGTTTACGGTTCATCCGTTTTTCTTTCATCCCTCACACAATTATCTTCAGCCCGGCGCCGGACGTTTCATCGGCATTTTGACGGTCTTGACGGGCCCCTTGCCCTGCGGCGCCTTCTGCGGCATTTTTCCCATGGGAACCGGGCCGCCCGAAATACGGGGCGCCGGACGTTTGGCAGCCGTCCCCGGCAGAGGCTCGCCGCCGACATTGTCCGCCCCGACAAAGCCGTCCGGCGGAGGACCGATATCCTCTTCTTCCGGTTCGTTTGCCGCCAGCGCGCCCAGCTGATTCTTTATCTCCTCAATGGAGTCTTCATCCGGAAGCATTTCCGGCGGAGCGTTGTCTTCAAATTCCTTTTTGAATTCGGCCAGTACCTTGCGCAGGGCGGGTTCGCCGCCTTTGTAGCGGGCCTGAATGATCGGCCGGTAGACCGGGTTCCCCAGAAGCTCGCCGCCGAATGTCAGAATCTCGTCCAGCAGGTCAAGGATGTAGCCGAAATAAGGATACTGCGACAGTTCCAGTCCGCCCAGATGAACGCATCGGGCGCTTGTCCGGGAAATCGTCTGGTCATAATAATCCTTCAGCCGCATGAAGTGGTCGAAATTCCACAGCTGATCAGCCGTCAGGCCGAACATATTCGTCCCGGCAACGGTCATGGCTCCGGACGGATTGGCTTCCGCTTCGGCCACACGCTGTTGCACTTTGGCGAACAGGTCTTTTCCGGGCTGCCCGAAAATTGCCAGCCATTTCTGCATGTCCGGCAGGCGCGGTTTGATCTGCGCCACATCAACTGCGCGGCGAGGATCCAGCAGGCGGGAGGCTTCAGCCCATACGGAAGCGGCCCGTTCGTATGTCAGGGCACGGTCGATATTCGCTTTGACCTTGGCTTTCCGGTCTTCGGGACAGTCTTCCAGTGCCGAAGGCAACTTCTGACGCCATGCCGCCCCCCACAGAGATTCGGCGGTTGAACGGACGCGCGCCAGCCCTTCCTGCGTATCCTGGTAGGCAAGAAGAGCTTCAAACAAGGAGGATAAGACTTCTGGTGCTTCCTGTTCCGACATTTTTGTGTTCCGGGTTAACTCTCTACTTTTATGTATATTATGTTTTGTCCAATAAATCCAACATTATCCTGAAAAATACGGATCGTCCGCCTCATCGGGCAAAGCCAGGACGACTCTGTCCGGAGAAACGGAAGGAACCGGAGCGGAAGGCCGCGGAGTAAAACGTACGAAGCCTTCTTTCACGGCGACGGAAACCGCCGGAGCAACGATGATAAGATCCGGAGCCGCCATCTCCTCATCGCCTTCCAGACGCAGGAAGGATTTCAGAGCCGGCATGCCCAGAGGAGCAAAGGTTTCTGCGGGTTTCATCTCGCCGAGTTTTTCAATGCCCGGGAAACCGTCCTCTCCGTCTTCGCCGGCTGAAGCGGTATCAATCGGCAGTTCTTCCTCATCGGGAATGATACCGGCCGGCGGCGTTTCGATCCCTCTCTCATCCGGTTCAAAGGCATCCTCTTCATCCATTTCCGCATCGGAGGAGAATTCGATTTCTTCTCCGCTTTCAACAGAGCTTTCATCAGGGACGGCCGTGCCTTCTTCTGAAACGACTTCATCCGCGGTTTCGTCCGTACCTTCTGCGGCGGCGGCCGGGTCGTAGTAAACCTGATTGCCGTTTTCGTCTGTGTAATAATATCCTTCCGCCGCTATCGGGTTGCCGTTTTCATCCACTGACGCCACGGCCGGGTCGTAATAGACCTGATTCCCGTTTTCGTCCGTGTAGTAATATCCTTCCGCCGCTATCGGGTTGCCGTTTTCATCCACTGACGCCACGGCCG
>USCC01000144.1 GCA_900553035.1 uncultured Rhodospirillaceae bacterium | reverse complement strand
CCTTTTGCGGCGCCTGAAGAACCTTCTTCAACTGCTTCAGAGCCATCTGCGCATGCTTCAATTCTGTATAAGCGGCGACTTTCCGCGTCTGTTCCTCGCCTTTCGGACGGCTGAAATGACGCATGGCCGCCCGAGCCGCCGCATTGACCGTGTACGCGCCGCCGATTCCAGCCGCGACCGCGCCAAGCCCCGTTATTTCACCCGATCCGGCCGCCACCGCCAAAGTCAGCATCGTGGCCGAAGAAGCAACCGCCATCGAAATGGCGCGCGAAATCGATTCGCCCGGGTTGTCATCCAGAGCTTTCCCGTCCGCGGCGAAATTCATTTTTTCCCGCAGGCCGTACTTTTTCATCTGTTTTGCGGTCTCTTCCTCTTTGGCTTCGACCGTTTCGACGGAAAACATTTTCATGTCGGCCTTGGCCGCGTGTTCCGCCGCGATCTTTCCGGCCTCGGATTTTGTCCGGCCGTCCATCGCCCGAACCACGCCCGCCAGATATTTGTTCAAAAGCGCCGCCGACACGGCATTTTTGATTTCCTGTTTGTCATCGGCCTGTTTCGCTACCGTTAAACTCATCTTCGTTCTCCTTGCAAATCATTCATCTCTTATTTCAGTTATACGACAGAAAAATTTTTTTGTCCATTTATTCCCAGAATTAATTTCACTTTCCTTCATAAACGGTCGGCCGGCTCTGAAGGCCGGCCTCTCCCGGAACCGTCCGGAAAAAATTATGTTCGCAGAACCTGCTGCCTGGTCTTCAAAACCGAAGCAACCGTCGGAAGGTCTTCTTTTTCAAAACCCGGCTTTTTCGCCGAGACAACAGCTTTTTTGAGCTGTTTCAAAGCCACCAGGGCGTGTTTAATATCAGAATAGTCGTCAAACTTTTGGCGTTCCTCAGGCGTGCGGGGGTGAGCCGCGAAAGCCACAGCCACACGTCCGGCAATCGCGGCCGCCGCAATTCCACTCACAACAGGAACCAAAGATGGATTCTGTTCGGTGCCTAAAAGGAAGTTTGCCGCAGACTGTTCAAACGTATAACCGTAATTCCCGGTGCCGAAAGCGGCTTCGGCCACAACACCAACCACTCCGGAAACCGCCGCCGTCGTCAGAACGGATTTCGCCGCCGCGCCCGAGACGCCGCCGCGCCCGAAAGTACACATATCTGTCACCATTTCCTGAAGAATACCCCGGGAACGGTGATGAAGCGCCGCCCGTGCGCCGTATTCGCTTCCGGCTTCCTTCAGGTCGCGGCGAACTTCCGCGATGTCGTCTATCGAAATCGATTTCAGTTCATGGCGTTCCAGGTCATACGTCGCGCCTTCGGCCGTACGCCGGACATCCTTTGTACGATAAGCCCCTTCCGTTTCGCGGGTCACAGCCATCAGATAACGGCTGATCAAAGCCATTGATTTTGCCTTTTCCGCCGGAGCCGTTTTTTTCGCATCCGTAATTGAACGAACTGTCAGCAACCGTCATTCCTTTCTAAAAACGGATGGAAACAGCATTGTCCATCCGATGTTTCATTCATTGAAGGGCCCCCTTCAATTTGGACAAAATTATGACATAAATCGTTTTTCGCATCAATAATATAAGCAAAACATATAAAAAAAATATTTCTATTTAAAAACCGAAGTTATTTCAGCTTGTTACACGGCTTTATAAAGAGATTCTCAAGAATACCTTCTCCTCAGGACTGCCTCTTTTCGGGAATTCGGTATTTTCCGCCGGAGATACAAAAAAAAGCCCCCTTCTTCCAAAGGAGGCTTTTTCATTTCATCCGTTTATCAGATGTTCACCTGAACTTCATAGGCGCGTTCGATAATATCCATCATTTCTTCTTCGGACATCCCCTCGATCGGGTTTTCCTTCTGCTTCGCCGCGGCATCCAGAACCTTTTCCGCGATATCAATCGATTTCATCACGTTGGATTCCACGACCAGTATCTTATTGACGCCCGCCAGAGCCGCCATAACTTCTTCCGGAATTTCCGTCAGCAGACAGTCGCCCGATGCGGAACGCTGGAAATGAAGCGTCGTTTCGTCTTTCTTTGTCAAAACGGGCTTCTCCGGCTCCCCGTCAAAAGCCGGCAGGAAAACCGTCAGGCGGCCTTCCTCATTCGCGACAAACATCGGTGAGGGCAATTCATTTACTTCCATGACTTCATTCCTTTTAATGACTTCTACATAATATTAAAAATGCTTTTCCTTCCGGGAAAACAATTTTTTCTGTTCAACAAGCATGCCCCAAAGCGCTATGCCCGTCAATTCCTTTCACCGATATCTCAGCGGGCCGCCTGACGCGTTTTCAGAACGGCCATCGGTTTTTGTACGGGAACCTTCCGGTGCCACTCTTTGTTTTTCCGGACAACGCCGGCGTTCCCCAGCTGTTTCAAAGTCCGCCGCCCCCGGCACAGATCCGCCTGATGACGAACTCTTTCTTTTCCGAGCCGTTCCGGGCGGAACAAATCGAAAAGCACCTGAACCGCCGCAAACACGCCTCCGGTGATCTCTGCAGCCGTGCCGTTGGGCGGACAGCCATCTCTGTCAGTATATTATCCCTCCCCGGCATAGCCCCCGTACAGAGCGATATTCTCGCCGCCTCGCCTTCCTGCCCGTTTCCGGACACCTTCCCCCAAAACCGATGGCGCGACAGCCATCTCTGTCAGCATTATCCCTTCCCCGGCATAGCCCGTACAGAGCGATATTCTCGTCGCCTCGCCTTTCTGACCGTCTCCGGACACCTTCCCCCAAAACCGGTGGCGCGACAGCCATCTCTGTCAGTATTATCCCTTCCCGGATCACATAGCCCGTACAGAGCGATATTCTCGCCGCCTCGCCTTTCTGTCCGTTTCCGGACACCTTCCCCCAAAACCGGTCAGGCGCCCCGTAACTCAAGCCCTGTTTTCATACCGTATTTGAACGTTTCCGACTGTTTTTGCGCCGAATAAATATCTCTGAGGTCAATTTCGGAAAGAGCGGCCGGATTATTCGGTTTTACAGGTTCATGCAGACGTCTTTTCCTGAACACAGTGGCTTGAATCGGCCTTTTCTGCGTACCGGAAAGAGAACTGCCCCAAATTTTTCACGATTTTCTGGCCTCGGCATTTTTTTATGATACCGGACAGATCCGCCTGTTCACTCTGCCTCATTCTTTCCGGAAGAGGAACCTCCGGAACTGCCGCAAGAGAACGTCCGTTGTCCCGAACCCCGGCGTCTTCTGCGGAGCTCTTCCGATTCGTTCCCCATACACCTGTTTTCTCCCCCC
>USCC01000143.1 GCA_900553035.1 uncultured Rhodospirillaceae bacterium | reverse complement strand
AATACATACTGCAATGTATAGCTTCCGTAGTAGGTAAGCTCCCGATACTCAATCGCCCGGATGATTCAATGCTGCCGCAATGTGCACGAAGCGTTGGGTTCAAAGGAACGCATCGTTTCCGAAGCCGAATATGAACAGCGCAAAAAGATGCGCCGCAGTGTTATCGCCGCACGGGATCTGAAAGCCGGACAGACTCTGTCCCCCGCCGATCTGGACGTCAAACGACCCGGCACCGGTATTCCGGCCGACCGTCTGGAAAGTCTTGTCGGACGCACGCTGACCCGCGACATCAAAGCGGACACGCTGCTGGCGGATACGGATTTCAGATAGGCGGAGGACAGGGCATGGAACGCTGTCTTCTTTCCGGAAGCAACGTATTCCGTTTTGAATCGGAGTATGTGGGAACGAACATGTATCTCATCGTTTCGGGCACGCGGGCGCTGGCCGTTGATCCGCATCCGTCCGAAGAAGCCGACGCTCTTCTGGAAAAAAGCGGCGTCAGAGAAGTGACGATTCTGCTGACGCATGAGCATCCCGACCATACAAACGGCGTTCCGCACTTGCGGGAACGATTTGAAACAACGCTGGTGTGCCAGGAAAAATGCGCCCGAACGATTGCTGTGGAAAAAAACAACCGGCCTTTTCTGATTTCCTTTGTCCTGGCGCAGAGGGATGAACGGGACGGCACACATCTGGCGGAGAAATTCGCCGCGGCCGTGCGCCCTTACGAATGCCGGGCAGATCAGACGTTTGACCGGGAAATGACAATGGAATGGGAGGGTCGCCGCCTGCATTTCAGGCATACTCCCGGCCATTCGCAGGGCAGCTGTTGCATCCTTCTGGACAGCGAAGCGCTGTTCACGGGTGATTCCCTGATTTACGGCACGCCCGTCATCACACGTTTTCCCGGCGGCAACGCCCGAGAATACGATACCGTGACAAAGCCTTTTCTGGAAACAATCCCCGACGGCATGATCCTTCTGCCGGGGCATGGAAAAACGTTCAAAATGGAGGAAATTCGCCATGTGGGATTTTAACCGGTATGCGGACAATACCGCCGTCATAACCGAAGACGGACGCCGGATTGACTACGGCGAACTGGCGCGCAGAAGCGACGCGCTGGCTCGGGCCGCCGGGAAGCGCAGCCTGATTTTCAATCTGTGCTCAAACACGTTCGGTTCTTTGCTGGGGTACACGGCGTTCCTGACGCACCGCATCGTTCCGCTGATGCTGGACGAACATATTGACGCCGAGCTTCTGAATAACTTTCTGAATCTCTACGGCCCCGACGCTTTATGGGTTCCGGAAGCCAAAGCCGACACGTTTGAAGGAGAAAAAATTTACGGAGATGAAGGATACGTCCTGATCCGGCGCGCCGGCGGCGGCCTCTCTCCCCTGCATGACGAACTGGCTCTTCTGCTGACGACTTCCGGTTCAACGGGAAGCCCCAAATTCGTCCGGCAGAGCTATATGAATTTAAAGGCGAACACAGACTCCATCGTCCGGTATCTGGAACTGGACGCTACGGAAAAAGCGATTACGACCCTGCCGATGAACTATACCTACGGCCTGTCGATCATCAACACGCATCTGGCCGTCGGCGCGGCGCTCATTCTGACTCGGAAAACACTGATGCAGCGCGAATTCTGGGAGCAGTTTTCAGAGTTCGGCGCCACCTCTTTCGGCGGCGTGCCGTATACGTATGAGATGCTTGACAGGCTACGGTTTTTCCGTCGTGATTTGCCGACGCTGCGCACGATGACACAGGCCGGCGGCAAGCTTTCCCCCGAACTTCACAGGAAATTCGCCGAATACGCACAGAAAACCGGAAAGCATTTCGTTGTCATGTACGGCCAAACCGAGGCGACGGCTCGCATGGCCTACCTTCCGGCGGACAAATCGCTTGAAAAGTACGGGTCAATGGGAATCGCCATTCCGGGCGGCCGGTTCAAGCTGATTGACGTTGACGGACAGGAGATCACGGCTTCCGATACGGTCGGAGAGCTGGTGTATGAAGGCGCGAATGTAACGCTCGGCTATGCGGAAAAGGGCGAAGACCTGGCCAGAGGCGACGAACGGCACGGTATTCTGGTCACCGGAGATATGGCTCGACGCGATGCCGACGGGTTTTATTATGTTGTCGGACGCAAGAAACGCTTTCTGAAGATTTTTGGCAACCGTGTCAATCTGGATGAAACCGAACGTCTGCTCAAATCGCATTTCGACGGCCTGGACTGCGCCTGTGCGGGTCGGGATGACGAAATGCATGTCTACGTGACGGATGAAAGCCGGATGCGCGACGTCAAAAGCTTCCTGGCCGAAAAAAGCCGTCTGAATCCGACGGCGTTCAAAATTCTGTTCATTCCGGCCGTTCCGAAAAACGAAGCCGGAAAAACCCTTTACGCAAAGCTGGAGAACGCCTCATGAGCGATTTTGAAACAGCGCTGAGCCTGCCCGTTTTCGGGCTGAACCGCACGGAAAAGGCCGCTTTCATGACCGCGGCTCTGCGCCGTCTGACGCAGAAGCATTACGAGGCATGCCCGCTTTACCGGAACATGCTGGACGGCCTGGGGGTTTGTCCCGCGGAAATATCAGATTACCGGGATGTTCCCTTTCTGCCGGTCTCTCTGTTCAAGGAAATGACTCTGAAAAGCATTCCCGATACCGACGTGTTTAAAACGCTGACGTCTTCGGGGACGACGGGACAGGCCGTGTCAAGAATCTATCTCGACAGAGCGGGGGTCGCCAATCAGCAGAAGGCTCTGGTCGGTATTGTCTCCGCGTTTACGGGAGCGTCGCGCCTGCCCATGCTGATTATCGATTCGCCCTCTGTGATTAAAAACCGCGCAATGTTTTCGGCACGCGGCGCCGGGATTCTCGGGTTTTCCATTTTCGGCGCCGACCGGACGTACGCCCTGAACGATGACATGGAAATTGATTTCCCGGCGCTTGAGGCGTTTTTGGAACGGCATCAGGGTCGGAAAATCCTGCTGTTCGGATTCACGTTCATGATCTGGCAACACTTTTACAGGGAACTCCTGAAATCCGGAAAGACGATTGACCTGTCAAACGGGATTTTAATTCATGGCGGCGGCTGGAAAAAGTTGATCCGCGAAGCCGTATCGGCCGATGAATTCAAAAAACGTCTGACCGACGTATGCGGATTATCCGACGTGCATGATTATTACGGCATGGTCGAGCAGACCGGATGCATTTACATGCAGTGTGAATGCGGCCACCTGCACGCATCGGTATTTTCCGATGTCATCATCCGCCGGCCTGCGGATTTTTCCGTCGCGAAAACCGGAGAAAAAGGGATTGTTCAGGTTGTTTCCGTGCTACCGGAATCATACCCGGGGCATTCGCTCCTGACCGAGGACGAAGGCGTTTTGTGCGGAGAAGACGACTGCCCATGCGGCCGCAAAGGCAAATATTTTGAAATTTTGGGGCGGCTGAAAAACGCCGAAATCAGGGGGTGCA
>USCC01000142.1 GCA_900553035.1 uncultured Rhodospirillaceae bacterium | reverse complement strand
TCTCGGCCGAATCCGACAGCATGCGCATGTTCGGAAGGTCCGTTCTTAATCAGTTCTCCTTCGCGTCCAAAGCCGATGGCACGACGCATTCCAAGCTTTTCAAGCAGAATGTCGGCCGGATTTCTGCTGATTTCCTCACCCTCACGTCCAAAACCGATCGCGCGGCGCTTTTCTCCGCTTTCAATGGCCTTGACGCCGCTGGGCATTAAATCGCAAATCGGATATTCTCCGGCTTTCGCGCAAAATTCAGCATATGACTTTACCATAGGAATTCTCCTCATTTCGTCTCTAATTGACAAAATAACCTGTTTTTGTCTTTTTTGTCAAACAAAAAAGAAAATATTTTCTTGAAAAAAATTTAAAACGTCGGAGGATGGCTTTCATGAGAATTGTTGCAGGAAAATACAGGGGGAGGCCGCTGGCCTGTCCGGAAGGAAAAAACACGCGTCCGACTTCGGATCGGGCGCGCGAATCCGTTTTTAACATGCTGGACAGCCGTTTGCGGAAAAAAGACCTCTCATGGGCCGATATCACGGTTCTGGATGCCTTCGCCGGAACGGGCGCTTTGGGAATTGAAGCCCTTTCCCGGGGCGCATCCCGTCTGTATGCCATGGAAAAAGACGCATGGACAATCGCCTGCCTCAAAGACAATCTGAAAATCGTTGAACCCCACCAATACACCGTATTGGCGGCAGATGTCCTGAACCCTCCGGCGGCGGACGAGGCTGTCGATATTGTCTTTATGGATCCGCCCTATCGTCAGGGGCTGATCCCCGCCGCGTTGACAGCGCTGGCGGAAAAAGGATGGATCGGTCCGCAGACGCTGTGCATCATTGAAGCCGAAAAATCGGAAGAAGAGCTGATCCCCAACGATTTTACGGTTTCGGATGAAAGAAAATACGGAAAGGCGAAAATCCTTTTCGTCTTCCCGGCTTAGATAATCCCTATCTTTTGCGCCGTAACAACCGCTTTTGTCCTGTTTTCAACCTGCAAATGCCGCAATAACGCGTTGATGTGAAGCTTGACCGTTGCTTCCGACACTTTGATTTTGTGCGCGATTTCCTTATTGGACATTCCAATGCTCAACAGGTTCAGCACTTCCCGCTGGCGGCCGGTCAGACGATGCCCGGATGGCAGAAGCGGGAAATCCTCCTTTATCTTATGCTGAAGAGGCAATCCCTTGAGAACAACGGGCGGAACATAAGGAATGCCTTCGATAATCAGACGAAGGGCATTGATGTTCTGCGCATCAGGCGAGTATTTCGTGATGAAGCCGTGGATACCCAGGCTGAACGCCTCCCAGATTTCGCTGACGTTTTCCGAAATACTCAACAGTACGACATGGGAAGACGGATAACATTTAATCACCTCTGCCAGCGTCGCTTTCCATGATGGTTCCAGGATTTCCCGGTCAATGAAAAGGATATCCGGAGGGGAAAGTTTCCCCACGTCGAACAGAATGTCTTCGATACAGATGATTTCGTGTATTTCCCGGACGTTTTCAAAATGGCTCAGCTGAGCTCTTAACCCTTCTCTGAAAAAAGTATGATTATCCCCGATTAAGATTTTCATTGCTTTTCCCCCTGCATAGTTTTTGTTTCTTGTGTGTGTTTTTGTTTGTTATGGAAGAAAGCATAGCCTAAAACGGATAAAATTGCAAACACAAGTTGATAGATTATGGGTACTATTCAGAAAATATTTTCATTTTCAGTGTCCGAAGATGTTGACTCTCCGCCGGGAACTTAGAAAAACAGCATCGGCCGCCGTTTCGGGTTAAATCGAAACCGGCGGCAGGCCGTAACCGCAGTAAGACGGTTTTTCATAGGCTTTGATGGATTGTGCACCCGTAAAGCTCAGGCTTCCCTGTCTGTACGTTATGACTCCGGCGGAGTCGGGAAGTTCATGATGTTTGGAACGGTACAGCCGCACGTCAGCAAGGCTCATCGTCTGTCCGTTTTCAAACGCAACGTTCCAACCGTAAAGGCTGTATCCGGCCTTGATCACGATATGGGAGGCGTCTGTTGTTTCCTGTGCGCCGCGTGAAGCGTCTTCCAGTGTGAAGGTAAACGAATCCGCATCAACCGGTTCTTCGGGTTCAGGCTGGACATACACGTGAGTTTCCGGTTCTGCCGGAGCCGGAATGATGATTTTTTCCACGCCGCTGAAAATCAGCCGCGCTTTGTTCGGCCCGATGAGGATACCATTGGCGCCGTCCAGTTCAAGAGCCGTTCCGGCACGGCCGGCCAGCGACACGACGTCAAGGCTGTTCAGCACCAGAGAGAACGGCGGCTGTTTGCCATCCTCTGCCCACGCGGGCAGGTTTTCCTGATTCGAAAAGACGTGAGAAGTGCCGTCCTGTGTTGTCACGATGCCCTGGCAGAACAGCCCGTCCGGGAGAACGGTGTTCTTGTCCTGCGTCTGCGACAATGTGCTGACGACCAGATACCATCCGGACAGGTCGTTGAAATGGCCGTTGTCATTGCTGAGAAACACGGTTGACCGGTCTTTGTTCCCGCTGAACGAAGACACGCCGCTCTCGCCGAAAAACAGGAATGTCCCTGTCGGAGGAAGCATATCCGAAGGTTCAGGCGGGTCACGTTCTTCCTGCGTTTCCACGTCTGTAATGACTCCAAGAGGCACCGGCTGTTCAAGCTCTTCGGCGGTTTCCTCCGCGTAATTGTCGATCAGGGCGGTATTTTCGTTTTCCGGCACGGGGACGTCCGCTTCATGTGGGGCAGAGCTTTCCCGGGACTCTCGAAGTTCCTCATCCTCAATCTGTTTTTCGGCCGCTGTTTCCGGAAGGGTATCGGAAAATTCTTCGGGATCACGTTCTTCCTGTGATTCGATGTTCACGATTTCGTCATTCGTCATCGCATGGGCGTTCCGGGCTTCGGCTTCTTCGGCGGCCTGATCAATCAGCGCGGTATCGTCATCCGTTATCGTTTCCAGCTCTTCTGCGGAAACACTGAGGGGGACATCCGTCCTGTCGACCGGCGCCGCCGGTTCGTCCGGGAGGGCTTCCAGATCTTCTGCAGGAAGGGGTTCTTCCTCCTCGGAGGCTTCAGAGGTTTCCGAAACCGGCTCGCTCGGCTCCGGCCGGAACTGAGAAGCGGCGATTTCGCTTGCGGTATCCAGGTCATCATTTGCCATATCCGGAGATTCCGGCGGCAGTTCGGGTTCATCAAAGAAGGCTTCCGGCTCTTCTGCAGGAAGGGGTTCTTCCTCCTCGGAGCCGGCATCAGCTCCCACGGAGAGTGAGCCTGAAGCACCTGTCTTTGCCGCAGCGCTGGGAGAAGGTGCATTGGACATTGAACCGGACAGCGCAGATCTGCCCGAACATCAGGACCACATGGCGGCATGGGATCCTGCCCCCAAGGAGGAATTGCCCGCCGCCCCAGCTCCGCAGCAGACCTCTGCTGCCGAGGATACGCCGGAACAGCTGGGCTTTGACGTGCAGGAAGGCCCTGCCCCTCTGCGCTATGTGGGTGAGATCTTCAAGACCTATATCCTCGCTGAGCGTGGGGAGGAGATCTGCATCATTGATAAGCATGCCGCCCACGAGCGCCAGCTTTTCGAGAAGCTGGCGGCGAACTATGGAGATGTTCCGGCCCAGCTGCTGCTGGAGCCGCTGGTGGTGGAGCTGTCGGCGGAGGAAAAGACTGCCCTCCTCTCCAACCTTGAGCTGCTGGAAAGCGCCGGACTGGAGATCGATGACTTTGGCGGCAACAGCGTGTTTCTGCGCTCTGTGCCCGCG
>USCC01000141.1 GCA_900553035.1 uncultured Rhodospirillaceae bacterium | reverse complement strand
GGTAGGTGGTTATCCGACCCGTGCAGATGACCTCAAGCCCGTCTTCGGGCGCGGCGGACAGCTTTGTTCCGCGCCAGCATACGCCGTCCAGAACGGATTCCTCGTCTTTCAGTGCAAAATACATATGTCCTGACGCCGCGCGCTTGAATCCGGAAATTTCACCCCGGACGCGGACGGACATGAATTTGCTTTCCACCAGGTTTTTGACGGCGTATGAAACGGCCGTCACCGACATCGGTTCGGCCGGGGCAGGGGGCGGCGATTCCGTAAACAGCTCTTCCGTCAATTGGAGCCGGTCAATGAATAAGGGTTTGTTCGCCATGTTCTGTCTCCGCCTTAACGCAGGGAAAGGAAAAAATCTTTGAGCAGAGCCGCCGCCTTGCGTTCACCGATACCGCCATACACTTCGGGCGCATGGTGGCAGGTCTTCCGGCCGTACACGCGGCATCCGTGTTCAACGCCGCCGCCTTTCGGGTCATAAGCGCCGAAATACAAACGGCGAATCCGCGCGAACGAAATCGCCGCGGCACACATCGGACACGGTTCCAGTGTGACATAAATGTCGAAATCTGTCAGCCGTGTTTCCTTCGCCGCCGCGCAGGCCTGGCGCAAAGCCAGAATTTCGGCGTGGGCGGTCGGATCGCGGTCTTCTTCGACGCGATTGGAAGCCACGGCGGCGATGTATTCCGTTTCGGGCGAAAAAATAACGGCGCCGACCGGGACTTCACCGCGTTTCATGGCTTGAAACGCTTCGTCAAAAGCCGTATCTATAACATGGGTCAGAAAACTGTTCATGGGGTTCAGGGTGTCGCCGCCGGCCGGCGATGTCAAGAAAAACATCTTTGAAATCAGCCGCCGGAACCTGTATACTTTTTTCCATCAGCCGAAAGGGGACAGCACAAAGTGACGGCAGACGTTGCAATCGACAATACGGTCTATAAAATCGGCGGTTTTCAGGTCGAACGCGACATTGTGCGCTGTATCCGGGACGCCAGCGATATCAGCGGCGTCAGCTTTGATTACATGATGGCCAAGGCCGGCCACGAAAGCCGGTTTGACGCCGATGCATCGGCTGCGCTGTCCAGTGCGGAAGGCATTTACCAGTTTACGTCGGAAACATGGCTTCAGCAGATGAAGTTGCACGGTGCGAAATACGGCTATGCCAAGCTGGCCGGAAAAATATACCGCGACCGTCGGGGGCGTTACCGCGTCAAGGATCGGAAAGTCCGCGAGGAAATTCTGTCCCTGCGTCGTTCGCCGCGTATTGCCGCTCTGCTGGCGGCCGAATTTGCCAAAAGCAACAAAAAGATTCTGGAAGATCAGATCGGCGGAGAGATTTCTCCGGCTGACCTGTATCTGGCTCATTTCATGGGGCCGTCCGGTGCTGTCATGCTCCTGCGTGCCGACAAATTTACGCCGCACAAGCTGGCGGCTGACCTGTTCCCCGATGCGGCGATGGCCAATCCGCCGATTTTTTACAACGAAAAAAATAAAATGAGGACGGTGCGTCAGGTGCGCAAAGTCCTGGCGGACATTTTTCAGGATAAAATTGAACGTTTTGCGGTTCTGCCGAAATCTCTGAAAATATGGCTGGACAGGCAGGCGGCTTCTCACGGCCGCGCGGGAAAGTCATCGGAACGCAAGCCGGCCGTGGTGGTCGAAGCGCCGGTTCTGCACATTGAAACGGCCGCTTCGGCGCCGGAAGGATATGGTGGCGCACCTCTGCCGAAGCTGGTGGAAACTTTTCAGCTGGCAAAAATCCTGCCGGGCGAAGGGGTTAACCTGGATGATGATGAGCTGCTTGATTCTTTGAAAACTGCGCCCTTGACCCTGTCGGCTTCGACGGGAATCAACGATAGGGTGTCCGCGGATTTTCTTTCCGGATCGGGGTATGATGTCGCTGGAATCGCCGACATTGAAACCGACGTGCCTGCCGCAGTGCGGGCCGTTTACACCTCGCGTGAGGCAACGTATTTTGAAACGGACGACTATATGGTAACGGCGCCGCTGCCCGTCACGCTGACGGCGCAGGCGATGATGCCTTCTTCTTTCTCTCTTAACGAAAAACAGGAAATCAGATGACGGATGAAACCGAAAAAAAGGGCGAGCGGATCGCCAAGGCGATCGCCCGTGCGGGTGTATGTTCACGCCGTGACGCCGAACGACGGATTACCGAAGGGCGGGTCGTCCTGAACGGCGAAGTGCTGACAACGCCGGCCGTCGTCGTGACGGAAAAGGACGATATCCTTGTGGACGGCCGTCCGCTTCCCAACCGCGAACACACGCGCGTCTGGCGCTATCACAAACCCGCGGGTCTGGTGACCAGCCATAAGGATCCCGAGGGGCGGAAGACGGTTTTTGAATCGCTTCCCGATGACCTGCCGCGCGTGATTTCCGTCGGACGCTTGGATTTGAATTCCGAAGGGCTTCTTCTGCTGACGAATGACGGCGCGTTTGCCCGCGAAATGGAACATCCGGCCAAAGGGTGGGTGAGGCGCTACCGCGTGCGTATCCACGGTAAAATGACGCCGCAGATTATCGGAGAGCTGGCCGCAGGCGTTACGGTGGAAGGCGTCCGTTATGCCGGAGTACAGGTCGTTCTGGACAAGGAGCAGGGATCAAACGCGTGGCTGACTGTTTCCCTGAAGGAAGGGAAAAACCGTGAAATTCGCCGTCTGATGGAGCATTTCGGTTTTCAGGTGACCCGCTTGATTCGAATCGCTTACGGCCCGTTCCAGCTTGGAAATCTGGAACCCGGGCAGGCGGATGAAATCAACGGGAAGACCCTTCTGGAACAACTGGGCACAGCCTTTCCGCTGAACCTTCCTAAAAAGCACGGGCATAAGAAATAAGGACGCCTGTGCCGCCGGAAAACGTCTTCTCCGGAATCTCCGCCCTTGCTGATTCTTTAAGCTTCCGAGAGGATTCCGGAGGCGGCGTGATTTTTACTGCTTTCAAAACGTTGGCTCCTGCCGCTTCCGGAAGATTTTCCGGAGGGCGCAGAATGAAGCAGGACAGCGGGCATAAAAGAGAGGTATTTCATCTTATTTCCTAACGATCGGCACCGTTGCCCTTCACAAGCATTTCAGCAAAGACTGCTTTGGAAAGAAAGCATGTTTTCAGGGCGAAGCCGTAATCTCCTGCCGCGCAGTTTTTGGGAAAGTCTTGAGGCGGTAAAATATGCATCCTGATGAACGTTGTGCTGTTTTCTTTCTTCCGGAGGCAAGATGCTTTTCCTTTAAAAGCATTTAAACGGCGTCAGTTAAAAGACTGCTTTGGAAAGAAAGCATGTTTTCAGGGCGAAGTCGTAATCTCTTGCCGCGCTGTTTTGAGGAGAGTCTTGAGGAGATAAAAAAGACGAATTGTCCGTCTTTTCTGGACGGGGAAAAGGCGGTTCTGCTCGAAAGGGGCAGCTAAAAGGCCTTTTTCCTTCAGGAAGCCGTGCCCTCTTTATTCAAAAGCATTTAAGCCGCAACCCCTGAAAGAGTTTGCTCTGGAAAGCAAGTATGTTTTCAGTCCTTTAAATGCGAAAATATTTCTCTGGTCTCATCGGGGATGATAAAGCCTCCGGAAGGCCGCGCTTCTGAAAAAGAAAACGGGCAGCTTGCTTTGGCCTTCAGGCAAAAAAGAAAGGGGGGATAACCCCCCCTTTTATAGTTTTTTGGGAAAATCAGTTGAAAATTTATCTGGTCTGGTCTTTGAGTTTTGAAATGGCCGTATAACCGGCAATGGTTTTATGTTTCGGCGGAACAGCGGCGGGTTCG
>USCC01000140.1 GCA_900553035.1 uncultured Rhodospirillaceae bacterium | reverse complement strand
GCACCCCCGGGTCAAGATTCCAGCACTGCCGGAGCTTCAGCCCCAGCAGATCCTTTTCCGAAACGGACAGCTCCTGCGTATAGCTTCCGCCGGATCCGCCTTCGATTCCATCGGTCACCCTTTCGGAAGGATCAATGTCCGGCGTTTCCGTTGAGTGTCCCATTCCACCGCGGATTCCGTCCACCGAAGCCAGCAGAGTCTTGAACGGATCGCCTTCTGCTCCGCCACCGCCCGAGGCCTTGACGGAATTTGACGCCGCCGTCGTTTTCTTCGATTTCGAAGACGTTCCCGTCACGGAGTCCAGCATTTTATTGAGTTCATTTTCCAAAACGGCGCCGGAAGATGAAGGTGCGGACGTGCCGGCTCCCTTTCCGCCCCGGGCATTTCCGCCCGAAGACGCCGACCGTCCCCCCGCCGCGGCGCTGTATGCCGATGTTTTGAGAGCCCCGGACGTCTTTCGGGCGGTCTTTTTCTTTGCTTCGGCCAGCTTTGGCGGCAGATTCGTCCGTTCACCGATTTTGATGTTTTCCAGATCAACGACAAATATCGGCACCGACACAACATCTGATTTTGTCGCTTCGTAAAAATCGTATGTCAGCAGAAAAGCGACCAGCACATGCAACGTGACGGAAAAAACCATCGGCATGTGGTCAAACATCTTCTGCACCGTTTTGAACAGGAACGGGTAATGGCGCAGACGCATGAACAGGGAAAGGCGCAGTCCCACCGTTTTTACTTCCCTTTCTTCGGTGCGGGTTTCGGTTTGACGATTTCCGTATCCAGCAGATCGCCCGTTTTCAGGCCGACCTTGGAAATGCCCGCCATCCGCAGGAGCGACATCAGCTCGATCACCTGGCCGTAAGAGGTTGCCTTGTCGCCGCTGATGACGATTTTCAGGTTCGGATTGCTTTTCTGCATGGCCTTCAGCCGTTTGACCAGCGCGTCGGGCTTGACGGTTTCGCCGCCCAGATAAATCCGGGAACGGGCGTCAATGCTGATATCAACGGCGCGGTCGCTGTCTTCAATCGCCTGCCCGTCGCCGCGCGGCAGGTCAAGAGAAATTCCGGTGGTCAGCATCGGCGCCGTCACCATGAAAATCACCAAAAGAACCAGCATGACGTCAACCATCGGCGTGACGTTGATTTCGCTGAACGATCCCTGATGGCGCCGTCCGCGGGCCGAAAATTTGATTCCGCCTCCCATCAGGCGCTCCGTTTTTCGGAACGGTGTGCCGTATCGTCAATCTGACGGGACAGGATGGTGCTGAATTCCCCGGCGAAGTTTTCCAGTGTTTTGGCGTAACGGTTCATATCACTGGACAGCTTGTTGTAGGCCAGCACGGCCGGAATGGCGGCAACCAGCCCCAGCGCAGTGGCGAACAGGGCTTCCGCAATACCCGGCGCGACGACGGCCAGACTGGTATTGTTGCTGGCGCCGATGGAATGGAAGCTGTTCATAATCCCCCAGACCGTACCGAACAGGCCGATAAACGGCGACACGGCCCCGGTCGAGGCCAGAAAGGTCATCCGTTTTTCCATCCGATCGACTTCGCGATCCAGCGTAATCTGCATGACGCGGTCAATGCGCTGCTGCAGGCTGGTGCCGTGGACACCGCCGTTCAAAGCCCCCGAAGAACGGCGCCATTCGCGCATCGCGGCGACAAAAATCGCCGACATCGGATCCAGGCGGAACGGCTTGGCTTCCAGACGGTCGAACATCTCGTCCAGGGAACCGCCGGACCAGAACTGCGTTTCAAATTTTTTGGCGTCTTCGCGCGCCGAACGCAGAAGCATCACCTTTTCAAAAATAATCGCCCAAGACCAGACCGACGCCATGATCAGCATGATCATGACCGTTTTCACAACGAAATCGGCCTGCATGAACAGTCCCCACATGGACAGGTTCGTTGTCGCCAAGGCTTGCAGAGTACCCGCTTGCATAAAAGACTCCCTTCGGTGAGTTTGGAAAAGTTACGGAAATTTTACCCCATATTCATTAACGCAAGGTTACATCCGTCGACCTGTGCCAAGTTATAAAGGATGGAGTCTCGTTTGCCTACAAAAATATTTTTGTAAAAAAGAGCGGCGGATCGGGAAAAGCCTCCGTGCAGAGAAGGCTCTCTCCGAAACGGCGAAGATCCGCACGGCTCCGGGATCTTTTGACCGCGCGCCTCTTCTTCTGTCTGAAAGCTTTTCGCGGCGGACGGCTCGCGAAAGTCCATCCGCTCCTCTTTTCCGAAGCCTTTTCCGCGGCGGGAGAATCCAGGATCGTCAGTCCGTGAGCTTTTCCCTCAGCTCCTTCGGCAGGCGCGACGGGCGACCCGTCAGCTGAGCGCAGACCACGACAACCTTCATGATGACCAGCTCCTCTTCGCCGCGGCGAACCGTCTGGCGGAACGTCAGAGAAGCGCCCCCCAGCTCCTCGACCTCGGTTTCAACGATCAGATCGTCTTCCAGCCGGGCGGGTTTCAGGTAATCAACCTCACAGCGCCGCACCATGAACGCGACAGGCTTCTCGGCCTGCAGAAATTCCGAATTTGAAAATCCGGCCGCATGAAAAAATTCGGTTCGGCCGCGTTCGGCGTAACGCAGATAGTTGGCGTAATAAACCACGCCTCCGGCGTCCGTGTCTTCGTAATAAACCCGAATGGGAAGCTGTGTTTTCATTCTTCGTCTCCGAATAAAGAGGGAACGACCGACGCCGGCGGCGTCAGCCCCAGATGCCTGTATCCCAGGATGGAAAGCACACGACCGCGGGATGTCCGCTGGACAAACCCCTGCTGCAACAGAAACGGTTCAATGACTTCCTCAAGCGTATCGCGCTCTTCGGACAGAGCCGCGGCCAAAGCGTCCGCCCCGACCGGTCCGCCGCCGTATTTTTCCGCGATGCACGTCAGGTAGCGCCGATCCATCATGTCCAGGCCTTTTCCGTCCACATCCAGACGTTTAAGGGCGGCATCGGCGATTTTTGCGTCGATTTCCTTTTTCCCGGCGAACGAAGCAAAATCGCGGACACGTTTCAGCAGGCGCCCGGCCACGCGCGGCGTCCCCCGTGAACGGCGGGCGATTTCCTTTGCGCCGTCCGGAGTCACCGCGACATTCAGAACACCCGCACCGCGCACAACGATTTTTTCCAGATCCGCCGGTTCATAAAAATCAAGGCGCATGGGAATGCCGAACCGATCCCGCAGAGGCTGTGTCAGCAACCCCGAGCGCGTCGTTGCGCCGACCAGCGTAAAGGGCTGAAGGTCAATCCGGACGGAACGCGCCGCGGGTCCTTCGCCGATGATCAGATCCAGCTGAAAATCTTCCATCGCCGCATACAGGACTTCCTCAATTGCGGGGTTCAGCCGGTGAATTTCATCAATGAACAAAACGTCGTTCTTTTCCAGATTGGTCAGAATAGCGGCCAGATCGCCTGCTTTGGAGATCATCGGCGCCGACGTTGCCCGGAAGCCGACCGCCAGTTCGTGTGCCACGATCTGTGCCAGCGTCGTTTTTCCCAGACCGGGAGGACCGAACAGCAGAACATGGTCAAGCGCTTCACCGCGTGTCAGCGCCGCGGTAATGAAAACCTTCAGGTTGTCGCAAACGGTGCGTTGCCCGATGAAATCCCCCAGCGACTGCGGCCGCATGGAAAGCATATCTTCATCACCGGAACGCCGAGCCGGGCTGATGATCCGTTCTTCGTTCATGGCGCGAAATCCTTCAATGCGTCACGGATCAGATCGGAAACCGACGCGCCCGCCCCGCGTTTTTTATAAGCTCTGTTGACGGCCATCGCCGCATCCATCCGTGCGTACCCCAGATTGACCAAAGCCGAAACAGCATCGCCGACAACAGAGACGCCCTCGGGTGCGGCTTCGCCCGACGGCCCGGCCACTCCGGCCGCAATCCCGGCGTCAAAGCCCTTGCCTTTCAGCTCGGTCACGATACGTACGGCCAGTTTCGGGCCGACGCCCGGTGCGCGGGTCATTGATTTGGAATCTCCGGACGCCACGGCCA
>USCC01000139.1 GCA_900553035.1 uncultured Rhodospirillaceae bacterium | reverse complement strand
TTGTATGCCATTTCGGGAAAGTGAAGTCGGACGGTATGGAGGAAAAACGGCTTTGAAAAAAGAGGGAGAGAAGCCCTTATTGTATGCCATTTCGGGAAAGTGAAGTCGGGCAGAATGGAGGAGAAACGGCTTTGAAAAAAGGAGAGAAGCTACCCTCGTGTGTCGTTTCAGGAAAGTGAAGTCGGGATGTGTGCCCTCTATTTTTTGCAGAGCCGCTTCTGTCTTTTTGTTTCCTAAAAAACGGATGGGGAGCTTTTTTCCATGCCTTTCCCTTCCAGGCATTCCTTAAGTTCAAAAGCCCCTCTTAAATGATTCAGCCCTCCCCCCATAGTATTCAAAGCAAAATGAAACGGGCGGAAAATCCTCCGCCCGTTTTTTGCTTTTATCGTTTAACGCTTGGCAACCTTCAGCGATTGTATCCGTGCGTCAAGCCGCGTATCCATGTGAATTTCCCGTTTCTCAGGCCTTCGACACTCCTGATACTGGCGTTTCTTCTCTTCAATCGCCTGCCGACGCTTTTCATAATCCCGCTTGAAATCTTCGGTCTTCTGAATGTCGCGCTGACGGTGCTTTTCAGAGAATTTCCCCGCAATAATGTCATAGGCGTGCTGTTTAAAGTAACCGCTGTTCGCCAGAGACTGATACAGGGAAACAACCCGTTTCGAATCACGCTGTTTGGTTTCAGTGCGACCCGGACGCTTGAATTCACCGACCTGCGGATCCTTGGTGTTGGCGTTTTCGTTGCCCCCTTTGCGGTAACCGCTCAGAATCCCGGCAATTTCCTTGAAAACCGGAACTTCCTTGATTTCATTGACCTTCAGGTGCATCTTCGGACGCCAGTTCTTCCAGGGGATACGGCTTGCGCCGCCGTCTTCAAAAACCTTCTCAACGCCCGGATTCCTGGAGGTATGACGCTGACGTGTTCCCGGGATGTTGCCCATGTAGTTCGTCCGGAACATATCCGAAAACGGGAACAGAAGCATCGCCGAATTCGCACGACCCAGATAGTCCGCAACCGCCTGTTCAAACTTCTCGGGAACCGAGCGCGTGTCATGCGCCGGATCCGCGACTGCCTGTCCGCCGACACGTGCCCATGATCCTTTTTCATGCAGAGCATAATTCAAGGCTTCGCGCTGCGTTTCATACTGGCGGAATTCCATGTCACGCTGCTTGTCGCTTTCGAAATATCCCAGATAATCCTTCAGGTGAACGTCGCGGGCCGTCCACTGGCTGGCCAGGGACGCCGTATCGTGCGTCGAAGGAGCCGCCGTCGAATACAGCGGGTATTCTTCCGGATGGCGGAAGGCGTTGTTGCTACCGCCGTTCTGGTATCCCCATTCGCGTTCAAAAGGAAGCACTCGGTACGACAGAATGCCGTGATCCATCAGCTTATCCTGGAAACCGTCCGGAAGCTGTCCCAGATCTTCGCCGATCAGCATGCACTTGTTGCGGTGGCTTTCCAAAGCCGCGACCGCCATCAGTTCATCAACCGGATAATAAACAAAAGCGCCTTCCTTCGCTGACTTCCCTTCCGGGATCATGTACAGACGAGCTAACTGCAACACATGATCAAGACGCGTACATCCCGCCGTTTTCATATTGTTGCGCAACATTTCCACAAAAGGCGCATATCCTGTTTCCTTCAGGGCTTTCGGCTTGAAGCCCATAACGTCCCACTTCTGGCCGTTCGGGCTCAGAATGTCCGCGGGAGCACCGGCAGAAGCCTTCATATAAAGATCCTTGCATCCCCATCCTTCATAGCCATAAGGCGCACTGCCGACGGCGATATCCGTGTACAGGCCGACCTTCATGCCGTTTTTATGGCAGACGTCCTGAACATTTTCCATCTGGCGGAGCGTTTCCCACTGCAGGTATTCGTAGAAACCGACCTTATGTTTGTTATGCTGGGCGAATTCCCGGACTTCCGGCGTATTCGGATCCTGATATTCCTTCGGCCAGTCCCGCCAGTCGGACAGTTTCGGTTCCTCATTCGCGAAATGTTCGGACAGAGCCTGGAAAATCGCGAAATTTTTCAGACGTTCGCCGCCTTCAGCCACGAATTCATTGAATTTCCGGTGACGTTCCTTATCGCCGTCCTTCATAAATGCTTCATAGCATTCTTCCAGAATCGGCATTTTCAGTTCAAAAGCCGTTGTATAGTCAACGTCCGAAACGTCCTGTGCCTTGCGGCGTTTTGCTTCATATTCGGGCGAATCGTAAATCAACTGGGCATTGTCACTTTTTTCAAAATCGGGAACCGCCGTCACGTCAAGGTACAGGTGATTAAAGTACGTACGGCTGGCCGGGGAATAGGGACTGGCCTCTTCCGGAGCGTTCTGGAACATGGCATGCAACGGATTGACGCCCAAGATTCCGGCGCCGTGTTTGCCGATTGTGTCCGCGATTTCGGCCAGGTCGGAAAAGTCCCCGATCCCCTGGTTTTCATCGGAACGCTGTTCGTACAACTGGACAGGAACGCCCCAGGCCTTTCCGCCGTTGGCGATATCAATCGGATCATAGCATTTGGTCGGCGCAAAGATCATCTGCGTCT
Organism: uncultured Rhodospirillaceae bacterium; assembly: GCA_900553035.1. Lineage (GTDB taxonomy): Bacteria > Pseudomonadota > Alphaproteobacteria > CAAGCB01 > CAG-977 > CAG-977. The sequence goes on along the minus strand of USCC01000139.1, from coordinate 1,576 downwards.
TGGACAGAGGTTGCCCCGGAATGGCCATTTCCAGAGAATGATAGCCGATCTCCATATCCGCCGGCATTTCAAAAGAACGCTTTTCATAGGTCACACCATTGATTTCACGACGCATCGGCTGGCCGTCCGAACCATAGACCGCCTGTGTATCGGCGACACGGATCTGGCCGTTATGGTTTTTGCCGTTTTCTTCAGCAACACGCCAGGAAACGATTTCGTTTTCCTTTCCGGCGGGCACGACGAATTCAACCTTTTTCTGCCGATCCTTTCGCAGGACGCAGACAGGGGGCAGAGGACGGGTGTACTGCTCATCCAAAGACTTGTTCAGCGTCTTGTTGACCAGGCCCGCGTAATCGGCATCCGACATCTCACCCTGAGGCGGCAGGACGTCCAGAGCGACCAGCAAAGACTGTTTGTTTTCGATGCTTGCATGCTCGTCAATCCCGGACATAACCGCCAATTGATGAAGTTCATATTCGTTTAAAATCGCCATGTGTCACCTTTTAAAGTGTTGAACTGTCCAGTTAAAATGGTAAACTCAAAATTATAATATGACAGTTCGGGCTTTCTTTCCAGATTTTTTTTCGCAAAAAATGATTTTTTTGGAAATTTTTTTGGAAAAAAACCTTCTTCCGGATACCTCTGTACATTACAAAAGAAAGAAAATGTTTAACTTCAAACAGATATCTCTCCACGCCGCCGTTTTTGCTGTCTTTGCCTTTTTTTCGTCCCTTTTTCCCGGGGACGCGGGCGCGATGGGTGAAAAGCCTTCCCGAGAGGCCCTGGATTACGTACAGGATCTTCATGAAGTGCGTTTCCCGGACGTAAAACCTGAAATTCCCATTCCGGAAACGCGGCTTCTGGCCAAATGCGGAGAACAGCTTCAAACGTCCCCGGCCACTGGAGTCATTGTCACGGATGACGGGAAAATATACGGGTACAAAGGAACGACCCCGGTGAAGAATTTCCGGCCGTCCGTTCTTCTGGCCGACAACCCTGATCATGTCCGCAAGATTATTGAATACGCAAAAACCATAAAGCTTAAAGACATACACTTTACAACTGCGCCCGAAGGAGCGACTTACTGCGGTATTGATTATTTGGCCGACTTTGAAACCACTTCAACACGCTGGGCCAAGCATCCGTATCTGCGCGAAGCAGCGCCGCCGCCGCAGGAATTGCTGATTCTTTTTGAAGCCATCAACAATGCGGCTCTTCAGAAAGACCCGTTTGCCGATACTCTGGGGGAACAACCTCCCGTTGACAAATAGAACGAATCGTTTTCCGGATCACATTTGCGTTTCTTTTTTCGTTCCGTGAATCCTTTTTCGCAAAACTAAAGCGACGGCATTTGCCTTTTCGCCCGGAATGGAGTGCAGATTCGGCCGCCCCCCGGAAGCGAATCCGGATGAAGCTCTTAAAAACAAAGGGGTTGAGGCTTTTATAATGCCTCTCTCAGCAGAGCTTGCCTTGTGTTTAAAAGCTGAACGAAGACGCCGCGCGGGAAAAGAATGCGGATACGGATTTTTGTCCCCCTCTCCTTTTGCCGGATGAGCCGGAATCAACGGGAATGCGG
>USCC01000138.1 GCA_900553035.1 uncultured Rhodospirillaceae bacterium | reverse complement strand
TCCGGCCTCAATGCGTATCCGGATGTCGCCGAGAAAAACAATTTCGCGACCTTGGACAAAGGCCAGGCGCTTAGTCCCGGAATGGCTGGCGGGCATGAGGCCGGCGTCGTCAACTTTTACCGGACGGCCTCGGCGATCCAGAGGGGTTACATACAGAGCCCCGTCTTCGCCGGTAAAAAGAATCGTGTCCCCGCTGCCCCAGGCAACAGGCGACAAAGACGCCGGAAATCTGATTTGAACGGGAAACCATCCGAATTCTTCGCGCTGTATGATTCGCAGCGTTCCTTTTTCTTCCCCGATTTCCTGTTCAATGAAAGCAATTTTCTGGTTGTCGGGAGATGCCGCGGGATATAAAATCCTGGAATTGGACAGGGTAAAAACCAGTTCCGGCGGTTCCTCCGTCATTTTCAGGGCGCATCGGCCGACGTAGTCTTTCTCTCCCTTAACCGATATGCCGCAGATCTGCCGCCTTTCCGGGCTGTACGACGGGAACCCCAGCGCCATGTCCATCGCGCGGACACGGCCGTCCTTCATCAAAGCGAAGTAATCCGTTTGCGTGAAGTTCGCCGCCGCCGTCGCATAAACGGCTTGATAAAGAGGCAATATGACCATAAATCGTATACCCTATGTCGCTTAAATCGGTTAATGTGTATATTTGTAACAGGTTTCCAGGCAAAAAAGGAGATTTTTTTATGCTGTCTCAAAATGAAACAGATGCGGGGATGACAAAAGCGCGCCGCAGTTTCACAGCGCTGAAGGAATACATGAACGGATGCATCGTCGGCCAGACGGAACTGGTTGACCGCCTGCTGATCGCTCTTCTGGCGGACGGCCATCTTCTGGTCGAAGGAGCGCCGGGCCTGGCCAAGACAAAGGCGATAAAAAAGCTGTCCGAAGCCATTGAAGGCGATGACCAGCGTATCCAGTTTACGCCGGATCTGCTGCCTTCGGACATTACGGGCAGTGACATCTACCGGCCCGAAACAGGTGTTTTCCAGTTCCAGCCCGGTCCGATTTTCCATAATCTGATTCTGGCTGACGAAATCAACCGCGCCCCCGCGAAAGTGCAGTCGGCTCTTCTGGAAGCCATGGCCGAACGCCAGGTGACCGTCGGCGGTAAAACCTACCGGTTGCCGAAACTGTTTATGGTGATGGCGACACAGAACCCGATCGAACAGGAAGGAACCTATCCTTTGCCGGAAGCCCAGCTTGACCGTTTCCTGATGTATGTCCGAATCGACCAGCCGGATGCCGAGGCCGAACGCCGGATTTTGCGTCTTGTCCGTGACGAAGCGCTGGCCGGGGATGTCATCCCAGCTCTTGAAGTCATGCCGCAGTCCCGTGTTTTTGAGGCGCGCCGCGAGGCTTTGGACGTTCATCTGTCTCCGGCGCTGGAGGAATACATTGTCCAGCTGGTCATGGCGACGCGCCATCCGGAAGCGTACGGCGAAAAATTCGCCCGCTGGGTCGCGTTCGGAGCCAGCCCGCGCGGCACGATTGCCCTGGACCGCTGTGCCCGGGCGCGGACATGGCTGGCGGGACGGGATTACGTACTGCCCGAAGACATCCATGCCGTCGTGCACGATGTCCTGCGCCACCGTATCATTTTAACCTTTGAAGCCGAAGCCGAAGGCGTCACGCCCGACAGCTTCCTGGATGTTCTGCTCAGCCGGGTGCCTTTGCCGTAATGTTGAAAAAATTAAAGTCGCTGATAAAACCGTCCTCCGTCCCGTCCTCCGAGGCAAACGCCTTACCGGAGGGAGACGGCGTTCACGTGACTTTGGCCGAACTTCTGGCACAGCGCCGTCATGTGCCGCTGCTGTCATTTGACGCGCCCGGCTTTTCGAAAAACGAAGGGGCGGGACAGCACCGTTCCCCGTTCCGCGGGCGCGGCATGGAATTCGACGAAGTCCGTATTTATCATCCGGGGGACGATATCCGCCTGATTGACTGGCGCGTGACGGCACGGACAGGTAAAACGCATACGAAGCTCTATCGTGAGGAACGCGACCGGCCTGTCCTGTTCCTGGCAGATTTCCGGCCGCGCATGCGTTTCGGAACCCGGAAGGCCTTCAAGTCGGTCACCGCAGCCCGCATTATGGCTGCTCTGGCCTGGGCATCCCGTGAAAACGGCGATAAAATCGGCGCGATCGTCATGTCGGCGGATCATTATTTCAAAATCGCCCCCCACCGCCAGATGCGGCGACTGATGGAGGTATTCAACGCCGTTGCCGCCGCCGCCAACGATGAAGGAGAGGGGCGGGGGAAAACGCTGGCCGAAGCTCTGTCCGAACTGCGCCGCGTGTCCAAAAACGGCGGCCGGGTCTACATCATCAGCGACTTTCACGATTTCGACGAAGAGGCCCGAAAACACCTGACCTATATCGGCCGCCACTGCGACGTCGTGTGTATCCAGATCTTTGATCCGCTGGAACAGACGCCGCCCCCGCCGGGAAGTTACCGCATCAGCGACGGCCGTAAAATGATGACGATTCATACGGACGATCCCGTCTGGCGGCAGGAATATGAGAAAATGTTCACGGAACCGCGCCGGGAGCTGGAGGCATTCTGCCGTAGCCGCGGCATGATTTACATCCCGCTGCGGACGGACGACGACATGGCTCCGACCGTCCGCCGGGGCGTTCTGACGGCCGAACGAAAATAAGGAGGCGACATGCAGCAGGGGATTGACTTATCCGGATTGCGGGACATTCATCTGCCGCCCATGCCGTCGGCGTGGCCGCTGGCATGGGGATGGTGGATTCTGATTGCCGGAGCCGTGTTTTCCTGTGTCGGTTTATGGTTTCTGATGTTCAGAAAACCCCGGCTGACGGCGCGGAAGTATGCTTTGGGAGAAATCGCGCGCCTGTCCGAGACGTACCGAAACGACAGTTACGCTCTGGCCGCAGAAATATCGCTTCTGCTACGCCGTATTGCGTTGTTGAAGTTCCCGCGTGAAAATGTGGCCGGACTGTATGGGCGGAAATGGCGCCTTTTTCTGGAATCGACCTCGAAAAAGCCGGTGTTCAAAGGCCGGGCGGGAGACATTGTCGAACATGTCCTTTACCTGCCGGCGGAGCGTTTTAAAAATGAAGACGTCCGTCCGCTGGTCGAGGCCGCCAAAGAGTGGATTGCCGAACATACATGATTCATTTCGCCTGGCCGCTTGTTTTCCTTCTTCTTCCCGTGCCCTACGTGTTGCGCCGCCTGTGGCCGCGGACGGGAGGAGACACGGCGGCGGCGGTCAAAGTACCTTTTTTTTATGAAGTCAAAGCCCTGTCGCTTCGGGAACGGAAGGCACGGCTTTTCCGTTCCTCGTTTTTTACGGCAACGGCATGGCTGTGCCTGATCACGGCGGCGGCGCGGCCGCAGATGCCGTCGGGATTGCAGTCCTACGCCGTGCCCGTCCGCGACGTTCTGCTGATTATGGACATTTCCGGTTCAATGGAGCAGAAGGATTTATTGCTTAAGGGACAACCCGCACAGCGCCTTGATGCGGTCAGGGAGGCCGCGGACCGCTTCATCGCCGGCCGTCGTTCGGACCGTATCGGTATCATCCTGTTTGCCGAACAGGCGAATCTGTATGTTCCGCTGACGGTTGATCTCTCCACACTCCGGACAATGCTTGCCGGAGCGGAAGTCGGTCTTTTGGGCGGCAAGACGGCCATCGGCGACGCGCTGGGGCTGGCGGTTTCCTATCTGGAAAAAAGCGGCGCAGAACAGAAGGTCGCCGTGCTTCTGACCGACGGTGTCAATAATGCGGGCAGCATCATGCCGGCGGATGCTCTCAAACGAGCCGAAGACGCCGGGGTGACCGTTTATACAATCGGGGTCGGCACCGACGCGGATCCGCAGAGGGGAATTGACCGCCCCCTTCTGGAAACAATCGCTTCCCGGACGGGGGGGCTGTTTTTCATGGTTGACAACGCGCCGGGGCTGGAAGAGGCCTACCGCCTGATTTCGGCGCGGGAGCCGTCCTCCCGGGCGTCGGTTTATCTGACCCCGCAGAAAGAGCTGTATCCTTATCCGCTGTTTGCTTTCCTTTGTCTGGCCACGATATCGGTTCTGCGCCGTTTCCGGGAAACACTCCGATATATGCGGGAGAAGGGCCATGAGTGATTTTGTGTTTCTCCGCCCCTGGGCTTTCTGGTTTCTGGTGCCGGTTCTTCTGTTTGCGGCCTTCGGAGCGCGGTCTTTTCGCGGATGGTTCGGTGTTGTGGACGGCCACCTGCTGCCGTCGCTGATTTTAAAAGAC
>USCC01000137.1 GCA_900553035.1 uncultured Rhodospirillaceae bacterium | reverse complement strand
ACAGCACCGGCGTGCAAGGATACGGTGGACATAAAAACGGCTTTTATTGCAGGTGTACTTCTTCTTCATGCGGCGGAGGAATGGAATGTGGGACAACCTATCTCAGAAACACGCCGGACGCACAAAGCTGTCAAACTGCACATACTGGCTCTTGCACAGCGGATGCTGATTGCAAAGGCTCGGAAAATTGTTACGATGGTGTGTGCAAGACGGCCTGCGAACACTTGTCTCCCTGCACTGATCCCAAATATCCGAATTGTTACAGCACCGGCGTGCAAGGATACGGTGGACATAAAAACGGCTTTTATTGCAGGTGCTCTTCATCTTCATGCGGAGGGGGTTATACCTGTGATACGTATGCCTCATTCGTGAGGAACACGCCGGATTCAGGGATGTGCAAAGTCGCGCGAACCGAAGCCTGTACGACAGACGCGGACTGTTCGGCAGAGAAGAGGTGCTCTGACGGATGGTGCGTCTTCCGGGAATGATGCTTTATCCCAGAAAGAAAAGGCCGGGAACATCTCCCGGCCTTTTCGTCTCGCGACAACATTTGTGGAGTCTTTGTTTCAATTTGTTACCGTTATTGTCTGTGTATCAATTGTATCCCAGACAGCAAACGGCTACGCCATGCCGTCATCGGTCATATAATGAACGACAGAATAAGCCAGAGCGGCAATCACAAGCCCGAATGCCAGACAGGCCAACCATTTCCATTTAACAACGCCGCAAATTCCTCCGACAGCCAGCCCCACCAGGCCAAAACCGCCCATAACAAAAACAACGCCGCGAACCGCAAGAAAAAGTTCAAATCCTTTCGTCGCAATGGCATTTAAAGCTTCCGCCCGTGCATAAAAAGGAAGAAACACAAAAAACAAGACATACAACGGAACAATCACAGTTTTTTTCATTGAATGTTCCTTTTCCAATTCGTCTTTTGTACTTTTTTAGTATATCAATTCAAAAATACGCTCAAATGTTACATTTTTATTATATATGCACGTATAATTTTTCAACTATATGATAACAAATAAATATTTACGTTTTAAAAGCCGAAATCCGACCGCGCTTCTCCGAGAGAAGACGTATTCGAACGGGAAAAGAATCTTCAAAATTCTGTCCCGGGAACGGGAAACTCTCTCTCTGCCGCGCATAAAAAAACAGCCTCTTTCAGGCTGTTTTCATTCTTCCGTTTCAGCGGCTGCCGCGCCCGGATTTGGCGATGGCCGCCTCTTCCAAAGCCCATTTCTGTTTGTTCACCGACTTCATCAGCTTGTCGCGGAAATCGGTATTTACTTTGTAAAAATCATGACTGCCGACGCTCAATACCTTCGGATGACCTTCCTTTTCCCTTCGTTTCATATGGTCGGCAAGAACATAATCCTTTCCCGTCCATCCTGAACGCTCTGAAGGCATTTTGGCCTCCGCCGCTTCACGCGCTTCGTCCAACCCCACCGAAACAGCGTCCCACATGTCTCCGCGGGCATCATAAACCGAATCGATTTTATTCAGAAGCATCTCGTCGTAATTCAACGTTATTTCCCGGCGCTGGGCTTCGGGAACCTTTTCCTTCATGACGTCAATCTCGGAATAGGACGCCCCGCAGGAAGCCAGAAGCGTCGCCATCGCTGCGGCTCCGGCCGAATACTTAACAGCCTTCAACAGAGGCTTCGCGTATTTTGAAACCCTGACGCTTTCTTCGTCCGCCTTCTGTCCCGAAGGCATGACCTTTACGTCTTTACTGAAAAAATCCCCCAATTTCATTTTGAGCCTCTCTTTTTTTACTTCCCGGCCTGCTTTGCCACGGCGGCCTGCCGGACGGCCATGCGAACAGCGGTCTTTCGCCCGGCGATCCGCTTTGCCAGCTCCTCGCGGAACTCCGGCCGCCCTTCATGGGTCGTCACCGGCCGGAACGTCATTTTTCCCGGCTTGGTAATGCTCATCGCATATTTCATTTCCGTTTTGACATCAATGCCGTCCTTCCAGCATTGATCGGCATAATCGGAAACAACATATTCCTTTCCGCTCCATTCCTTCCGTTTCGGCATGGTGCGGCGCGCCTGCTCCCACGTCAGGGAAAGCCCATGCTTAACCGCGGATTTCATGGAAGCTCCCGCCGCATGGAGCGAATCGATCTTAACCAGAAGCGTGCTGTCGTAAGCGGCGGTCAGTTCATTTCTGTCCCGGGGAGAAACGCGGTTTTTCATTGCCTCGATTTCCTCGCGCGAGGGGCCGCAGGAGACCATTACAGAAGCCAGAACAACGCCGGCCGCAATCATTCCGGCGATTTCCAGAGCACGGCCATAACAGGAACGCCCGCTCTGCGCCTCCTCTCCCGAAGGCATGATGACAGCGTCCTTTTTAAAGAAAGCGGCAAGAGACATGGCTCTGCTCCTTTTTCTATAATCATTCTTTATTTAATTTAGACAAAAACATCGAATCTGTCAAGATTGCTTTATAAGAATAAAACAGAAAAAGGGTATACATTCTCTTACGCCGCCCGCGAACGTAAAAAGCGGCGTCATGGTCTGAAAAGAGTATTTCGGATAATTTTACCGTCCAGTAAAAGACAGCTGCGCCCTTTCGGACTTTTCAAAGGGACTTTGCGTTTTTTCAAACGGTCGGAATGGAAAAACGTCCATCTCCTTTCAAAGCATAAAAAAGCACTCTGCAGACGCAGATTTTCCGATTCCAGCTCTTCCGTGCAGACACAGGAAATAACCCGCGCGGAGGCCTTTTCAAAGCCTTTCTCTTCTTTCAGAGCATAAGAAAAGACCTGAAATTCCCCGTGTTCCCGAACTCCGTACAAGCAAACGGGGGAAGTGCACAAAGATCCTTCTTCTTTCAAAACATTTAAGACAGCCGCCGAAAATGCATTCCCCGATGCACTTGTTATTACTCTCCCTCTTCCCTTTTCGAAGGCGCACAAAAAAACGGCCTGTCTGAAGGCCGTTTTTTTATGCTTACCGATCCGCCCGCTTGAGCTTTCTTTTCAAAAGCGCGTACTGACGCAAAGAGGGATCGGGCAACTTTTCCGCCTCTTTAATCACATCGCGCAAGGCTCCAAGCTTCCTCACTTTCTTCTGTTCGGCCCGATAGGCGTCCAGTTCAGTGCGTCGCTTTTCAAAATCCGCCCCCGTTTTTTCCATCCGGCACCGGATAACCGCTGAAGCAATCCGTCCCATAATCGACGATTTTATTTTACCCGTCCAGTTCGGGCGACGCCCTTTCACCATCTTCCTTTCCCAGAAATCCTGAGGCCCTTCAAGCTTCAGTGCATTCAGCTTTTCCTGCCGTGCCAGTTCAGCGTCTTCGGCCGTAACCGTGCGGAAACCAAACTGCTTTTCAACTTCTTCGGCGTTCAGTTTCGGATAGGAATAAGACATCGGAATATCTCCGCCGAAGCTAAATTCATATTCCATGACATTTACATATCCGAAGACCGAAATATCGATCTTACCGCTGAGATATTTGTCAAAGAGTTCCCGTTTCACCGGTGTCATGGAGGCGGGAATTTTTTCAGGATCATACGACACCTTCCGCGCCGCCGCGTTCAATGTTCTGTTCAGAAGAGAAAGCTTCTTCAGATCATCCGCGCAGGATTCCCGCTGCGCTGTTGCGCGTTCACCATACAGGGAATACTGATCGGCCTTTCTCTGCGCCCGATTTATATCATATTTGCTGATATTTTCAGACGGGAGGCAGCGGATGAAGCGTTTCTTTCTTTCGGCTTCGTCCCGCTTCAGGTTTTCCGGTGTCAGGGCTACCTCTTCTGCCGCCGCTTTCTTTCGAGCCTTCATTGCGGCGACATCCGCCTTTGTGATGGCGACGTCATCTCCGATCTTATACGAACGGGCGATCTGCGCCGTTTCCAGATCCGTCACGTCCAGCTGACCCGAAGGAAGAATCCGGGCGACCCCTGCCATATATTTGTTCAGAATAATTTCCTGTTTCGAGACTTCTTTCTTTTCCGGCATTGACTCAATCCCTTTCCATATTCACAGAAACTTCGTACAGACGCCGGAAGGAGTCCTCAATGTTCTCTTCCCCGGCGTCCAACTTTTCAGCCGCTTTTTCAACATCAACTTCAATGACAAGACAGCGGGATGACTTGTCCAGATATCCCATGGTTTCCTCCGAAAGCCCCGACAGGACACACCCCGCGTCCGGTGTCCGGCGGAACAGAACAGCCCCGTCCGAATGAAATGAAAAAGACGGTTTTTATTCTTACACTGTCCGTAGCCACCATGCCTGTACCGGCATCTCCC
>USCC01000136.1 GCA_900553035.1 uncultured Rhodospirillaceae bacterium | reverse complement strand
CAGCCCGCCGCCTGTGCATCCTTCCTTGTCATATTAACTCTAATGCTAAGATCTCGTTTGCGCCCCGTTGGGGTGCGACGCCTCTTATAAGCGCTTACGCATAAGGCGTCAATAACTTTCTTCAACTTTTTTCACTTTTTTTGAAGAGGTTCGGAAAGTCACGGTTTTCCGCCGATTATCCGAACGAGGCGCCTCACTATATCTAGGTCTATTTTTCCCGATTTCAAGGCCTCTTCGTAAACAAGGAGGAATAATTCGGTGAATTTATCCGAATCCGTCGTTTCAAAAATCGGTTTCAGCGCGTCAAAGCATTTCTTCAAGAGTTCTCGGTCCGGAAGTTCCGCGGTTTCGGATTTCGAATCGGCCTCCGCCGGCAGCCCTCCGTTTTCAAGAACCGTTCCGACCGGAGCAATGGAAACGATACAGTTCAGAGAACGTCTTTCATAAAAGCAACTTTGTTCTCCGGTTTCGTCCGGATTAAGCCAACCCGCGAGTCTGACCGAATCGGCATCTTTGCCGTCATAACGTTTTATGGTCGAAACACATACTTCGCGACCCTTGATGAAAACCCGCGTCCGAATCAAAGCCGGTTTTCCCACGGCGGGCGGACGATTCGGGTGAATAATCGCAACCGCGCCATCGTGAATTCCCGCCGGTTCCATGGATTTACCCCGGCACAAAACGCCGAACGAACCTTCCTCTTTCAGAGAGGCCGGAACAACAATCGAACATTGGAGTTCCGATTCGTTATACCATCCCTGTTCCAGACCGCAGTTCGCAAGTTCGACCACGGGAATCAGCGCGGACAGAAGATTTCCGCCCGAAACCGTGTTGAATGACATTTCGCCCCGACCCAACAGAAGCCAATCCAGAGAAACTTCACATCTTTCTGCGATACGGCATAAATGTTCGTGTTTCGGAATCGAATTTCCTGACCAGATACGAGCGAAAGTCGCACTGGGAATTCCCATCCGTTTTGCCCAACGAAACGGTTCTTCCGTTCCGATCAACAAAGCAAGTCTGTCATGAAAGGCATTGTTTCTCTTTGCAATACTCATTTTATTTTCCGCTTTCTGCCCAGTTGAGAGTCCTAGGAAAGCCCGAATATTGCGCCAGAAAAATCTTTATAACTCCGAAAATGGAAATTCTTATTGAACATTTCCGTTTTCGGAGTTATCATTTCCAATGTAATAAAGACCCGTTCCGTTCACGCACCGAACCGAACAGCCCGCGTGAACAGTGTTCTTAATTACGCATCGAGAGCTTTTTCTTCTCTATTCTCCAAGGTGCGGCAGTTCCCCTGCAAAAAGTTGCTGCCACATCTTCTAAAAGAAGAAGCTTTCCTTCCTAAACTTAACCCAGCGTCCTTCCCCAAAAGAAAGGGCGTTGGGTTTATTTTATACTCAAATTCATCATTTTTGAACATCATTTGTTTCGTTTTCTTTTTTCGGAAACAACTTCTGAAAAGGAAGCTTTATCGTTTCCCATAAAAGATGTCCGGTTCGCTTGAAAAAACCGGAGAAAAACCGGCCGAAGCTTTTGAACAGAAAAACCAGAAGGTATTCAAGCCCGACGGGAAGCAGCATGATCGCTGAAAATTTTAAAACGGCCAGCGCCGAATATCCGAAGAAAACGCCCAGGAAAAGGCCGAAGGCAATGCCTGCGTAATACCGAATCCTTTTATCAAAAAAGAAAAAGGGAATCAGGTTGATGACAAACAGGAACAGCAGTGTGCAGATCAGAAGAATCGTCGTTTCCCGGCCCATAAAACCGAAAACGCCGGAAATGATATCGCGGATGCCGACAAACAGATCCCGGATTTCGTTCAAATCCTTATTCAGGGAATCGACCGAATCGGCAATGGCTTTCGATTTTTCCTGAAACGAATCGATCAGTTCCCTTGATTTTTCCTGCAACCGTTCAAACACTGCCGAATCCTTTCCTACTGTACAGCACCGCTCAGCCCCTGCGTTTTCAGGCGGCCGATGTAATCCCGGGCGAACGTCTGAAAGTTTTCCGCCGATTCGATTTCTTTTGAAATTGTCCGGTAATCCAACATTCCGCTCTGCGGGGACTGCGTAATAAAATCAAACGGTTCGGCCAAAGCCGTTTCCTTCATATACGGCAGGAAGTTTTCACGCAGACGAATCACCACCTTTGCCCGCCCCGCCAGACGAAGCGCCGTTGCCCAGTCCAGTACACGCTGCGCTTCCAGGGGGCTCAGCGGTACGCCCGGCTGAGGACGGCTGATCAGACGCTTCAGCGCATCCGCGGCCTTGTCCCATTCCTGAGCCTGCCAGTAAATTTCAGCCAGCAGACGTTTTCCCTCTTCACTGTCATCGCCTTCCAGAAGGGCCGCCGCCTCACCGGTTTTGTTCAAATCTGCCAGAGCCTTTGCCTTTATGTAGCGGCGCTGAGCCTGCACTTTATCTGAAAATTCGTTTTTCGCGCTGTTTTCCAAAGCTTTCAACGCCTTTTCCGGCTCCTTGTTCAAAAGCCGCACCAAAGCCAGACGCGTTCCGATCAATCCCTTTTCCTCTTTCCCGACAGGGCGCCTCAGCTGGTCTTCCAGAAGACCCGCCGCCGGTTCCAGAAGGTCAATTGCCACCAGCCGGTCGGCCAGCCGTCGGACAATCCGGGCGCCCTTCTCGCCCGACGGCGTCAAATCGCTGAACTCATTGTAAAGAGCAATTGCCTTGATCGGTGAAATCAGTTCCTTGTCGTCATCCAGATAAAGCTGCTGGAAAATATCCTCCATCAGCGGAGCGATTCTCCGGCTTTCAGGCATGTCGCGGAAACGGATTTTCATGTCCTTCAACAGATGCAGAACCTTGGCGTAATCCTTCTGATCCTGGTATGCGGCAACCAGCATTGTCATCAGGTTGTATTCAAATTCGTCGCCGCGCCACGCATACATCAGCTTTTCCAGTTCCTCGATGCGCTTCTCGGGCGTTATGGTTTCCAGCTTGGTTTCCATGCGTATTTTTTCCAGCCCTCCCATGGCACGGAAATAATAATCCGTCCCGTCGGCCAGAACCGACATTTCCTTGACGGCCTGATTGTACATTCCGGAATTTTCCTGCCACAGCGCATGGTAAAATGTGATTTCCGAACTTTCCATCGTCGAGTTGTCGGCACTGTAGGCGGCTTCCATAAAATTCTGGATCGCGAATTCGTCGCCCGCCGCCACGGCCGCGTGAAGCCCCGCCAACGCCAACCGGGTTTTGATCGGACGCGGATAGGCCTGCAGGATTCCCATGTTGTTTTTCAGGGGCGCCAGGTATTTTTCAGGCGTGCGCGACGTCGCGGACAGAGTGGCCGCGCGCCAGAAATCCACAGCCGCCTTTCCGGACAGCAGAGGCGACGTAAAATCCGTCATGGCTTCGGAATAACGCATCATCATAAAATTCGCCGCCCCGCGCAAGGCAACGACGGCCGGTTGTTTATTGAAATCCGGATCATCCGCCGTCAGAACGCGCAGAACACCCAGTGTTTCCGGATACATACCATTTGCGAAATAATACCGGGCGAGTGCCAGACGCTTCAAAGGGCGATCCGGTTTTGAGGCAAACGCCGCTTCTTCCTGAAGTTCAGCCAGGGCGTCGGCGTACGAAGCCGTTGAAGCCCCCGCCCACACTCCGACATCCAGAAGCTGTGACAGAGGATCCTTGGCTGCCCGGGTCTTGGCCAGGAAAGACAGAATGTCCTCGGATGAAAAACGCATGCCGCCTTTGGGACCGCGCACCTCAATGCCCGAGGTGCTGGCATAAACGCTCAGATCCTCAATGTTCGGGATGACGACAACTCCCTGCGAGGTCGGCAGAAAAGCCGCATCCACAAAATCACGTTTCTGCGGCACACCGCGGCTGAGGGAAAACACCGGTATGATGTACATCAGGTCACCGACTTCCGGGTCAATCAGGGGAATGACGTGCGGCGTTTCTTCCAGAGGGATGAAAATTCGCGGCCCGAAGGGAGTCTTGCGTTGCAGAACCAGATCAACGCTGTGGCGCGGACGCAGGGGCTGGTACATCAAATCCATAATCCACAGGAGTCCTTCACGGCGGAAGCTGGGATTATACCCCTCCGCCGTCACGAAACGCAGGATCGTGGCATGGGAATGCGGTATCTGAATCATTTCGTAAATAATGTCTTTGTTCAGCGCCAGTTCCGTATCGAAATGGAACTCCTCCTTGCGGTCGAACACGACCCACAGATAGCCGTCACGCCGGAACGCCGCCGCAGCGGTCATACGGGGTAACCGATGCCCAGCAAATGTGTATCATCCCAGAAATGCAGATATTCGGAGAAGC
>USCC01000135.1 GCA_900553035.1 uncultured Rhodospirillaceae bacterium | reverse complement strand
TTGCCCGAAACTCGACGATCCCGCCGATGCCGCCGCACGGCGTAAAGATGCCGCCGCGTCCGATGGGCGTCCCTCCGGCCGGAAAACGTCCGATGGGTGCGCCGCCGATGATGAAGACGCCGCAAGGGGATTTTGTCCCCATGCCGGGGCATATGCCGCCGCCTTCTCCGTACGGACAGCCGCCTCATCCGATGCCGGTTGAACCGGAAATCGAAGACGATCTGGCCGACATTATGGATGAAGAGGCCGAAGCCGTTACGGAAAGGGATCTTGAAGACGAGGACGACGAAGTTGTCGGATCCGTCCGTTTCGAGCCGAGTCCCTATGACGACAATATGGCGGCCGACATGGGGCTTCCGGCGGGTTTTCTGAAAACGAAGGTTCTGATTCCGCTGTTTGTCCTGTTTCTTTTTCTGGGGACGGGTCTGGGGATGTTCATTGGTAATCCGCGTCAGGTGGTTTCCGAAGAACTGCCCGGAGTCGTGAGTAATCCGGAAATTCCCAAGGGGCGCCCCCGGTGCGGTTTGTCCCAGAAAGGGCAGGGATGCGTCCTGTATCTGATGAATGCGCAACGCCGCGAAGTTGAGGCGAAGGAATTCTTCGGCATGGCCGCGGATATGCTGAGCATTCCCAAGTTTCAGATTGAAACGGCGAACATTCGTTATGCGACGACGCGCGTGCCTCCGGGGTATATCGCGCTTTTCAATATTCCGCCAGTGCAATAGACGGTAAAGTGTCTTACAGCAAATTTTTTGCACAAAAAGCGGTAATAAGGGGCGAAACAAAGGCGTATATCGCCCCTTTTTTTCCTTGTATGTCAAGGAATCACGGGATGTTTTCATATGAAAGAAAATTTTGTCAATTTTTTGAAAAAATTTTTGGAAAAATGTTTGCAAACCGTTAAGGAAGTGTTGTAGTATGTATTTAATGAAGATTTGGGAGACCAAGTCTTATTGCTTAGGAGAAATCAAATGGCCTTATCATGGAAAAAATATTGGGAAATCGCGGAAGCCTTGAACGAGGCATATCCGACACAGGATTTAATCCATCTGGAAGACGAACAGCTGCTGAAAATGATTGTGGGTCTGCCGGATTTCGATGATGAACCCGTCCCTCCGAGCAATAAGGATCTGGAAGCGGTTTTAACGTGTTGGACGGAGCTGGATAATCCGGAACCACAAGAAAAAATCCCCGCTTCGGCGATGTAAAAATCGGTTAAAACCGGAAAAGTAATTTTTTATGAAAGGTGCTGTCATGGCAGAAACAAAATCAACATGGGAATCCATCGGCGGGAATAACGCGGACAGAATTGGCGGAAACGGCAATAAGTTTTCCTACACCGATAAGGACGGTACGACGCATACTCTTCAGGTCGACTGCGGGACGCTGTTTTCGGACAAGGGGTTGACGGGTTATGACAACTTCATGCCGGATCTGTTCGAATCGGACGGTTTTCTGCTGACGCACTGCCATATGGATCATATCGGCGGTATCTCGCATCTTTTGAATATCAAGCGCGACGAGCTGAAACAGCGTCGTGAAGAAGGCAAACCCTTCGTCATTCACTGCGCTCCCTATACGCAGAAACTTCTGGAAGACAACCTGGCTCTGCAGAAACAGCCCCGCGAAGAATGGCCGACGTTCGTCAAGGTCGAAGACGGCAAGCCGTTTGAGGTCGCCGGATTCAAAGTGGAACCCTTCGCGGTATCCCACTCCGCTCCGGATGCGATGGGCTATGTAATTGAAAGCCCGGACGGTGTCCGCATGATGACCCTGGGCGATTTCAAAACAGCCCCCGTTCCCCTCGGCAAAGGCTGGGACAATGAAAACATTGCGAAGATTGCTTCCAAGGGCATTGACCTGATGTTCATTGACTCGACTTCCGCCACACAGGAAGGCGTCTGCCCCCCTGAAAAGGATGTTGAAAAAGGCATTAAGGACATCGTCGCTCAGAGCGAAGGCGGCATGATCGTTTCCGCGGTTATCGCCAGCTCGGCTCACCGTTTGCACACTGTTGCCATGGCTCTGGCCGAACATGCGGCCGAAACCGGCAAAAAGCCCCGCACCATCGTTCTGGACGGCGGTTCTCTGCGCCGGAGCTACATTGCTCTGAAACGTTGCGGGTATGACATTGAAAAGCAGGTCAAGGAAGCAACGGGTCAGGACATCAAGATTCTGGACGCCCGCGACGGTGAAGTCGCCAAGACGCCCAAACGGGAACGCTTCTATGTCTGCACGGGGACGCAGGGCGAGGAACTGGCTTCCTTCTACCGCGCTTCGCAGGGCACAAACCGCAATATCCCGATGGATACCTCACGCGATCCCATCTATGTTTACAACCTGCAGTCCTGCATCCCCGGCAACGAGGAACAGTATGCGGCGATGGAACAGGGCTTCAAGGATCAGGGGTGCACGACGTACTTCCCGGATCGTTATAAGGAAAACAAGTTCCTGACGCACGTTTCGGGTCATGCCAAAGGCGGCGACATTCGTCTGGCGTGTGACCTTGTCGGCCGGAATTCTCCGCGTCCGACGACGGTTATCCCCGTTCACGGAGACCCGGCTCAGCGCAAGGCTGTCATGAAGATTGCTCAGGACGCCGGATTGAAGGCCTCCATCGTTCCGAACTTCGCGGCGGTTGATGTGTCCAAGGAAGGCAAGATCTCCTATACACAGCCGACCTCGAAACAGGAAATGTGGATCGGCGTCAACGACAAGAACGACAACTTCATTGATCCGGATTTCCAGTATGACCGTGTGACACGTGATGTCGACAGCGGCAAAATCCGGGTTGTTGAAACCCTCCCGTATACCAAGGCGGTTATCGAAAACGACAAACGCGGCGGTAAAAACGGTAAAAAGGGTAAAAACAAAGGCTTCAACCCTGCTTTTGCCAAGGGCAATCGCCGCGGCGGCCGGTAAGTCTTTATCCTGATACAGAAAAGCGGAGGGAAAACCTCCGCTTTTTTTGTTCTGGGAAACATCTTTCCGGAACGGTGAAAGCTGTACGTTATCCCGGGAAAGAAAGCGATTGAATACAATAAAACGAAGTACGGGATAAAGGAGAGACCCGGCTGCCGTTTTGAACCTGTTCTTTTCAAAGGCCATCATAAATCCTCAATATTTTATTATCTTTCAAAAAGTTACAGCAACGCGAGGAACGAGAGTGTCATTTTTCTCTTTGCATCTCCATACGCATATCCGCGCACACGTACCGGCCTGAAGCCTGACAGGAGAGAGAGAGACAGCTCAGGGGTAACCTATGGGAGGTTTCCCTGAAAAAATATGGGGCCGGGTTTTTGGAGACCGAGCCTCTCTCTTTTTACGCAACGCCGATGCATCTTCTTTTTCGGCCGACAGAGCTTTCCTTCTTGTCTCGGGGGAAGCCTGCAGGCAAAACGCTGTGCTTCGCCTTCTTTTCAGAGAACGCAAGAAAAGGGCTTTATTCAGAGTAATCGGCTTTTCTTATGCACGGACAGGAGGCTGTGCAAATGAAAAAACGGTTTCGTTTCGGTGACGACAGCAGAGCATTGCGCTCAGAAGAATTAAAAAACGAAGAGAGAGGGCGTTTTGATCCGTGCGGCGGGCTGCGCTGTTTATTCAGGCGTATGTAACCCCAAAGAAAAAGCCCGCCGGTTTCAAGCGGCGGGCTGTATTTTTTCAGATGACGTTTCGTTCTTTCAGCGCTGTAATTTCCTCTTCGGAAAAATGAAGCCATTTCGTCAGAATTTCGCGGTTATGCTCTCCGATTTCAGGGGCGTGCTCTCTGAATGTGATGTCGGTCAGTGCGCTCATTTTAATCGGGTTGCCGGTGACCTGGATACCGGGCAGTGTGGGATCCTTCATATCGACCAGCATGTTGCGAGCCAGAATCTGCGGGTCTTCGGCAACGTAAGCAAGATCGTTGATCGGAGAAACCGGAACGCCGGCGGCTTCAATGATATCAATCCATTCCTGTGCGGTTTTCGTGATGAAAATCTCCTGCAACTGTCTTTCCAATTCGGGCTGGTTCGCATGGCGTTTTTCGTTTGTTATGAACAGAGGATCGTCCGCCATTTCGGGGCATCCGAGGACACAGCAGAGCCGTTTGAAAAGGGAGTCATTGGCAACAGCGACAACGAAGTAGCGATCCGATGCTTTGAACGACTGGAAAGGTGCCACGGTCGGGTGCTTGCAACCCTGAGGCTTTGGCGCGGAGCGTGTCGCCTGATACCGGGCCATGGCATTTTCCATGATGGCCACCTGACAATCCAACATGGCAACGTCGATTTTCTGTCCTTTTCCGGTTTTCTCCCGCTGGTACAAAGCCGTGGCAATACCGGTGGCCGTAAAGACGCCCGCCAGAATATCGCCGATGGAAACACCGACAATCGTCGG
>USCC01000134.1 GCA_900553035.1 uncultured Rhodospirillaceae bacterium | reverse complement strand
GCAGGCGACCCAGATAGTCACAGGAATAAGAACCGAAACGCCGCCAGATCGTCAGCAGAAAGGCTGAAACCGTTTCTTCCATAGGGCGGCGAACCAGCGGGGGCCGCGTCACGGCATACAGCCGGTAGCTGTTCGGTTCCACCGGGCCGCGTTCGGTCGCGACGAAGACCGACGGGATCAGACGTCCCCCCTTTGTCAAGGCCGCGTAATATCCCTGCGACAGGAACAGCAGGTACTGCATTTTCATCGGCTGAAGGTATTCGCCGTCGTTCAAAGCCGTATCCAAAAACCATTCGGCGACGTCAAAAACGGACTCGGCGCCCGGTATAACCATTGAATTTTCTCCGCAATTCATATAAAAAGGAATCAAAGTCACTTTATACAGATATTAATTACGCTAAGATAAAGAAATTCTTAAGAAGACAGGGGTTGTCTTATGGCTGATGAAAATAACGCTCAAACACCGTCCGGGGATACACCGCACACGGCGACCGGTTCGACACCGCAGAAAACGGCAAAGGTAACGCTGGTCAAACGGATCAAAGTACCCGTCGCACGTCCCGCGGCGCCTCAGCCGGAAGCCGCTCCTCCGTCTCAGCCTTCTGAAAAACCGGAGCCGGGTGAAGCTCCGGCCGCCCCTGAAAAAGCGGCGCCGGTTCCGTCGGCCGAAAAAACAGACGCCGCAACGCCCGCTCCCGCGCCAGAGGAAAGCGGTATCGCGCCTTCGGATCCCGCGATTCAGGCGGAAAAAGGGCATGATCCCGTGCCCGAACCCGAGCTTCCGCCCGAAAGCGGGAAGCCGGCTGTCGGCTCTCCCATTGAAGCGGAAGAAATCGAAAAGGAACCCATCCGGAAACGCCGTCGCGGTTCTTCGGGACGCGGCCCGCAGCAGTCCCGCAACGACGCCATGCAGGAAAAACTTCAGAAAGCAAAGGATACGACGCGGCAGCTCTGGTCCAACCGGCTGGTGCGTTTAGGCGTTTTCGCCGTTCTTTTCCTGATCATTTTTGGCAGTGTTTATGCTTATCTGCCCCGGCTGGCGGAAAGCAAACTGCCCAAACTGTTCGCCTCCAACGGCATGCCTTTCCGTTCCTTCACGATGAAAACACTGACGATGGACACGATTGAACTCGCGAACGTCAGCGACACGTCGGGAACGATGACAATTACCGGTATGAAAGCAAAATTCTCCCTCTGGAACCTGATGATGAACAACGAGCTGGACGAGTTGGAAATCAACGGTCTTTCCGTGACGGGCGAAAAAACGGACGAAGGGATTTCCCTGGGAGCCGTCGGGCCGCTTCTGACCGCACCGATGCGCGACGGAGCGGGAAACGAGCTGATCATCAACCGTCTGAATATCATCAACAGCCGTTTCATCCTGAACATCGAAGAACCCGAAACGCCGCCGCCGCCCGAAGAAACGGAACCGAAGCTGGACGAGTTCGGCGACCCGATCATTGAAGAACCGGAAGGCCCTCCGACCGTGAACTTTACGGCCAACGGTTCGCTGAAGAAAAATGCCCTGCGGCTTAACATTTCGACCAACCTGGAAAACAAACAGCTTGTCCTGCGGACGTCGTCAAGCCTGGTGAAAACGCCGATGTCGGCACAGGCCAGTGTGGAAATTACCGAAGGGAACGTGCTTAAAGACGAAAAAACCGTCGGATCCGTAACGGGAACACTGAATATTTCCATCTTAAAAGGCGCCCTGGAAAGCGGAACGGCGGATCTGAATCTGTCAACGCCGTCGCAGGATCTGGCGCTGAAAACGGAAGTGATCCCCGGCGAGGAGGGGTTCAATCTGGATGCGCAGGTCAAGCGTTCCTTTAAAAAGCCCGAAGAGGCATTCGGAAAATTCGTCGGCGACCTGACCATCAAATCGTCGAACATCACCATGTCCGGAAACCTGCAAAAGTTTGAAGGCACGCTTCCCCTTTCACTGGAAGCCTCTTCGCTGACCAACGGAAAGGTTTCCTTCCAGGGGCTGGCGTCATCAACGGAACTGAAGCTTGCCTGTGAAAACTATAACTGCCGCTACACCCTGACGAAACCGTTCCAGATCAATATGGGAAGCCTGAGCTACGGCGGACGTTATACACAGATGAAGACATATGAACCGTTAAATCTGGTGATCAATGTCGCGAAGGAACCGTTCCTGACATCCTCGAACGGACTGCTGTCCTTCCGTCTGCCTCTGGCCGGATTCGTCGCGAAGGCAATGGTCATCGACAATACCAGCAGCATGCAGACCGCCGTTGCCATCAACGGCGCGCGCCTGAACGCGGAATACAACATTTATACCGGGGTTTACCGGGGGAACATGTCTTTTGCACAGTCGGCCTATGTGGACAAGAACATCCGCCTGTCCAATATGCAGGGCATGCTTTCGTTCACACAGCAAAGCCTGCCCGAAGCCCGTTTCATCGTCGGAAGCGCTGTTCTGGCTCGCAAGGGAATTTTGCCGGAAATGAAAGCCGAAATGGCGTTCCATCCGATGAAGGGGGACGAATACAGCGTCGATCTTTCGGCACAGATGCTGAACGGGCTGGTTTCCGCAACGGCAAAGGGATCTTATACACTGGCGTCGCATGAATGGAACCTGTATTTCAATCTGCCGAAGCTGACTTTCTCGGAAGGCGGCCTGTCGCTTGAAACCGTTTTCCCGTCGCTGACGGCCTATCTGTCCCCGAATACTTCCGGGACGATTGCCGCCAAGGGCCGTATGTCGATCCGTGACGGCCGGGTTTCGGGGCCTTTGAACCTGCTTTTGGAAAACCTGTCGACGACATGGGGCGATATCCGGGCCGACGGCATCAGCGGCGTGCTGACCCTTTCTTCGCTGTATCCGTTTGAAACGGCCATCAACCAGCAGATTTTCGCCGGTTCATTCAATGTCGGCATTCCGTTCCGCAACGCGCTGTTCAACTTCAGGGTATCGCCGCAGCAGGGTCTGCAGGTCGCCAGCCTGCGGATGGCTTTCGCAGACGGCCAGTTCAAGACCATCAAGCCGTTTACGGTGCCTTTCGAAAGCATTCCGGCTCCGATTTATCTGGAAGGACGCGGCATCAATCTGGGCGTCCTGTCTCAGCAGCTGAAAACACAGTCTCTGCGAATGGACGGGATGCTTGATTCCGAATGGAAGCTGACTCTGAACGATCGGAAGCTGACCGTTGACCGGGCGGATTTCCAGTCGAAAATGGGCGGCCTTCTGGAATTTGACGCACCGCCGGATGTACGCAAGACCATGGATAAAAACATGCAGGATTTCCTGAAAAGTGTCATTGTTAAGGATCTGTTGCTTTCCATGAAAGGGCCGATGGACGGCACCATGCAGTTCATGCTGGGCATCCGCGGGCATTCGCCTCTGGATACGGCGCGCAAGGACAAGGAAGTGACACTTGATTTTTCGGGAACGCTGAATTCATTCCTGAGGCAGGATCGCGGACCGGTCAATATGCCTTCGGACGTCCTGCTGTCCTTGCAGAACTTTACGAAATAGGCGGCAGACATGCGGTTCGGCGAGTTCCCCGTATATGATGCTCTGGGCGTTGAACTGGCCTATCCCGTAACGTGTCAGGGAAAGGTTTTTCCGGCCGGACACGCCATGACGGCGAACGACCTGCGCCTTTTCCGGCAGGACGGCATCCAAAACGTTGTCGGATGCCTTCTGACGTCCGATGATATCCGTCCGGACATCGCGTGCGACATGATTCTGAAATCTCTTGTAGGCGACCATCTGCGGTATACGCATCCTGAAAACGGGTACAGTGAAATTTACGCGGACAAGGACGGCCTGTTCGTCGTTTCGCCGGAGCGTCTGTTTCGATTCAATGCGCACGACGAAAATATTTCGACCGCCTGTCTGGCTCCGTTTATGCCCGTGTATAAAAACCAGCTGATTGCCAGCCTGCGGCTTTCGGGGCCGGCATTTCCGGCGGACGTCGTGAATGCCGCGGTTGATAAGATTACGGGGCAGGGGCCGCTGTTTAAAATCGCGCCTTACGCTTTATGCCGGATCGGGTATGTTCAGACCGTCATGCACCGCGGGGATATTCCGGTTTTGGAAGAAGACGCTCTGAACCGGCGTTTCGGCGTGTACGGTTTCGGCGTTGTTCATTTTGAAACGTGCGCCCATCAGTCGGAGCACGTTGAAAAGGCTGTCCGCAACGCGATTGACGCGGGGGCAGAGGTTGTCCTGGTGCAAAGCCCGGCCGCGCCCATCAGCCGCAACGACGTCGTTCCGTCGGCTTTCAAGGAGGCCGCCGGGGATATAGACCGCCTGGGCTGGCCGATGGATCCGGGATTGTCCGTTGTCATTGGGCATAAAAATGATGTGAAGCTGATCGGGTTCGCCGAAAAGGATTTTGAAACGCCGGCCATGGATCGCCTGATGCGTTTCCTGGCGACCAGGTCTCTTCCCCCGGCCGAGGATTTTCCCTCTTTCGCGCCGGGAAGCCTGTCGATTGAGCGCCTGATTCAGTTTTTAAAGCCGGAACAGGAAAAAAACACGATTGCCGTCGGCGCTCT
>USCC01000133.1 GCA_900553035.1 uncultured Rhodospirillaceae bacterium | reverse complement strand
GTATTGCCGAAAGGATTGCCCGCCAAACCGGCAGAACGACGATGTCGGCTCAGGCGGTCGGCGGAGCGGTCGGGCATAATCCGATTTCAATCATTATTCCCTGCCACCGGGTTGTCGGAACAAACGGCAGCTTAACCGGATACGCCGGCGGTCTGGATATTAAAATAAAACTGCTGGAGCATGAAGGCGTCGACGTGTCTCGTTTTTTCCGCCCCCGGAAAGGAACCGCCTTATAAACACGGAAAGGAGAGATGCCGCGGTATCATACCGCCGGAATCGTTGCTTTCCATGAAGAACCTGTTTCCGGAGAAGCGGCTGTGGAGTTGCCGAGGCCGCTTTTTCCAACGCTTCAGAGCCTTTTTCTGTTTTCATCAACAAGAACGGCCTCTGTCTTTTCGGGACGTCGGCAGAGCAGGAAATCCGATGCCAGCCTTAACAGGCGTTTCATGAAATCGCCCGGCACACCGTAAACAATCCAGAAAATGGCCGGCAGCACGATGAAACAATATAAAAGCCACACATCAATGCCGAAAACGGTTTCCAGATTGAAACGTTCAACCACGAACATCCCCGGAATGAAACAGGCCGGAGCCAGAGTGATGGCCAGGACATAGCACACGCCTTCACGCAGAATATACCCCAACAGCGAAAGAAGTATTTCAAGGAATTTCCGAGATGCCGTCAAAAGCCGCTCTATGCTCTTTTCCCTTACATTCCGCACTGTCCTGATATTAACGTCGAGCAAATGAAACCAGAAGCCGTCCTTCCGTACTCCCGGCGGCGTTCGCCCGGTCTGAGCCGCCTCCGCGAGAAAATCCTCCCACGTGCGGGAATAACGGTTGACAGAAGTCGGGAAGCGTTTATATTTGTATCGTTTTGAGAGGCCCCTGTGGCGGAATTGGTAGACGCGGCAGACTCAAAATCTGTTGTCTTTACGGACGTGCTGGTTCGATCCCGGCCAGGGGCACCATTTTCACAAAACACCTTGCGGGGTGTTTTTTATTTTGTAAATTAAGGCGCTCGGCTCGGCTCGATCATATGAGCCTGCAAGTACAATTATCGCATTTTTTATTCTCTTTTTATGTTTAATATTCGTATTTTAATAAATCAGTTTCGTATAAAATTTTCTGTCTATATAATTGCTTTGCAAAAGACACCGGGCACTATTTTGCTTTAAATAATACATTGTTTTTTGAATTTATTATATCGGGGAACAGATGCTTTTAAAGACTTCCCTGGAGTGTTTGTTGGTTTAAATTCTTCATGGAAATCAGTCCGAGCCATTCACGGGACGTGTGTTCGAGGCGTCTGAAAGTATGTTTTTCAAGGCTCCCCCTCCTTCCGGTCTCTCTTTTCCGGACGCCCCGTTTCCATTTCCATCGCCGAAAATTCAAGTGTAAAGGTCGTCCCGTTTCCAGGAACGCTCTCCACAACGATTTTTCCACCGTAATTTTCGACGATTGTTTTCGTAATCGACAGTCCCAGCCCTGTTCCTTTGGAATTTTCATCCTTTTTTTGCGAAAAGAACGGCTCGAAAATGCGGTGCAGGTTTTCGGCCGGAATACCGCATCCCGTATCGGAAAACAGCACTCTGACCTGGCGGCTGTCCGCCTCGACCCGGATGGTCAGGGTACCGCCTTCCGACATGGCGTGAAGTGCGTTCTGCATCAGGTTGACCGTCACCATGCGCAGTTCAGCGTCGGAAGCAGAAACAACCGCAGGGGCGGAAGACGTTTCCAGCAAGACCTCAACACCCCGTTTTTTGGCCTCATATTCCAGAAGCGAAGACGTTTCCGCAACGACTTCATTGAAATCAACCGCAGAAGCCTCCCTTTCCGGTTTCCGTGACAGTTTCAGAAGGCGCGACGTCACATCAATGCAGTAGCTCATCTGGTCATAGATAAGTTGCAGATAGCGTTTCATTTCGTCGGGCGGCAGAGGTTTCCGATCCATTCGTTCCAGAATGTTTTCCAGAATCAGCCGAACCGATCCCAGAGGATTGCGCATTTCATGGGCCACACTGCTGGCCAGCATTCCGACCGAAGACAGTTTCTGGCGGTGCGAAAAAATGATTTCCTTGTCCAAGCTACGGATCAGCTCGATAATCCATAGAACGCTGTGCCCGTTTTTCTGCTGGGGAAGCGCCGCACTGGTGACTTCGACATAGCGTTCGCGGTTATCGGCATCCAGATAACGTTGTATAACCTTGACAGGCTTTTCGGGATGCTCCTTTAAAAGCAGCATCGGACAGGGATTTTGTTCGGACGTGCACGGGTTCATCAGGCCGTGGCTGACCATATAGCACTTGCGTCCGCAGGCCGGAGCGGTCTTCATATACATTTTTTCATAGGAACGGTTCGTCTGCACAATGTTAAAGTCTTCGTCAATCACGCGCACGCCGTCGGGAATCGTATCAATCAGATTTTGCAGGAATTGCCGGCTTTCCTCAATCTGACAGACGAATTCGGAAATACTGTCCGCCATTTTGTTGAAATCACGCGCCAGAAGATCCAGCTCGTCGTCCTTGGAACGTTTGACCGAAATGGGCACCCGGGCTTCCAGGTTTCCCTTTGCAATTTCGTTCGTCGCTTCCAGAAGATCCTCGACCGGGGACAGAATCCACCGCCGCATCACGAACCACAGGATGATCAGCGAGAGAAAAACCAGTGAAAAGGCCAGAAAAATGAAATACCCCAGCACTTCCATCTGACGTTCGCGTTCACGGGCGCCTTTGATATCCTGCAACAGTTCCTGACGCATGGACAGGAAACGCTCGTCGTCCTCCAGCAGTTTTTCAATATCCTGAAAACTTCCGATTTCCGAAATAATTTCAGAAGAAAACCCCTTCAGGTGTTCGGCCTTCAGGATCCGGCGAAGCTGGGTATTTTCCTGAAACATTTCCCATATCCGTTCGGCTTTTTTCCGGTTGATGACGGATTCTCTGTCAATCTGGGCGGTGTAACTC
Source organism: uncultured Rhodospirillaceae bacterium (assembly GCA_900553035.1). GTDB lineage: Bacteria > Pseudomonadota > Alphaproteobacteria > CAAGCB01 > CAG-977 > CAG-977. Next base: position 1,670 of record USCC01000133.1, on the reverse strand, counting down.
ATCATGAACGTTGACAGGAAAAGAGTAGAAATACCCGCGAAAACGACAAGCATGACCAGAAGGATTTTAATGTTCAAACTGAGGAAAAGCTTTTTCTTCATCTTCCCGCCCTTTTCGGAAAACAATTCTCTTTTATTGTGGCCTCTTGTTCATATGGAAGCAAACATTTCTTACTATTTCAAAACGCCCGAAGCGTTGTTACCCTGAAAGGAGCCGAAAGAAAGGAAACACACATGTTTGAAATTGCACACTCACTTGCCGGCCAGACGGTTTTCATCGCGGATCTGGGGCTTTCCCGCCTGCTTCTGAAAAACGACCGGAACTATCCGTGGGTCATCCTCGTGCCCCGGCGCGAAAACATCACGGAAATCTTTGATCTGGATCTGGACGAACGCACCCTGCTGATTGAGGAAATTTCAACGACCTCGGCTCTGATGAAAAAAATGTTTAACGGCGATAAAATGAATGTCGCAGCACTGGGCAACGTTGACCCGCAACTTCATGTCCACATCATCGTGCGGCGAAAAAATGACAAGGCCTGGCCCAAACCGGTCTGGGGTGCCGCGCCGGAAGCCCCATATACGGAAGAGGAATGCAAAACTCTTGCCGCCCGGATCGCCGCCGCCGTCCGCGAAGCCTTTTAAAGCACGTCTTCCCGACGGACAAAGCGCCACTCGCCGGGCATGAGACCTGCCAGCTCCAGCTTTCCGACAGCTGTCCGGATCAACCGAAGCGTCGGAAAACCGACAGCCGCCGTCATACGCCGAACCTGACGGTTCTTGCCTTCGGTCAGCGTCAGGCGGATCCAGGAATCGGGAACCGTTTTTCGAAACCGAACCGGCGGCACGCGGGGCGGAAAGACAGGGGCATCGACCGCTTCGGCTCGGCAGGGCTTTGTCCGGAACTCTTTCAGGAAAATGCCTCGGCGAAGGGTTTCCAGAGCTTCCGGCGTCGGCACACCTTCCACTTGGGCCAGATATGTGCGCGAATGTCCGAACGCCGGATCCAGCAGTTTTCGGATCAGCCGCCCGTCGTCCGTCAGCAGAAGAAGCCCCTCGCTGTCGTGATCAAGCCGCCCGGCCGCATAAACATCCGGCGGAAAACCGAACGTTTTAAGACCTTCATGACCCCCTTCGGGCGTAAACTGGCTGAGAACGCCGTAGGGTTTATGAAACGCAATATATTGAAACATGATGCCGTCTGCCTGTAATATTTCCCGAAGAGAGTAAAAAGTTTTCCGGGAAAAAGCAATGGAACGATTGAACAGAGCCTTTTTTGAACGCCCGACACTTACCGTTGCGGCGGATTTGATCGGCAAATCCCTGTTTTTCAAAGGCCGGGAAGCCATCATCACCGAAACGGAAGCCTATGTGGGTGAAAACGCCCCCGCCTGTCACGCCGCCCGGGGCATGACCCCGCGCAACGAAGTCATGTACGGGCCGGCCGGCGTTTCGTATGTGTATTTCATTTACGGCATGTATCACTGCCTGAACTTCGTCACCGAGCCGGAGGGCACCCCCTGTGCGGTGCTCATCCGGGGAGCGAAAGCAGTGAAAAACGAGAACATTATAGCAGAAAACCGCTTTGGGCGCAAGGCGGACCGGCTCACCGCTTATCAGCGAAAAAATTTTTTAAACGGCCCGGGCAAGCTGTGCCGGGGGTTCATGCTC
>USCC01000132.1 GCA_900553035.1 uncultured Rhodospirillaceae bacterium | reverse complement strand
GTACATTATTGGTGGTGTATAGGAACGGCCGTTGAGACGGCAGAACAGCGGTTCCTTTTTCCGTTTCGGCGGCCTTCCTGCTTCACGGCACGGCAAAAGACAGGCTTGACGCCGGCAGAACAGGCTTTTACTCTTTCAGGGACAACCTCTCTTTTGCGAAAGGAAATCCGAACATGCTGAAATACGTTCTGTACCTTATTCTGGCGGCTCTGATCATCGGCCTGATTGCCGGAGGGCTTCACCTGTACCGGGTGTCGGTCAGAAACAAGGACGAAATGGAAAAGTACGCCGGAGAAAAAATTCAGGTCAGCCGGAACTTCGGAAAAGTACTGGTCGTTTATTTTTCTCTGACCGGGCATACGCGCGAAATCGCTGAAAAAATAAAATCCGAAACCGGCGCGGACGTGTACGAAATCAAAACAGCAGAGGAAATGCCCTCGGGACCGTCGCTTTACACCCGATCAAGGGAACAGATCAAATCGGGAAATTATCCGGCTTTGCAGGGGAACATTCCCGACATGGAATCCTATGACCTTGTTTTCGTCGGCGCTCCCGTGTGGTGGTATACGGTGGCTCCGCCGGTTCTGTCGTTTTTAAATCAGGTCGACTTCAAAGGCCGAAAAGTCGTTCCCTTTTCCACGCAGGGCAGCAATGTCGGCACTTTTTTTGAAGATTTTAAGAAAAAAGCCGAAAACGCCCGCGTGCTTCAGGGCGCCTCGTTCAACAATCTGCCGAAAAAGTACGGCAAAGCGGTCGATAATAAAATCGCGGTGTGGTTGAACGGCCTTGATCTGGACGGTTAGACGCCGGACACTTTTTCTTTTTCGTTTCCGTCAGAGATGCCGCCGCCGGAGTCCTCGGGCGGCGGCGGATGTTTTTGCGCTTCCATTTTTCCCGAAGCCGCCGGTCAAGTACGGAAATGTCGGAATTTTCGTTCAACGTGTTGATTCAAACTTTTTATAAAGTCAAAAGACGTTAAAATGACGTCTCTTTCCTGAAAAATCTTTTTTTCATCTCTATACAATTTCATTCCGAAAGCCTATATTCCCTTTTATCCGGGGGATGTTTTCATGCTGGCGCGTTCCAACGACATTGATATGACAAACGGGCCTCTGTTGCCCAAAATGTTGCTGTTCGCGCTGCCTCTGATGGCTTCAAGCGTGCTGCAACTGCTGTTCAACGCTTCGGATATCGCGATCGTCGGACATTTCGGATCTCCGCATTCTCTGGCCGCGGTCGGCTCCACGACAACACTGATCAGTCTGCTGACAAACTTTTTCATTGGCCTGACAATCGGTACGAATGTCCTGGCCTCGCGAAGTCTGGGCGCACAGAATTTCAAAATGATGCGACGCGTCGTTCATACATCAATTGCTTTGGGCATTTTCGCGGGCATGCTTTCAACGGTCACCGGCTTTTTCTTTTCCGAACGTATCCTGATTCTGATGCAGACGCCCGAAACTGTTCTGCCGCTGTCTCTGCTGTACACCCGCATTTATTTTTTCGGCATGATTCCGACGGCTCTTTATAATTTCGGGGCGGCGATCCTTTACGCGGGCGGGAATACCCGGAAACCTTTGCTGTTTCTTGTGATTTCAGGTGTTGTCAACGTTATTTTAAATCTGGTGTTTGTCATTGTTTTCAAAATGGATGTGATGGGCGTTGCGCTTGCGACCGTGATTGCCCAGACGCTGTCCATGATTCTGGTTCTGAGCTATCTGGCCCGGCGGCGGGATTCCTCTCGGCTTTATCTGGCCGCGCTGCGCCTGAATCCTGAAATTGTGTGGAATATTTTAAAGCTGGGCGTTCCAGCCGGCTTTCAAAGCGTTGTCTTCAGCCTGTCCAACATGGTCATCCAGTCCGCCGTAAATTCCTTCGGCCCTGTTTATATGGCCGGAACTGCGGCGTCTCAGAATGTCGACAGCTTTATCTGGATCAGTATGAACGCTTTTCAGCCGACGGCGACAACATTCATCAGCCGTAATATCGGCGCGAAAAAGTACTCCCGGATCAACAGAATTACGCTCTGTGCCCTGAGCTGTGCCTGTGTTACGGGGATTGTGTTGGGCAGTCTGGCGGTTCTTGCCGGGCCGGTTCTGCTGGGCGTTTATACAGGGAATCCCGGCGCAATCGAAGCGGGGCTTATCCGCCTGAGGATTGTCGGAATGACGTATGCTCTGTGCGGGCTTATGGACGTGATGACGGGCGCTCTGCGCGGGCTGGGGTCTTCACTGTTGCCCGCAATGATTGCCCTGATTGGCGCATGCGGCCTGCGTCTGGTATGGATTGCGACGATTTTTCAGATTCCCGAATGGCATACGTTCCGGCACCTGTTTTTTTCATATCCGGTTTCTTGGGCGGCGACGTTTTCCTTTCTGGCCGGCGCCTATTATTTTGTGCGGAAAAGATATCCGAAGGAAAACCGGGCGTAATCTGCCGTCGGGGGAAAAAGAAACAAAAAAGGCTTCCGTTTTATACGAAAGCCTTTTAATGGTAGCGGCTCCCAGATTCGAACTGGGGACACACGGATTATGATTCCGTTGCTCTAACCGACTGAGCTAAGCCGCCATCAATGTGAAAAGCTTTTTACCTGTTTTTTTCCGGGCTGTCAATACTATTCTTTGTTATTTTCGTCATTCTCGGGGGTCAGCTCTTTGAGGCGTTTTTCAAGGCTCCGCATCTCGGATTTCAAGGCGTCCAGACGTTTCTGCATCGGATCCGCGTTATCCTCGGCCGCATAGGCGCAGAACGATTTTTCCGTATGCTTTCTGCCCCGGACAATCTGTGCCGGGACACCGACCGCCGTCGCGTCCGGCGGAACATCCTTCAGGACGACGGCGTTCGAGCCGATCCGCGCATCATTGCCCACAACGATCGGCCCCAAAACCTTGGCTCCCGCGCCGACAATGACCCGGTCACACAGCGTCGGATGCCGTTTGCCTTCCTGCGAGGAGGTTCCGCCGAGTGTAACGCCGTGATACAAAGTCACGTCATCTCCGATTTCAGCCGTCTCTCCGATGACCAGCCCTGTTGCGTGGTCAATGAAAAGCCGTCGCCCGATTCGCGCCGCCGGATGAATGTCAACCCCGGTCAAAAAGCGGGCAAACGAAGAAATGACACGCGCCGTCGTAAAAAAATTTTTCTGCCATAAAAAATGGGCGAAACGATAAAGGATAAGAGCATGAACCCCCGGATAACAAAGGAAAACCTCAAATTTTGAACGTGCGGCCGGATCGCGTTCCACAACGGAATCGATGTCTTCCGACAAACGGCTGAATAAATCTTTTTTGATATGCTTGAACATAAGGCCTTCGTTTCGTTACTATGTTTATCCGTAATTGCTTATAACTCACGCTCTGCAAGGTTTCAATATGCCCGAAGTGATTTTTAACGGTCCCGAAGGACGACTTGAAGGCCGGTACCAGGCCGGAAAGGACGAAACGTCGCCGTTGGCTTTAATTCTCCACCCGCATCCGCAAATGGGCGGCACGATGAATAACAAAGTCGTCTACACGCTGTTCCAGACGTTCAACCTTCTGGGTTTTGCCGTTCTGCGCTTCAATTTCCGCGGGGTTGGACGTTCCCAGGGAACATATGACGGCGGACAGGGCGAACTCGGCGACGCGGCCGCAGCCCTGGACTGGATTCAGGCTGTCAACAGGGACGCAAAGACCTGTTGGATTGCCGGCTATTCTTTCGGAGCCTGGATCGGGATGCAGCTTCTGATGCGCCGCCCCGAAATCTCGGGCTTTATCTCTGTTGCGCCGCCGGCCAATTCAAAGGACTTCTCCTTTCTGGCTCCGTGCCCGGCTTCGGGACTGATTCTGCAGGGCGGTGAAGACCATCTGGTTCCCGAAGCCTCGGTCGGTGCTCTGGCTGAAAAGCTGTCGGGTCAGCGCAACATCCATATTCATTATAAAATGTTTCCGCACGCCGATCATAACTTTGACAATCACCTCAAGGATATCAGCCTGGCTGTGCGCGAATACGTGACCGAAGTGACGACACGGAAACAAAGAAAATCGTCAAAATCAAAAGGTCTGAAAAAGCTTAAGCCGAAAGCCTGAACCGCGGCGGGGCACCGGTATCCTCCGAACCGCCCTGCCCCGTATCATTCCGCCGGGTTTTGAACAGCTGCGTCAAAAAGGCGTTGATGCGGACAGCCCTGTCGGCGGAACATCTGTGCTGTTATGTTGTGACGGACGCCGTTTCTGCTGACGCCGATTCGGAAAAACTTCACCGTCTCCTCTCTTTCCTGCCCCTCTTCATCTTTATAAGAACCGAATTCTGCCACTCTTTCCTTATTTGTGACAGAATTCATACTTTTGCCTCAATCCTGCCATATTTTTGACATAATTTTGTTGTAACCTGAAAAGGATAAAAAAAGATAGCAGGAGGCTTTCAATGAAAAAAACTTTATGTTTATTGGCGGGTCTTTGGATTTTCCCCACACTCTGTCTTGCGGCGGAAATCCCCGTTATGAAACTGCAAACCTTAAATGATTCCGCGGCGTTCACTGTCGCGAAATCTGTCAAACTGGGCCGTATGGCGGGTAACGACAATAACCCCGGCGGCAAGGAAATCGGCGGCGGCGGCACCGATAAAGAAAAATACGACTGCGTGAAAAATACCGACTGCAGCGGCGGATACATCTGCC
>USCC01000131.1 GCA_900553035.1 uncultured Rhodospirillaceae bacterium | reverse complement strand
CCCGGAACCATTCAGGGTATGGACGAAACGGGTTCCCTTCTGCGCTTTGTTCTTGCACCGGGCATCCATTCGGCGCGCCTGGAAATCCCAACAGTTTGAAACGCTCGAAATTTCGCGGTATTTATTCTGCCCCGGCATCCAGACCTCCAGGTCGTGAGTCTTCCGCGAACTGAATCCCATGTCCCCGGCCGACAGACAGACCACACGGTACGGCAGGTTCAATCCTTTCAGAATGTTTTCGGCGCAATTCGTCATCCGTTCATGTTCTTCCCAGGACTTTTCCGGCGTCGTAATGCTGACCATTTCGACTTTGTAGAACTGGTGCTGACGGATCATGCCGCGCGTATCCTTTCCGGCGGCTCCGGCTTCGGAACGGAAACACGGTGTCAGCGCGGTCAGACGCAGAGGAAGCGAATCTTCGTCAAGGATTTTGCCCGCAACCATGTTGGTCAGGCTGACTTCGGCCGTCGGAATCAGCCAGTAGCCGTTTTCCGTCCGGAAAAGATCTTCACCGAACTTCGGCAGCTGAGCCGTGCCGTAAACCGCTTCGCTGTTCACCAGAAGCGGCACTTCGTATTCCGTATAACCGTGTTCCTGCGTATGCATATCCAGCATGTACTGCCCCAGAGCGCGTTCCATACGGGCGATGTCGGCCTTCAGATACGTAAAGCGCGCCCCGGAAACACGTGCCGCCTGTTCAAAATCAATCATCCCCAGACGCAGACCCAGTTCATCATGCTCCAAAGGCTTGAAGTCAAACACACGCGGTTCACCCCAACGGCGGATTTCGACATTCGAAGCTTCATCCGGGCCATCGGGCACGTCATCCGCCGGACGGTTCGGAAGAGAGCTCAGAACCGTGTCAATCTGTTCGCACAAAGCGCGGACATCTTCTTCCGTATCCGCCATGCCGCGCTTCAAAGCACCGACTTCGTGCATCAGAACTTCCGCGTCGCCGCCGGATTTTTTCATTTCGGCAATCTGGCGCGACAGGTCGTTCCGGCGCGACTGCATGTCCTGCAAATCCGTCTGGCAGGCGCGGTATTTCCGATCCAGTTCAAGAATTTCCGCCGAACGCGCCGGAAGCCCTTTGCGTTCCAGACCTTTATCGAACAAATCGGGATTTTCTCTGATCCATTTAATGTCGTACATGGTGACTCCTAAAAACAAAATTTCTTCTTTTATAGACCTAGTTTTCTTTCTTTTCAACCCGTCGAATGCACCAAATTGCCGCTTCATACAAAATCAGCAGAGGCAGTGCCAGACCGAACTGACTGATAATGTCCGGAGGCGTCACCACCGCAGCCAGTACAAAGATCAAAACAACGGCATAACGCCGCGCGGCGACCAGTGTATCCGCGGTCAGCAACCCCAGCCGCGCCAGCACCACCAGAACGACCGGAAGCTGAAAACACACGCCGAACGCCAGAATAAGCGTCGTCAGAAAAGACAGGTACTCGGCCAGACGGGCTTCCAGAACGACCGGCAGATGAACCGCCGAGGACGAAAGCTGCTGAAACCCCAGCAGAAAACGGAAAGCCAGGGGCATCATCACAAAAAAAACAAACAGCCCCCCGGCCAGAAACAACACCGGTGCAATCCAGAAAAACGGCCGCAGAAAAGCCCGCTCGTCCGCATACAGACCCGGAGAAACATAAAGCCAGACCTGCGCCGCAAAAAACGGAAAAGTCAGAAGAGCCGCACCGAACCCCGCAAGCTTCAGATGCGAAATGAACCCTTCGGCCAACCCCGTAAAGATAACAGGCTGAGACCCGCCGGTCTCGTTCATTGCCCGCGCCAGCGGCATCAGAAGTGCGTCAAGAATCCGATCTGCGAAAGGATAAAGAACAGCAAAGGCCAGAACAAAGAACACAAAGGTTGACAGCAGGCGGCGGCGCAACTCGGCCAGATGCCCGACCCACGTCATTGTCTTTTCTCCGGCGTCCTCTTCCGGTGTTCCGGAGGCATTGCGGAAATCCGGCATCATCTTGACCCTCCTTCCGGCGGAACGGGAGGACGGTTCTCTTTCAAAGCGGCGGAACTTTCTTCCGCCGGCGTTTCCGGCATGTCATTCCGCCTCAGGGCTTCCGGCGCATCAGGGCCGTACGGCGAAACAAACGTCTCTTCAACCCGCGGCGGCGTGCGTTTATCCCCGTCTGCCTTTCCGTTTTCCAGATAAAGCGCTCTTTCGGCTTTCTCCGCCAGACGGTCGGCATCATACAGAGCGTCATCAACAATGTCGCGGTAACGCCGCCATGCCCGGTTCAGATGACGGTAGACCCGGCCGCAGAAACGCATGACATCGGGCAGCTGTTTCGGTCCCACGACCAGAAGCGCTACAACAAAGATGACAATAAATTCCGTACCGCTGATTCCGAACACGGATTAATCCTTTTTTTCCTCTCCGGAGTTTTTCTCCGCAGCGTCCTTTTCGGAAACCTCGTTTTCCTCCATTCCCTTTTTAAAGGAACGAATACTTTTTCCCAGATCTTCGGCCAGAGCGGGAAGCTTCCCCCGTCCGAACAGCAGAAGAACGATCAGCAGAACAACAACCAGCTGCCAAAAACCGATACCCATGACTTTCCTCCTATCCGATAATCCCCGCCGCGCGGGCGAAGAAATGAACCAGCCCCTGGACAGCCAGCCCCAAAAAATGAACGACAAAATTCCAGTTCTGTCCGAAATAATCCCCCAGAAGAGGCAGAAGAATCAACACGGAAACCAAAACCATAAAACCGTATTTTTCCGTTTTTGAAAAGGCGACCGCCCATTTCACGGGCAGAAGCCCCGTCAGAATCCGACCTCCGTCCATCGGCAGGACGGGGATCAGGTTGAACACCATGATCGAAAAATTGAACAGCACCGTATTGACCAGCGTCATCTGCATCCAAAAGGACGGGACATACCCGAACGCCTTGCACAGCGCCAGAACTCCCAGTGCCGAAAGAGCCAGGATGAAATTGACGGCCGGCCCGGCCAGAGCCACCCAGACCATATCCCTTTTCGGATTGTCCAGCGCTCCGAAATGAACAGGCACAGGCCTGGCCCATCCGAACAGGAAAGGCGAACGGCTCAGCACCAGAAGAAGCGGAAAAATAACCGTCCCGAACGGATCGACATGGCGCAACGGATTCAGGCTCAGACGCCCGGCCTTGTACGCCGTCCGATCCCCGAAATACAAAGCCGCGTATCCGTGCGCGATTTCATGCAGGATAATGCCCGCGAAAACGGGAATAATCCATGTCGAGATCTCATACAATCCGTCCCAGACGCCCGCTTCTTCCATCACACGCCCGCCAGCAGTCCGTCCAGATCCTTCCGGGCCCGGGCATAATCCATTTCAGGCGCATTCCGAACCGCCTTGGAACGCATATTCTCCGCACGAGCCAGACGTTCCAGAGCCGTATCGCTTAAAGGACGCACTCCCGCCGCCACAGCTTCCATCTCCGCCCGGTCGCCGTTGCAGTGCAGAACGGCATCACATCCGGCCTCCAGAGCCTGCGCCGTACGTTCCTCGAACGATCCCTTCAGCGCCTTCATCGACAGATCATCACACAGCAGGAAACCGCGGAAACCGATATAACCGCGGATAATATCGCCGATAACCCGTTTCGACAGGGACGCCGGTTTTTCCGCATCAATGGCCGTGTACAACAGATGAGCCGTCATGCCCCACGGCGCGGAGGCCAGCTGCCGGAACGGTTCAAAATCACGCCGTTCCAGATCAACCCGCGCCGTGCTGACCATCGGCAGGCTCAAATGGCTGTCCGCAAAGGCTCTTCCGTGCCCCGGAAGATGTTTGACAACCGGCATAACGCCTTCGGCCAGAAGCCCTTCACACACCGCGATACCCAAATCCGCGACCGCACGGGGATCCTTTGAAAACGCTCTGTCGCCGATGACGTCGTGCGCTCCGTCAATCGGCACGTCCAGCAAAGGAAGGCAGTCAACGTCAATTCCCAGATCTTTCAGATCCCTCCCAATGAAACGCGCGTTCACATGCGCGGCGTCCAGAGCCTTTTCCGGGTCCGTTTCATACATATCACCGAACACCTTCCCGGCGGGGCGGCTTTCCCAATGCGGCGGTTTCAGACGCTGGACACGGCCGCCTTCCTGATCAATCAGAACCGGCGCGCCGGGTTGTTCGACGCATTCACGCAAAGAACGGACAAGAGCGGCCACCTGTTCCGGCGTATCAATATTGCGGGCGAACAAAATAAAGCCCAGAGGACGGACGCGGGCGAAAAATTCCCTTTCAGCATCGCTCAGAACCCTACCGGAGCAGCCGAAAATGACCGCTGAAGAAATATTATTTGACAACGAGACACTCCTGTTTTTTAGCCTTGAACTGATCGCACAGCTTCTTTGCTTCATCGCGGGTTTTGAAATGACCGACGCGCAGGCGGAAAAAAACACCTTTTTCGACGGAAACCCGAGACACCTGATGCGGCAGACCGTCCATCAGCTCCTTATGCTTCCGGGACAGCCGTTTCCATTCCTGTTCGGCTGTTTCAGCGCTTCGGGTTGAAAGCAACTGAACCGAAAAGGCGGGTTCTTCCGCCGGAACCGCTGCGGGGACAGGCGCCGGCGCCGCTTTGACCTTCACGGGGGCGGGCTTTTCGGATGCAGGCTTTTCAGGTGCGGCCGGCGGGACGGCGGCTGTTTCCGTCGTCACGGTTTTAAACATGACCTCAACGGGCTTGCCGCGTTCGTCGTAAACGGTCGCCGAAGCAATTTCCGTCTCTTCTTCAACCTGTTCCGCCAGATGGCCGATCGGAT
>USCC01000130.1 GCA_900553035.1 uncultured Rhodospirillaceae bacterium | reverse complement strand
TGTCCGAGAAATCCACATTGATGCAAAGCCGGCACCATTCTGAAGCTGTTTAATCAGCTCCTCGGCCTCGGCTCGGGTTTTTACCAGGATGTGAGAAGCGGACATACCCTCCTGCGGGGGATTTTCCTTTTTAAAGCGTTCGTACATTTTCTGAAGCTTATCCTTGGTTCTTGCCCCGGTGATGCGGCGTTTGAGATAGGCGTTGGCCAAAATCTGCTTTTCCGCAGTTTTGATCATACGGCGGACATCGGGAAGTTCGTTGACTTTTTCCTTTCTGGCCTCGTCGGACAACAGCGTCAGAAGGATGAGATTTTCACGCAGGGGCGGCAGGATCGCCTGCACAGGAACCATCGCTGTCCGCGGTTCGGAATTCTGAATCGCACGGATGTCTCCAAGCGTGATTTTGGTACCGTTGACCTCGGCAATGACCATGCTGTCAGGGGGTGTCTTTCTGGCCGCGCCCTGGGCTGCGAAAGCCGGAGAACACAGACACAGAACAGCCCCGAAAGCCGCCGTTTTCAATAAATGTTTCGACATCGTTTCCTGCCTTTCCAAAAGAAATAAATGAACCGGCGTTATCATACGCGCCTTTTGGGCGGTGCGTAAAGCGGTAAAATACGGATGCCCCTTCCGTTCCTGCGGATTTTCCGGGAAACATATATTCAACTGAACGATTGACAGGCGTCACCCGTTAGGCTTAACTTCGTTTGATTTAAAATGTTTCAAACAGGCGAGGATGATTATGATCGGCGGAATTTTTCGGAAAGTTTTTGGGACCGCGAACGAACGCTATGTGAAAGGGCTGCAGAAGACCGTCGCCCGGATAAATGCTCTGGAACCGGAACTCGTCCCGCTCTCCGACGAAGAACTGAGGGATCGAACCCGCATTCTGAAACAGCGGCTGGCCGACGGCGAAACGCTGGACGACATTCTGCCGGATGCCTTTGCGACAGTCCGCGAAGCGGCCAAACGTACGATCGGACAGCGCCATTTCGATGTTCAGCTTATCGGCGGCATCGTCCTTCACCGCGGACAGATTGCCGAAATGCGTACGGGTGAAGGCAAAACCCTGGTGGCGACCCTGGCCGTCTATCTGAACGCCCTGACGGAAAAAGGTGTGCACGTCGTGACGGTCAACGATTACCTCGCCCGGCGTGACTCGGAATGGATGGGACAGATTTACCGTTTTCTGGGCATGAGCGTCGGTTCCATCCTGCATGGGCTGGATGACGACGAACGCCGCGCGGCCTATGCCTGCGACATCACGTACGGAACGAACAACGAATTCGGCTTCGATTATCTGCGTGACAACATGAAATTTGCCATTGAGGACATGGTTCAGCGACCCTTTAATTTCGCCATCGTCGACGAAGTGGACTCCATCCTGATCGACGAAGCCCGCACCCCGCTGATTATTTCCGGACAGGCCGAGGATTCATCGGAAAAATACGTCCAGATTGACAAGCTGATTCCTCTGCTGAAGCCGGAACATTATGAAAAAGACGAAAAGCAGCGCACCATTTCCCTGACCGAAAGCGGCACAGAATACATGGAAGAACTGCTGAGCCGGGAAGACCTGATTACCGGAGCCATGTACGATGCCGTCAACGCTCCGGTCATCCATTACGTGGATCAGGCTCTGCGCGCCCACAAAATGTTCCAGAAGGACGTCGACTACATCGTCAAAAACGGCCAGGTCATCATCATTGACGAATTCACGGGCCGCATGATGGAAGGGCGCCGCTATTCCGACGGCCTGCATCAGGCTCTGGAAGCCAAGGAACATGTCAAGATCGAACCGGAAAACCAGACGCTGGCTTCCATCACATTCCAGAATTATTTCCGCCTGTACCCGAAACTGGCCGGCATGACCGGTACAGCCATGACGGAATCTCAGGAATTCGGAGAGATTTACGGATTGGATGTGATTGATATCCCCACGAATCGCCCCTGCATCCGCAAGGATCATCAGGACGAAATCTACTGGACCGAAGCGCAGAAATACAAAGCCATCATCAAGCTGATTCAGGAATGCGCCGATCGGCACCAGCCTGTTCTGGTAGGCACGACATCCATTGAAAAATCCGAAAAGTTGGCGGATCTTCTACGCCGTGAAACAAAGCTGAAATTCAACGTCCTGAACGCCCGCCATCATGAACACGAAGCCTATATTGTTGCCCAGGCGGGTATGCCGGACGCCATCACGATTGCGACCAACATGGCCGGACGCGGTACGGACATCCAGCTGGGCGGCAATCTGGACATGCGGATTGCGCAGGAGCTGTCAGACGTTACGGATGAAGCCGAACGCGAAAAGCGCATTGAAGACATCAAAAATCAGATTGAAGAAGGCAAAAAAATCGCCATGGAAGCCGGCGGACTGTACGTCATCGGGACAGAACGCCACGAAAGCCGGCGTATTGATAATCAGCTGCGCGGCCGTTCCGGACGCCAGGGTGACCCGGGTGCTTCCAAATTCTTCCTGTCCCTGCAGGACGACCTCCTGCGTATTTTCGGGGCCGACCGGATTGAAAAAATCCTGAAACCGCTGGGCGGCATGTCGGACGACGATGTGATTACCAGCCCCTGGATCACCAAGACGCTTGAAAAATCGCAGTCCAAAGTCGAAGCGCGCAACTTTGACATTCGTAAAAACCTGCTGAAATACGACAACGTCATGAATGATCAGCGCAAAGTCATCTATGAACAGCGCAAAGAACTGATGCAGGCGGAAACGGTAACCGATACGGTTGATGACATGCGCGCGGAAATCGCCGCCGCGCTGACGGAAACATACGCCCCCGACGAAGTCACTTCTGATGATTGGGATATTGATTCCCTGGATGAAGAGGTCATGCGCATTTTTGCCTTAAGGCTTCCGCTGCATTCCTGGATTCAGGAGGAAGGCATCGGCTCGGAAGAGCTGACCGATCGGATTCTGAAGGCCGCGAATGAAAAAATGGCTCAGAAGCGCGCTGATTTCGGCGACAGCCTCATTAACATGATTGAAAAGAATCTGACACTTCAGATTCTGGATCAGGTCTGGAAAGAACACCTGCAGGTTCTGGAATACATGCGTCATACGATTCTCCTGCGTGCTTACGGCCAGAAAGACCCGCTGAACGAATACAAACGCGAAGCTTTCCTTCTGTTCCGTGATATGCTCGGCAATATGCGGGAACAGGTGACGCGCCTGCTGATGCACGTTGAACTCGCGCCCGAAACCGCACAGAGCCTTGCTGCCCAGCGCCGCCAGGAACAGAAAATCATTGAACGCCATGACACTCCGGACGACGCTTTCGGAAACGCGGCACCGGCGGCGGAACAGGAAGAACCTCTGGCGCGCAGCCCGTTCCGCTATAACAAAGCGGAAACTGTTGATCCGAACGATCCTTCCACGTGGGGAAAAGTTTCGCGTAACGCCCTGTGTCCGTGCGGATCAGGGAAAAAATACAAGCACTGCCACGGCGCTCTGCCCTGAAAAAGTGTCTTCCTGAAAGCGGCTTTCGGCCTTTCGGAAGCCGCTTTTTATTTATCTTTTATTTCAAGGAGTTGACCTTTTCCTTCGGCCGTTAACGTTTTTTTTACTAGACCTTGGGGCCCGATATGTTATCCTGTTAGAAATAAGACGGAATAAATGAGGTTTCACGTGAACGTTTCAGACACTGCCGCACAAATTGTTTCCATGCAGTATCAGTCGATTCAGTCATCATTGGCTATGGCTGCGACGAAACAGGCCATGAAGCAGGAACAGGCGATCGTCAACCTGCTGGCCGAAGCAACGGCTTCTCTGCCCGCGGGGAACGGGGAACGCGGAAAAATCATTGACCTTCTTGTTTAGATTTTTTTAATTCTCCTTGTTGTAAAATAAAGGGGCTTGTTATAAAGATAACAGGCCCTTTTATTTTTAGCGGGAAAAGGACCATGTCCTATAAATACTTCGTGTTTTCGGCGCTTTGCCTTTTATCCGGCTGCGGCGGATTTCTTTCCGGAACCTCTCAGAATATCGTCGTCAACTCAAATGTTGAAGGCGCCGACGTTTATGTTGGAAATGTCCTGAAATGCCGATCCCCCTGTTCAATCGAAATGGACAAGAAGTTTTCGGACCATGTTGTCACACTGAAAGCGCAGGGATATAAAGACGCTTCGGTGCGCCTGAAATCCAGCGTCAACGTCATGACGTCGTCAAATGTCAGCAACCTGTCGGCCGGGGCATTGACCGATCTGTGGAACGGCGGGTTCTGGGCTTATAATCAGGACGCCCTGTATGTCACCTTAAGGAAAAAGACTCCGGGAGCGCGCGTCGCACCGGGATATGACGCCGAAACATCCATCCGGAAATACGCCATTGCGAATTATATGCTGATCCAGCGGGAATCCTTCGCCGGTGATGAAAAGGGCGAATACAGCCGCACCCTTTCCCGGAAAACAGGACTTTCCGTCCGGACGATCTGGGAACACCTTGCGGGGAAACAGACGCCCTCTTCCTTTGCGGAAAGCCTGATCAACACGTGCCGAGCCAAAAGAGCCGACGGGGCTTAATGTTCGTAATACAACATGGCGGAAAAAGGAACGGCGAGCTTTTCGCGGCCATGCAAATCCCCGATTTCAAGCGCCGCAACCGCGCCGACAACGTTTCCGCCCATCTTCCGCAAAAGCGTGACGCCGGCTTCCATCGTGCCGCCCGTGGCCAGAACATCGTCTAAAACGACCAGACGCTCGCTTTCGTCAAAATCCCCTCTACGGCATTCGATTTCATCTGTGCCGTATTCCAGGGCGTATGAATGACGCATCGTCTCGCCGGGCAGCTTGCAGGCTTTCCGAATCAGCGACAGCCCAATGCCCAAATGCGCAGCGATCGGGGCGGCGAAAAGGAATCCTTTGGAATCAATCGCGAACAGACGATCCGGACGGAAAGCGTCGGCCAGCCGGGCCATTTTGGCAATCGTCAGGGAGAAAACCTCCGGGTCGCGGAACAGGGTCGTGATATCATAAAAATTCACACCTTTCTGGGGGAAATCGGGATATGTCAATACGACCGAAGATAAATCAAACTGTTTTGTCATAAATCACTCTGCAATTC
>USCC01000129.1 GCA_900553035.1 uncultured Rhodospirillaceae bacterium | reverse complement strand
AGCTGACAACGGCTCTGGCGTCCGGTAAAGACACCATCGCCGTGACCGAGAGCTTTACAACCACGCTTGGCAGTAATACCAGCATTGATATTGGGACCAAGAAGCTGGTCGGGCCTCAGTACTTTGCTTATGTTGAGGGATGCAAGAGCGCTGCGACGCCGACGCTGACCGTCAAAGGCGGGGGACAGGTCGCGATTACCGTGGCCGGCGGCGAAGTGGCGAACATGAACTTCTCTTATACCGACTCGAACGACAAAATATCCGTCATCAAGGGTTCGGGACAGTTGAAGAACATCAGTATCACTGCGAACAAGGTCAAGAATCTCGTCCACGCGGGAACCACGCTTAACATGGAAGGGACGAATACTCTGACGTCAAACGACACGTCCAGCCAGATGGTCGGACAGGATGCCAAGGGGACTCTGAACATCAACGGGCCCCTGACTTTGAAAGGCAAAGCGACCTATGGCATTGCGATGGGATCCGAAGCCAAGATGACGATCGGCTCGTCGGGTTCTCTTACGTCGCATGTCAAAGACGGCTTTATCGGCATTGATATTGACAACAAGGCTGTGTTCACCGCGAATGGTCCCATTAAATTCATGGAGCCGTTCAGCTCGACCATCGGGTATATTGCCATCGGCAATACGAAGGTTACTCTGAATGCGAGCAACAATTATATCAAAACGACGTATACAGGGTTTATGTCCACGGCCGGAGACATTACGATCAACGGATCAACGACGATCGAATGTGTCCGCAAGGATAACAATACATGTACGGCGATTGATATGCATGAAACGTATTCGTCAAGTGTGAACTCTCTGACGGTGACGGCTCCGGTGACAGTGACCGGGCTGACAAAATCAGGGGACTCTTCTTACGACTCACTGCTTTATTTTGTCGGCGGTACAATCAACATCAAGAGTACGATTACATCAACGACGAATATCGGGCGCATTCTTTTGAATGCTGAATCGGGGAGTATCACATCCACGGGCGCGATTCTCGGCGGTCATCTTTTTGACCGGGGTTATTGGTGTGCGGATTCGAGCTGTCCGATTTATGCGGAAAGCGGTGCGCGTCTGAAAGTGGGGGGAACATGCCGGAAGGCGACTTCACGGAAAGTTATCCCCAAGGCGGAAAAATTGAAAACGCCGCCTTCCATCTTCTCAAGCGGATGTTAGCTCTTGCCTCATAAAAAAAAGCCCCCCTCACACAGGGGGGCTTTTTGCTGTTTGTATTCTCAGGAGGCCAGTTCGCCTTTGACGGCTTTGTCAATCAGGGCAATCGATTCGCCAATTCCGTAAAGGGCAATAAAGGATCCCATACGCGGCCCCGTGCTTTGCCCCAGAAGCGTCTCATACATTGCCGAAAACCACGATTTCAAATCGGCAAAATCGTGACGTTTTCCGACTTCATAAACCGCCGTCTGGATTTCTTCGGCAGAGGCGCCTTCGGGCATTGCTTCCAGAACGGATTTCAGGTCGTTCAAAGCCGCAATCTCATTTTCCGACGGCTTCCGGTATTTCTGTGTCGGTAGGACAAAATCATGATAATACGCCGCGGCGTACGGAATCAGATTATTCAGATAAGGACACGTTTCCGGCGCCGCTCCCGGTGCATATGCGGAAATGTAATGCCACAGAACAGACGGATCGTCCGAATGGCAGACGCTGACCAGATTCAAAAGAATGTTGAATGACAGCCCCGTTTCCGGTTTCGGCGGATGGCCTGCGTGGATATGCCATGCCGGGTTGTTCAGACTGTCCTTGCCTTCCTGTCCGGCATACGCGGAAATAAAATTCAGGTATTCATCCACCGCCCGGGGGATAACGTCAAAATGAAGGCGCTTCGCCGTCCGCGGTTTCTGGAACATGAAAAGCGACAGTGATTCCTGCGGCGCGTATTTCAGCCATTCCTCAACGGCCAGACCGTTCCCCTTGGATTTGGAAATTTTCTCGCCCTTCTCGTCCAGGAACAGCTCGTATGTCAGGTTCAGCGGCGGCGTCCCCCCCAGAATGCGGCAGATTTTGCTCGACAGGCGTACGGATTCCATCAGATCCTTGCCCGACATTTCATAATCAACGCCCAAAGCATACCACCGCATGGCCCAGTCGGCCTTCCACTGCAGTTTGCACCGTCCGCCCGTGACGGGGACTTCGGTCCGTTCGCCGTCTTCGTCCCTGAAAGTCACCGTTCCCTTTTCCTTGTTGATTTCCAGAAGGGGAACCTGCAGAACGTTGCCGGTTTTGGGACTGATCGGCAGGAAGGGGCTGTACGTCGCGCGGCGTTCGTCGCCCAGCGTCGGCAGGATTACGTTGATGACCTTTTCATAATTCTGCAGAACGGCCAGAAGCGCCTTGTCATACAGACCCGACGTGTAGCACTCCGTCGCGCTTTTGAATTCATAATCGAACCCGAAAGAATCCAAGAATTCTTTCAGCCGGTTGTTGTTGTGTTCGCCAAAGCTGGCGTGACAGCCGAACGGATCGGGAATCCGGGTCAGAGGTTTGCCGAGATACCCCGCGACCATGTCTTTGTTCGGGATATTGTCGGGAACCTTGCGCAGGCCGTCCATATCGTCGGAGATACAGAAAAGTTTCGTCGGAATATCGGGATAAAGCGTTTTAAAGGCATTGCGAACCATTGTCGTCCGGACGACTTCGCCGAATGTGCCGATATGCGGCAGACCGGACGGCCCGTATCCCGTTTCAAACAGGACATAGCCCTTTTCGGGAACTTTACCGCCCAGCTTTTCGTTAAACAAGGTCCTTGCTTCCTGGAAGGGCCAGGCTTCCGCCGTCCGCGCCGCGTCTTTCAATTCGGTCATTTTTCACTCTCTTTATTTTATTTCTAAAATTCCCTTTGGGGAAAGGAATAACATACTTATAATGAATAAAATCATTTTATGAAAGCGGGATTTGTACGGTGACGAACGAACGGCCGGCTGCCCTGGCGGCGGGATTGCGGAATTTTGTGCTGGTGTCTCAGGACGGAAGAGCCTTTGAGACGGTTTTGGCGCGCGATATTTTCATGAAAACAGCCGAAACACCCGTTCTGATCTGCAACCGCGCCCTTCTGAAAGCACGGCTTGGAAACCGGATGCCGAAAACGACTCTGGATGTCCTTGAATTGTTTGCGTTCGTCCGACCCGCCGTTCCCTGTATCCCGACAACCCGGGAAATCGCCTCGTTCTTAGGTCTTCCCCGTCCGGTTAATGCGTATGAGGAAGCACAGACTCTGTTCCGCATCACACACGTGCTTTTGAAACAGACGGCGGCCTTTTCCGCAGAAGAACGGCAGGCTGCCCTGCCCCTTGCCGCCGCCATGACACAATCCGGCGGATGGATCTGGGGATATGATGTGCTGACGGCTCTGGGCGCTGACCCCGATGCGATGGGGCTGAGCGGCCTGACCGGGTTTGCCGTCTGGGAAAGGCTCCCGGAATGGACGGAAGGCGCTCCGGAAGAACCCGCCGGGTCACAGCCCGTTTTGGACAGCGAGGCGGTTGACCGCCTGTCACAGTTGCTTTCCCGCACGCCCGGAGGAATGGCTTCGGCTCCCGAAGCCCCCGAGAACCGGCAGGAACAGGTTGCTTATACCCGAACGGCGGCCAAAGCTTTTAACCCGCGCAAGGATGCCGGCATTCCCGTGGCCGTTCTGGCCGAAGCCGGAACAGGCGTCGGAAAAACGCTCGGTTACGTTTCCCCGGCCAGTGTCTGGTGCGATAAAAATGCCGGTTCCGTCTGGATCAGCACATATACCCGCAACCTGCAGAAACAGCTGGATAACGAACTGACGCGCCTGTACCCTGACCCGCAAATCAAGCGCCGATCGGTCGTCATCCGCAAGGGACGCGAAAATTACCTCTGCCTGTTGAACTATGCCGAAGCCGTCGGCCGTATTTCGGCGAACCCGGCGCTGGCGGTTCCGCTTGGATTGACGGCGCGCTGGATTTCGCGGACAGGGGACGGCGACCTGAACGGCGGCGATTTTCCCGGATGGCTGACCGATCTTCTGGGACAACGTGGTGTCGCGGCTCTGGCCGACCGGCGCGGTGAATGCGTTTACGGGCAATGCCCCCATTTCAGAAAATGTTTCATTGAAAAAATCATGCGCCGTTCGCGGCATGCAAAAATCGTTGTCGCCAATCATGCGCTTGTCATGACTCAGCTGGCCGGATGTACCGAAGACACCGTACTGCCCGTCCGATATGTTTTCGACGAAGGCCACCAGCTTTTCAACGCCGCGGACACCATTTTTTCGGCCGAAATCAGCGGGATGGAAGGCGTCGAAATGCGGCGCTGGCTTCTGGGGGCCGAGGACGCCCGCTCCGGCAGCCGAACTCGGGGGCTGAAACGGCGCATTGAAGACCTCACCCTTTTGAATCCGGACATTGCGGCTTTGATTGAAGAAGTGGCCGACGCCGCGCGCTTCCTGCCGCGTTCCGGCGTTCTGTCACGCCTGAAAAACCATACGCCGCAGGGGGTTTTTGAACAGTTCCTGATGCAGCTCTACCGGCAGGTTCTGGCACGCAGTGAAAAATCCGATGCTTTTCATTCTCTGGAATGCACGCCCCGCCCTGTTGATGATGACCTGAAAGCCGCCGCCGTCCGCCTGTATGGAGATGTCAAACTTCTGGAAGCCAAAGCCGGTGCTCTGGCGGCTCTGATCGACAGGCACCTGGACAAAGAAGCCGCCAATATGGAAACCGCCGATAAACAGAGGTGTTTTTCGGTACTGCGCTCTTTGCGCAAAGTCATTGTCGAGCCTTTGTCCGTCTGGCGGATCATGCTGGAACAGCTGGAAACGAAAACGCCGGCGGATTTTGTGGACTGGCTGGAAATTTCGCGCACGGACGGAATTGATGTTGATGTCGGTTATCACCGTCACTGGGTCGATCCGACCTTTCCGTTTGCCCATGTGCTGAGCAATACGGCGCACGGCGTGCTGGTCACGTCGGCAACGCTGAAGGACAAAAGCGGCGACAGCGCCAAAGACTGGGCGAATGCGGCTCGGCGTACGGGGCTGGCACATTTTCAGATGCCCGGTCTGCCGTTTGAATTGACCGAAGACAGCATCC
>USCC01000128.1 GCA_900553035.1 uncultured Rhodospirillaceae bacterium | reverse complement strand
GCCGCGACCGTGAACGCGAAGCCCAGATGGGGTTTTTCGGCGGTGACGAAGAAGCTCTGGAACAGATTCTGCAAAATAAAGGTGGGCAGGCTGGCCATCAGGAGCCCGCGGCCGGCCGTAGGGCGGGACGGCTCTCGCGGCGTTTCCGGGATTTTCCTTTGTTTTAAAGCTTCTTTTATTGAGACCGGGAATAAAATGCGCTAAGAGGAAAGAAATATTGAATCGGTTTCCCGGCATAGGAGGCCTTCCGGATGAAAGATATTCTGCCGCTGTTGAAGAAAACGCTGGAAAGAGGCGCAAACGCCGTTCTGATGACGCTTGTCCGGACGGAGGGAGCCTGCCCCCGCAAACCCGGCGTGCATCGACTGCTGACAGAAGGGGGCGAGACTGCGGGGACAATCGGCGGCGGTATTGCCGAATTTGAAGCGGAAAAAGAGGCTGTGAGCCTTTTGGAAAACCGGAAAGGAGCGCTCCGGGAATATGCCGTCAATCCCGGCGGTGAGGGCGGGCGGATAACGGTTCTGTTCCGTTTCATGGCGGCGGGCGATCCGGCGTCAGAAGCGTTCTGCCGGAATTCATGTGTCTTTTCTGAAGGCGGCAAAAACGGATGGTTCGTTGTCCGGGTGCGTCCCGATTTTTCATGGGAAACCGGTGTTTATACCGCGGAAAAAGGGCTTTCAGGCCTTTCGAAAAACCCGGCGCTCCGTCCGTTGTTTCAAAACAGGGCGGTATGGGAGGAAACCACGGACGGCGGCTCTTTTTACGTCGAACCTTTCGGGCCGGCCGGAACCGTTTTCCTTTACGGCGGCGGCCATGTCGCGC
The DNA here is from genome assembly GCA_900553035.1 of uncultured Rhodospirillaceae bacterium. Taxonomy (GTDB): domain Bacteria; phylum Pseudomonadota; class Alphaproteobacteria; order CAAGCB01; family CAG-977; genus CAG-977. The sequence goes on along the minus strand of USCC01000128.1, from coordinate 4,400 downwards.
AGGCGCTCGCTCCTTTGCTTGAACGGTTGGGTTTTCCTTATGTCCTCATTGAAAGCCGCAGGGATTTCGCCTCACCCCGGCTTTTCCCGGGAGCTGCTCAGATCATTCTTGGGGAGTATGCGGCCGCAGCGGCCTCAATGCCGGTGACGGAAAACGATTATATCCTGATCATGACGCGCGGGCATCAGGCCGATTATGAACTTCAATGGCGTGCGTTGAAAACGCCGGCGTGCTATATCGGAGCCATCGGAAGCGCGGAGAAATATGAGGCGCTTTGTCTCCGCCTGGCGGCCGACGGTTTCTCAGAGCATGAAATACGCCGGATCCGTACGCCGGTCGGCCTGTCGATCGAAGCCGAAACGCCCGCCGAAATCGCGGTCAGTATTGCCGCAGAGATGATACAAATCCGTGCCCGCCGCCGGAACGGGAAAAAAGGCTAACTGCCGTCGGCTGTTTTTTTATTTTTGAACTGCATTTTATACAGAGCCGCGTATTCGCCGTCCTGGGCCAGCAGTTCTTCATGCGTTCCCGTTTCGACAATTACGCCCTGGTTGATGACGATGATGCGGTCGGCATTCTGAACCGTGGACAGACGATGCGCAATGACCAGAACCGTCCGATCCAGCATCAGGTTGTCGATGGCCTTCTGAACAATGGCTTCGGATTTGTTGTCCAGAGCCGAAGTCGCTTCGTCCAGAATGACAACGGGAGCATTTTTCATAAAAGCACGCGCAATGGCGACACGTTGTTTCTGGCCGCCGGACAGCAACACGCCGCGTTCGCCGATGAACGTATCCAGCCCACGATCCAGCGTCCCGATGAATTCATCCAGACAGGCGTTTCTGACGGCCTGGTCAAGCTGTTCCGGTGTATAGTTCGTGACGCCCAGCAGGATATTTTCGCGGATGGTTCCCGAAAACAGGAAATTATCCTGAAAAACAACAGCGATGTTGTCGCGCAGTGAATGCAGATCAATCTGTTTCAGCGGGGTGCCGTCAATCAGGATCTCGCCGCCGTCAATATCGTAAAAGCGGGGCAAAAGATTGACAAAGGTGGTTTTTCCGCCCCCTGAATTACCGACAAAGGCAATTTTCTGGCCCACGCGAATTGTGAGGGACACGTCTTTGAGGACGGGTTTGTCCTTCTGATATGAAAAATTAACATGCCGGTATTCAATGCTTTTATGGACACCGTGCAATGGAACGGCATTATCCGCATTGCGGATGGAGGGAATGGATTCCAGGGTGTTGAAAACGCGCTCCATGGCCAGCAGAGCATTCTGGACGCCCGCGAAGTTGTTGCCGATGCTTTTGATCGGGGTGTAAAGCATCAGAAGGGCGGCGATGAAAGAAACGAAGTTGCCGCTGGAGATTTCGCCTTCGACGATCAGGTAGCTTCCCAGCCAGATGGCGCCCGCGATCCCCAGAGACACGATAAAGTGAATCAGAGGGGAAAGCATGCCGGTTTTCTGAACCATTTTGATGCTGATTTTGAAAATGGCCTTCAGATTTTCATGGAAGCGCTTCAGCTGGTAATCATGCAGGTTATAGGAGGTCACGACCCGATTGCCGCCGTACGTTTCGATGTAATGCGTTGAAATCAGGCCGCCCGTTGAAACCTGCCGAGCCATCAGATCTTTGATTTTCTTCCGAACCTTTGTCAGGGGAAACAGAGCGCCGAACATGAAAACCAGCGCCACGATGGTCAGCTGCCACGAATTGTAAAACAGGACACAGATCAGGGAAATCGATGAAAAAATCCGGGTTGCAAACAGCTTGACGTTCGCCAGCAGGCCGCTGCAGGCCATGTCGGCGTCCGTATTGAAGGCAAACTGAACCGCACCGGAGGACGTCTGATCGAAATACAGCGTGTCCTGATACAGGAGCTTTTTGTAAAGCGCCAGTTTTAAGTCACTGGTAATTCTCTGCCCGACCCAGGTATTCAGATATACGGCGGCATAATTGCACAGGCTTTGCAACGCGCTACCCAGAACGATGACCAGAGGCATCAGGGAAACAGCATGCACCTGTTTTTCAACCAGAACGACATCCATATAGGGCTTTAAAATCCAGGCGGTAAGGGCATCAAACGACCCGATGGGAATCGTGATCAGAACCGCCAGCAGCGCGCGCCCCCAGTATGGTTTGACATAGGGGTAAATCTTGCGGTAATTGGCAAGTGTGGGGCTGTTTTTCAGACGCTCGGCCAGTTTATGAAACATGAGCTTCCTGTGATGTTCTTAACGTTTATGCCTTTTTAACAAATAAATCCCGAACAGTCGAATCGTTTTTTCATCCTTTTTCAATCGTACCGTCAGTAAAAAATGCCTCAGTTTACTTAAAGCCGAAAAAAACGGGCTCTGCTTTCGGCGGCAGGCCTTCCACACCTTAGCGTACCCGTGGGTGAGGCAGTATTCCCTTTCATGGTCATAGATACGGCGGAACGTTTCTTTTTCCCGGCGGCGGTAAGCGGCGGAAATAACCGTATTTCCGCCATGCCAGCGGTACGAGTAAAGAATGTCTCCGGCATACTTCATTTTTCCCTGTTTGGCCAGCTGAAGATTCATATACCAATCCTCCAGAGGGATATCCGGCCTGTATTTTCCGGCTTTCAAAAGGCTTTCTTTCCGGATCAAAGCGCCGTTCGGCAGATGGTTGCGCTTCAAAAGGTTTTTGTAAGAACCGAATTCAAAGCCTTCGGGCGCGTCGTTCAGACCCAGAAAGTCACCGAACGTTTTGAAAACGGCCTGTTCGTCGGGAACGGCGTTCCGTTTTGTGCCCCAGAAGATGCGCCGCCCGTCACCGTCAATGATATCGTTGTCTCCGACCGCAAGGACACAGCCGTCATCTTCGGACAGACAGGCATGCAGCGTTTCAATCATGTGCGGCTTCAGGCAATCGTCCGAAGCGCAGGGACAGATGTATTTCCCCTGTGCCAGATCAAGCATTTCATTGAGCGTCCGGCAGGTTCCCCGGTTTTCCCGGCTTCTGAAAACGGTGCGCACGAAGCGCCGCCGGCATTCGCCTTCAATTTCCGCCAGACAGCTCCATGTCCCGTCTGCCGACCCGTCGTCAATGAGGATCAGTTCCAGTTCGGCATACGTTTGACAGATGACGGAACGGACGGTTTCAAGAATATATTTTTCATGATTATACGCCGGAATCAGGACAGAAATCCGTTCAGACATAAGCGTTGACCTTTTCAATGACATAGCGGACTTCATCTTCTGTCATTACGGGGGAAATCGGAAGACTGATGATTTCGCGATGGATCTTTTCGGTCACCGGAAAGGAACGTTCGTTCCATTCGGCGTAGGCGCCCTGCCGGTGAGGCGGCGTCGGATAATGGATGATCGTCTGAATACCCTTTTCGGCCAGATACGCCTGAAACCGGGTACGCTCGGGCGTCCGGACGGCGAACACATGCCAGACATGCGCCTCTTCGTCATATGTCTGCGGCAGGGTAACGGCCGGATTGACAATGTGCGTCCGGTAACACGAAGCAATCTCACGGCGTCGGGCATTGTCGGCGTCCAGATAAGGCAGCTTCACGTCCAGTACGGCGGCCTGCAGTTCATCCAGACGCGAATTGACTCCTTTGTAAATATGATGATATTTCCGGTCGGAACCGTAGTTGGCCAATGCTTTTATCTTTTCAAAAAGCGCACTGTCGTTCGTCGTTACCGCTCCGCCGTCGCCCATGGCGCCCAGATTTTTGCCGGGATAAAACGAAAAGCCGGCCGCGTCGCCGAGATTCCCGGTTCGCCGACCCCTGTATTTCGCTCCGTGTGCCTGCGCAGCGTCCTCAATGATTTTCAGCCCGTACTGCCGGGCGAGAGCGGTTATTTTGTCCATTGGCACAGCCTGTCCGTACAGGTGAACAACCAGAATGGCGCGTGTCTGCGGCGTGATGGCTTCTTCAACGCGGTTCGGGTCAATGTTGTACGTGCCCAGGTCGGGTTCGACAGGGACGGGCGTGCATCCGTTTTCCGAAATGGCGAGGATACTGGCAATGTACGTGTTTGCCGGAACGATGATTTCGTCGCCCGACCCGAACCCGTAAGCGCGGATGATCAGATTCAGCGCGTCCAGCCCGTTAGCGACGCCCAAGGCGCAGTTCGTTCCGCAGAATTCGGCGAAATGACGGCTGAAAAGAGCGTTTTCGTCACCCTGAAGATACCATCCTTTTTCTAAAACCGTTTTGAAACGGGCTTCCGTTTCCGTGCGAAAACGGCCGTTGATTTTAGCCAGATCAAGAAATGACACGTTCATGCAGTCTCTCCTTTATTTTCTGCGTCAGTTTTATGGCTCCGTTCTGATTCAGATGATCCATGTCTCCGAAATCGCCGAAACCGAAATCGGGATCGTCGTAAAAATTCAGCACCTGAATACCCTCCTGGG
>USCC01000127.1 GCA_900553035.1 uncultured Rhodospirillaceae bacterium | reverse complement strand
TTCTGCTCAGGTCGCGGATGGAACCGGCGGGTGTAAAGCGGCCGTGCAGAATTTGGGGATGAGAAGTCCAGGCGCCTGCGTTGGAGATAATATTTATGCGGCCAAGACATTCACGACTCCGATTGGGACGATTACGCAGTGGCAACAGGGGGGACGCTGGTGCCGGAACAGCGGTTCCGAAGGTACTTCTCTTGCTTTCAACGGGCCGGCCTGGATTGGTGAGCAAGCCTACTTGGGCGGCGGTGCGCGTATTTATGACAGTGCGCTGGTCTACCAAAGTGCCTGGGTGACCAATGCCGCAGTCGTTTCCGAGAATGCACAGGTCTTTGGTCAGGCGACTGTCGGAACATCCTCTCCCGGCTCAAGCAAAGGGTGGACAGGTGAAAGCCCGAAAATCCGGGGTAAAGCCAAGGTTTACGGCAATGCCATGGTTTACGAAAGTGCCGAGGTCTACGGCAATGCGGAAGTCTATGGGAATGCTAAGGTTCATGGCAATGCACGGGTTTATGGCACGGCCAAAATCTGTGGTAATACCGACTTTACGGGGACGTTGTCTACCTGTGACAAGCGGTATTGTTCCGATTGTCCGTAAAAAATATCTGACAGCAGGGAGGCGAATGCCTCCCTGCCTGAACGTTTTAAAATTTCACGGGACGCCAGTTGAACGTGCTGGGCTTTACGATTTCCTTCCGCCGTAAAAGGAAGTTTTTCAGCCGGATCCACCAGGGTTTGGCCTGATGCAGTTCTTCGATATACAGGAGAATCACTTCTTCAAGCTGTGCGAACGACATGACATCGTTATTGAAATTCCCCGTAATGCATCCCGCCGTAAAACGGTGGCAGTTATTGAATAAAACATTGTATTTTGTTTTGTCGTCAACTTTTTGCCGCGCTCGTTTCGCGACGTGCTTCGCCCACAGAACTTCGTCCGTGTCGCCGTAACAGGCCGCATAAATCCGGCTCGATTCCGGATTCGTGCCCGGCGGAAAAAATGTTAATGAGCTTTCAATCCGGATATGGCCGTGACGGTTCAGGCTGACGATTTCACCGCGCCCGATGTAAACCCCCGTGTGTTCCAGAAGAATCCCCAGATCGCATTTCAGGATGCATCCGGGCTTCGGTTCCACCTCGGACAGAAACGTTCGGGGTCTGTGGCGGCGGATTACTTTTTTCAGCATGCGCATAAAACGGCGGCGGCGGTTCATGAAAAGCTCCGGTTAAAATTCATAAAGCGGTGGGATTTTACGACAAAAGCCTTCCCTTTTTAACTTTTTTATTTCCCGAAGTGAAAAAAAGGGTGCACCCCGGAAAAATAATGTATTATAAGAACCTTTGAACAAAAGCGGATCCAAGCCGTTTTCCCGATATGTCTCGAAAGTGAAGGAAGCAGGAATGGAAAAAACCCCTCAGCCGTTGCTGGAACTGAAAAACGTTACGAAATTTTTCGGTTCAAACAAAGTCCTGGACGATATTGACCTGACCATTAACGACGGCGAATTTTTAACGCTTCTCGGCCCGTCGGGATGCGGAAAAACGACTATTCTGCGTCTGATCGCCGGATTTGAACGCCCGACGACCGGGAAAATCGTCATGAACGGCAAGGAAATATCGCACCTGCCGCCGAATCGGCGCGGTGTCAATACCGTTTTTCAGCAGTACGCCCTGTTCCCGCACATGACCGTTTTTGAAAACGTCGCCTTCGGTCTGCAGATGAAGGGCCTGCCCAAAGAAGAAATTGAACAGGAAGTGTTCAAGGCGTTGGAAATCGTCAAAATGAATACCTTCTACACACGCCGCCCGTCCGAGCTTTCCGGCGGACAGCAGCAGCGTGTCGCCATTGCCCGTGCTTTTATCAACCAGCCGAAAATCCTTCTTCTGGACGAACCGCTGTCTGCTCTGGATTACAAACTGCGGCAGGAAATGCAGATCGAACTGAAGGAACTGCAGCGCCAGTTGGGCGTCACATTCGTTTTCGTCACGCATGACCAGGAAGAAGCGCTGTCCATGTCCGACCGCATCGCCGTCATGAACGAAGGCATCATTGAACAGGAAGGTTCGCCGATTCAGATTTATGAAGAGCCGTGCAACATGTTCGTCGCGAAATTCGTCGGCGAAATCAACGTGTTCGACGGCATGGTCATCAAGGTCGGCGACCGGGATTTCGACACAATCGTCGAAGGCATGTTCTATCGTCTGCGCAAACCGGCGTCCTTTGAAGTCAATCGCGGTTCAAAAATTAAGGTTCTGCTGCGTCCGGAAGACATGATCGTCAGCAAAGTCAATGACCCCGAAGCCGAAGCTCCGGAAAACGCCCTGCGCGGCGTCATCAGCTATATCGTGTACAAAGGCATGACCATTGACCTCCTGATCCAGACCGCCGGCGGCAACATGGTTATGGCGACCCAGTTCTTCAACGAAGACGACCCCGACATCACCTTTGCCGTCGATGATGTCGTCAACGTCAGCTGGATCAAGGATTGGGAGGTGATTCTGCCCGATGCTTAAATCAATTGACACCTTCTGGCGTTCTGCCGTCCTGTATTTCATTTTCATCTGGCTCGGTCTGATGGTTTTTGTGCCGAACCTTCTGGTTCTGCTGGCCAGTTTCCTGTCCAAGGATGAAACGTACTTTCTCAGCCTGCCGCTGAATCTCCGGAATTATGCCGCGCTCGCGGATACCGTGCTGTTCAGCGTCATCCTGAAATCCCTGAACATCGCGTTTTTTACGACGCTGTTCTGTCTTCTGGTCGGTTACCCGTTTGCTTATTTCATCGCCCGCGCGCCGAAGGAATGGCGCTCTTTGTTCCTGATGCTGATCATCGTCCCGTTCTGGACGAACTCGCTTATCCGGAACTATGCGCTGATTTCCATCCTCAGCACGAACGGGCTTCTGAACGGATTCCTGATGAAAATCGGCGTGATTTCACAGCCGATGCAGATTCTTTACAGCGACTGGGCCGTTTTCATCGGCATGTCGTACACGCTTCTGCCGTTTATGATTCTGCCGCTGTATGCAACGCTGGAAAAACTGGACAAGAACCTTCTGGAAGCCGCGCGGGATCTGGGCGCAGGATCGTTCGGGACGTTTTTTAAAATCGTGATTCCGCTCAGCATGCCGGGCGTCGTCGCCGGGTGCATCATGGTCTTTCTGCCGGCTCTGAGCCTGTTTTATGTTTCCGATATCCTGGGCGGCGCCAATTCCATGGTGATCGGCAGTGTTATCCGCAATAAATTCATGATCGCGCGCGACTGGCCCGTCGGTTCGGCCATCAGCGTCGTCCTGACCGTCTTCATGCTTTTCCTGCTCCGCTTCTATTATAAGAGCGGCAATTCGGAACAGGAGCAGACGATATGGTAAAAACGCTTTTTAAAACCGTGTATACTGCGGCCGTTTACGTCTTCCTGTACGCGCCGCTGATCATCACGATCATCTTTTCGTTCAACGACTCGCGCTATTCCGTCGCGTGGCGCGGATTCACAACACAGTGGTACGCGAAAATGTTTGCCAATACAGGCCTTCTGGATTCGGCGGTCAATTCGATTTTCCTGGCGGCCACTGCGGCGACCACCGCAACCGTTGTCGGAACGATTACGGCCGTTGCGCTGCATCGTTACCGCTTCATCGGCCAGAAAGTCGTTTACGGTTCTTTGTCCGTTATCATGATGTCGCCGGAAATCATCATGGCCATTTCTCTGGTCATGCTGTTTGTCATTCTGGGGATCCCTCTGGGCTTTACGACTCTTTTGCTGTCGCACACGGTCTTTTGTTTCCCGTTTGTGACCATGACGGTTCTGGCCCGGCTGAAGGGGTTCAACAAACATATTGTCGAAGCCGCCGCCGATCTGGGCGCCAGTGAAGTCAATATTGTCCGCTATGTGCTGATTCCGCTTTTGCTTCCGGCGATTCTGGCCGGATGGCTGATGAGCTTCACGCTGTCGATTGACGATGTGATCATCAGCTTTTTTGTCAACGGGCCGTCCTATGAAATTCTGCCGCTGAAGATTTATTCCATGGTTCGGACGGGCGTCAAACCGGACGTCAACGCGCTGTGTTCGGTTATGTTTACGCTGACTTTTGCGGTCGTCATGACGTCGTACTATCTGGTAAAGGATAAAAAATGAAAAAATGCCTGACAGCCTTCCTCCTGACGCTTTTCGGACTGGTGCTTCCTGCGGCGGCCGACGATGAGCTGTACATGTACATCTGGGCCGAATACATTCCCGATTCCGTTTTCAGCCAGTTTGAAAAGGAAACAGGCGTCAAGGTCCGTGTTTCCACGTTTGATAACCTGGACGACATGTACGCCAAAATCAAAATCACGGGCGGTGAAGGATACGACCTGGTCATGCCGTCCATTGAATACGCTTCTCTTCTGAAAAAACAAGGGTACCTGCAAAAGCTGGACAGGAATCAGCTTCCGAATTTCAAGAATCTGGACCCGAAATACCTGAACCTGCCGTTTGATCCGGAGAATTCCTATACCCTTCCCTTTACAATCGGGACCAGCACGTTTGCCGTCAATAAAGACAAGATTGATTTGAACAATCTGAAGACTCTGGCAGATTTGGGACGCCCGGAATACAAAAACCGCCTGCTGCTTCTGAACGATATCCGGGCCGTTATGGGAATCGGCCTGCGCATGAACGGGTATTCCATCAACGACAAAAACGAAGAGCATATCAAAAAAGCCTATGAAACGCTGCGGAAAAAAATCATCCCCAACGTCAAGGGCTATGACACCGAAGCCGCAGCACAGGCGCTTTTGAACGGAGAGGTTGACATTGCGATGACGTGGAACGGTCTGGTTTACGCGGCCGAACAGGAAAGCCCGAATATCGTTGAAGTCCGCATGGATGACGGCATGAATTTCTGGGTGGACAGTTTTGCTCTGCTGGCGAAATCCAAAAACACCGTCAATGCGCATAAATTCCTGAACTTCATTCTGCGCCCGGACATCAGCGCCCGGATTTCTTCGGAATACCAGTACACCTCCCCGAATGCCGAAGCGCGGAAGCTCTTGCCGGCAGAGGTACGGGACAACAAGACGCTTTATCCGGAGGACGCCGACGTAAAAAAAGGCGAATTTGAAGGCGATATCAGTGATGCTCTTCCGATGTATGAAAAGTACTGGACCCTTTTGAAATCCGGCGTTTAGTAAAAAACTTTTTTAAAAGAAGAGCCCCTTTCCGGGGCTTTTTCTTATTCTTTGTCACTTTTAGTGTCATTTCCCGAAAATTTGCGGTACAATACAGAGTGTAAGTTGAGTATAACAAAAGGAGACAACTCATGAAACGATTCCTCACATTTTTTGTGGGGCTCTGTTTTCTGCCGAATATTAGCTTAGCAATAGAACAGATGCCCCCCCCCCT
>USCC01000126.1 GCA_900553035.1 uncultured Rhodospirillaceae bacterium | reverse complement strand
CGAACGGAGCGGCGGGCATTATTCCGGCGGTTCTGCGCTATTACGAACGCTTTTGTCCCCGGGCTTCCAGAGAAGGAGTTATCCGTTTTCTCCTGACAGCGGGGGCGATTGGCAGCGTTTATAAACAGAACGCCTCTATTTCCGGGGCGGAAGTCGGATGCCAGGGGGAAGTCGGCGTAGCCTGTTCCATGGCTGCGGCGGGATTGACGGCAGCTCTGGAGGGAACGGCGGAACAGGTTGAAAACGCGGCTGAAATCGGAATTGAACACAATCTTGGCCTGACATGCGATCCGGTTTCGGGGCTGGTGCAGATTCCGTGTATTGAGCGCAATGCCATGGGGGCGATGAAGGCGATCAATGCGGCGCGTCTGGCGCTCAGCGGCGATGGTATTCACGCTGTTTCTCTTGATCGCGCGGTTGAAACAATGCGCCAGACGGGACTTGACATGCAGGACAAATATAAAGAAACCGCAAAGGGCGGACTGGCCGTAAATATGGTCAATTGCTGATGACCGGGAAATTTATCCGGCGCGGCGCGGTCAAACCGCCGCCGCGCTTTTGCATGCAAACAGGGGAAACCGGGGGAAAACGCGGAATACCTTTATGTTGTTCCGCTCCGAAACGGCTTAGCAAAAAAGAAGTCCACCCGGAGAGCTTTCTCTTATTTTTCAAAGCCCTCTTTCTCGGAACTGCCGCCGCGCCTTTGCATGCAAGCAGGGGAAACCGAGGGAAAATACGGAATACCTTTATGTTGTTTCGCTCCGAAACGGCTTAGCAAAAAAGAAGTCCCCCCGGAGAGTTCTTCCTTATTTTTCAAAGCCTTTTTTCTCGGAACCGGCACCGCGCCTTTGCATGCGAACAGGGGAAAACGCGGAGCACTTCCTTGTCTTCTTACGGTCAAAACCGGGCTTGGCAAAAGGTTTTCCTCAGAGAAAAACCTCGTCCCTTCAAAGCATTCTTAAAAACGGACATCGTGAAACAAAAACAAAGAGAACACACTCAATGAAAAAAGGGACTTTCCATTCCAGATGCGTTGAAAGACAGATACATTTCTCCCCCGGGGTATTCCCTTCTCAGCGTTCAACCGTGTTCCGGATAAACGCCCGGTGGGGCGGCGCAGGTTCCGGCCGGCGCAACATGGGCGCTTCGTAACGTATCGAGGCGTCTTCGTTTCTTACCTGCGTATACATCCAGTTCAGGGACATATCCTTTTTCGTACCGGTGGATGCCGCGTAAATATTCAGATATTCATCTATTTCCATCTTGCCGTATTCCGGAAGGGAAAAAGCTTTCGGCGAATCCAGAAAAGAGGCCGGCGCATAGCTTTTGCCTTCATGCGAGCAGAATTTTTCAATGTCGCCGGAAGGCCGTTCCCGGGAGAAAAAGGAGGAATCCTGCTTTGAGGCGCCTTCCATGACCGTGTAGTAAATCATGGAGCTGTGATGCATGTCGTAGATTTGCTGAAAAGCATCATAATCGTACCAGGATTCAAAGGCCGCATTCAAGGCTTTTCCTTTATCGCCCGAAGCTTCCAGCGTTCTGTCGTAATTTTCCTGCATGGGGAGAATCTTCTTTACATTGGCCAGAGCTTCCGGACGAGCCTCTTTCAGTTCGTGAACAAAAGAACACTGATGTGCACAGGCATCGGCTTCAAAGGCACGTTGAGATTTGAAAAGATCCGCGACATAAAGTTGCCGCGTTTCCTCGGCCGGAAAACGGGCGTACTGTTCGGCATGGCGTGCTTCATGAACCAGCGCTGCCGGCAGGTCATCCGCAAGGCTCGGATTCAGAAGGACAGCCCTGCTCTCCGGCAGGCAGGCCGCGACACCGCCGCACATCACGTCAAATGCCAAGGAATACCCTTCTTTGTCCAGCACTTCCAAAGCCCGGCGTCCTGAAGGGACGGCATTCATCGTTTCCAGGACGCTTTTTAAAAGATTCCTGTCGGCTTCGGCGGCAGCGGCATCGGAACGGCTGACGTCCAGTGTCTTAAGAAGTTTTTCCGGAAGGCTTTCCCGTCCGCAGGGATAGGTCGTCGGCGTTTTCTGCATGAATTCTTTTACGGTATCAGACATCGGATTAAACCTCTCTTTGCGTTTTGCGGGAAAGAAGGGAAGGGGCGGTTGCCGTTGTTTTCCGCGGCAGGACGCTTCCGTCCGGACGGCGGGAGTGCATGGCTTCGACGGAACGGTCTTCGGTCACACCGGGGACGGTGCGGGCGTATTCTGCGGCGGCGGCCGAAATGCGGCGGCGATCTGTTTCGGGCAACGCAAACGCTTCAGGCGATTCGAAAAAGGCCGGCGCAATATAAGGCTTACCGTTCAGGCGGAACACGGCCGCCGTTTCCTCGGAAGACAACGTTTTGCGGAAATAATCCTTCGATTTAAGGCGGCCGGCTTCCTTGAACAAAGCCGGGACAAGGTCGCCGTAAACACCGTCATAATATTCACGGTAGGGGGCGTAGGAATAAAAAGCCTGGAAAGAACCTTCCATCGCCCTGCGTTCATCGCCGCTTCGATCCATTTCATCGGCATAGGCGCCGTAGACGGGAACCTTCCGCCAATGGTCAAACAGAGCCGGGCAACGGTCTTTCATATCATACAGGAACGCGGCTTCGTGCGCATAGGCATCGGCCTCGGTTCCGCGCATGTATTTGTAGAAATCGGCGGCGCGGTAATCCTGAATCCGCCGTTCGCCGAACGCGTCATGTTGGAGGGCATGGCGCGCTTCATGCACGAAAATGTGAGAGAGCGTCTGAAGCGACGAACGCGGATTCAGAAGAATTTCCCTGTCTTCATAGACGCAGGCGCCCGCCTGATCCGGCATGTTCTCGAAACGGAATGTATAATTCAGTTTTGACAGTTCTTCAAGCGTTTCCCGCCCCTTGGGAAACGAGCCGACAAATTCAAGAAGCTTGTGAAACGCCTGCTCTTCGCGCTCAGCAATCCGCGGTGAAGAGGCCTTGAACGTTTGCTCAAGAACATTCAGAACTTTTTTCAGATTTTTCTCGCCCGACGGATAGGTTCTCGGAGATTTTTTCATGAATTCTTCCGTGGAAGCCGTCATTTTCAGGATCCTTTCGCAGTATTTTTTCCGTCCGGCGGCCATCCTTTTTCCGTCCTTTTGCCGGACAGCGCCCAACCTTCAGACAATTAAACATGTTTTTGTCTATAATGTCAATAAAATCCTTGCCGGTTTTTCTTCGTCAGCGGCAGATTGACGCGGTATTCAGAGAATTGACAAAAAATATGATAACCCGGCGGATTCCGCTTGAAGCCCAAAGGAAAAATCCGAAAACGCGCTCAGCGGCTCTGCACCTGGCGGGCGGACACAAGCGCCGTCCGATCTTCTCGGGGAAGCACCGTTCCGTCCCATAAACGCGAATACATAAGGCTCGGAGAGGAATCAAAACGTGCCCCCGGGACATTCCCGGCATAAGCGCGGCTCTGTTTTTCAAAAACGCTTTTGTCCTCCACCGGCAGGGAAAACGCTTCAGGCGACGTCAGAAACGCCGGATCAATATAAGTCTTTCCGTCGGAAAGGGCACACCCTCTGACAATCGTATCGGAAGGCAACTCCCGGCTGAAAAGATCCGGGTTTTTTTTCTGCATCGCATGTTCAAAAAAACGCCCGATGTACTGGCGGTGGTACACGTCATAAAAATCCCGGTAATAATCGTATCCGTACCATGCGCGGAAGGAAGCCGACATGGCTTCTTTGGAGTTGCCGCCCTTTTCACGAACGCCGGCATAGGCCTTGACCATTGGAAGGGAAGCGCTTTCCTGATAAATATCAGGGCGCAGATCACGAACCTGATGCACGAATTCCGCTTCGTGCGCACAGGCGTCGGCCTCAATGGCGCGGTGGTATTTGAAATAATCGCTGATACGGTAATCCGACGGCGAAATGCCCAGGCGGTGATGCTGAACGGCATGCCGTCCTTCATGGATGAAAACCGTGGACAGATCGGTATACCCGGCATTGGGGTTCAGGAAAATCCGGTTGGCTTCCTGATGGTAAAATCCGGCCGCGTTCGTACCGTTCCCCGTGCGGGAACCCGTCAGAAGCCCGAAAGTACATCCCAGAGCGGCCAGCTCCTTCATCGCCCGGCGTCCGGCCGGCACGCTGTTAACAGTGTCCAGAATCCGTTTGAATACGGCGCGTTCGTCTTCGGCTGTTTCTTTGGATGACGGCTTGAACGCTCCGGCCAGGATGCTGTAAGCCTTACTTTCCTGACGCCGTGTTCCACAAGGGTAGCTCCGCACGGCTCCGTTCATGAATTTTTCCGCTTCTGAAGACATGTTTTTCCTTTTCCTGCACGGATGAGCTAGCGTCCGTTTCTCTGCTGATAGGGATAACGCCACAGCGGATTGGCTTGCGGTTTTTCAAAGGCCAGCTTTTTCCCCGGCGTATAAGAGCCGTCTCTGTTCCTGACAAAGATGGCGTCCGAACCGACATCCGGCGAACGATGCGCCTGTTTGGCCCACGATATCAGCGCCTTGTCCAGCCGCTCCTTGTCTTCTTCCCGCAGGTTGAGTTTTTCCGGTGATTCCAGAACAGCCGGATTTCTCAGGTACGTTTCACCGCGTTGCGTACAAATGGCGGCCGCCAGCTGTTCGGCGGAAACAGAGGTATTCAGGAATTCGCGCCGTGACGCACAGACGGGATTTTTGCACGATTTCTCAAGGAAATTGACGTAATCCGCACCATACAGCGGCACCGAAGAAACGGTGTACCAGGCCTGGAACGCGCTGTCCAGACCATCCCGCAGCATGTTGTTGCGGCGGATACCTTCCTGGAAGGCATGCGCGACGGGGGCGTATTTGTCCTCAAGCAGAGTCTGCCAGATTTCAGGATGTTTCCCGCGGACATCGTTTGCAAAGTACGCTTCCCTTGCCACAGCGTCGGCTTCAATCGCAAAGCCCGTCATGAAAAACGATTTCACGTTCAGGGAAGGATCCAGCTGGACGGCCTGTTCCGCCTGCCAAGCGTGGCGCGCCTCATGAACCATTGTGGTTGCCAGATAAGCGTCTGATTCCTTTGCGTTCAGAAGGATACTGCGTTCCTCGTAACTGTAGACTCCGCTACATTCCGTCAGTGAGTTGTCGAGGCGAAATCGAGTACCTGTTTGTTTGGCAGCCTCCAGAACTTCGCGTCCGACAGGGCTTTCCTCAATCATGCGCTGAATTTTTTTCAGACGCTTGAAAGACGTGTCACCCGGTTTTTGTTCAAAGGCTTCCTGAAGCCGCAGAGAAACAGGCGATGCCTTGACGGGGATAAATTCCCGTCCGTTCATAAGACTCCGGACGGAACCGGCGGCCATAAACTGTTCATATAAACTCGGCATTCAATGTGTTCCTTTTCCTTTCCGGCGTTCTTCCTTTGCACAGGCAAAGGTCAACCCCC
>USCC01000125.1 GCA_900553035.1 uncultured Rhodospirillaceae bacterium | reverse complement strand
GAAGGCCATGCCCGCCACGAAGCCGAAATATGCAGCGCGTATGAAAAGCTGTTCAGGGAAAACGGCGAACGGCAGATCATTGCCCCGATCAGCGCGGCTCATATGGAACGTCTGGCGACCGTTGTTGCGGCGGCCGAACGCGCAGGAAAACATGTTATTATTGACGGCGGCCCTTCCATGGATCGGCACATTCTGGGTCTTTCCTATGCCGAAATGCATCTGGATAAAATGTTTTCCGGCATCAAAGTCATGACGCGGCAACAGGCGGAGCAGGAAAATATCAGCCTTGAGAAAACCGTCACGATCACGACGGGAATTTATGCCAATCCCGGAGACCCGTTTTCTCAGGCTCTGAAAGGTGAAAATGACCGCTTTGCTCTTCGTGAGGACGCCGTCATCATTGCGCCGCTGATTGGTGACCGGTATGAGAAGCTTGAAAAGCTGATCGCTGAATCTCCGAAAACGGCAAAAGCAACTCTGATTACGGGACGCGAACATCCCGATCTGTACGGATCCGGACACGCGCAGAAAGACGATTTCAGACGGATTGCCTCCTGTATCAACCCCAGAAACGTTGCGCCGATTCATTGTTCCGAGAAAATGGCAGATTCTTTAATTCAGCTGTGCCGCGAAGAAGGTTATTCTGCTTTTCCGCGACAGACACATAACGGCGAGACGATGCGTGTTTCAGCCAAGGACGGCTGTGAGATTGTCGGGTATCGCGCTCCCGACTGGTACGGTGTTAAGTTTTTCAAGCGGGATGACGGTGTTTCGATGGCAAAAGTTGAAAAGGCGGGTGACAACGGTTTTTCCGTCATACCGGCACAGGAACAGGCCTTTGAACAGAAACGCCGAGAAGCCGAAAGAAAAATTGCCGAATACCGTCAGAAGCATAAAGAGCCGGAAGTTCCGGCGCTGCGCCTGAAAAAAGCGTCTTACGGGCGTTAGAGGCTTTTCCGAAAAAGAGAGATTTCAGCCGTGATGCGCGGGCCGTATTCCTTTAAAAGGATATGCTTTCAGCATAAATCGTGATCAGAGCGTCAGCCGCCGGCCTGAAAAAACGATCGGTTGTGTCTTTTCAAAGCCGGAAAATTTTGCAGAGCATTCCGAGCATTAACTTCAGCCTGAAACAAGAGCAGAAAAGAAGACAAGGAAGCTTCGAATTGTACTGCCATGCTCTTTTGCATTTCCGAAGAAATTTGCTTTTAATAAAAAGCCCCTACCATGACCCGGGTTAGCGTGAAAAAACGCCGGAGATATGTTTTTTTCAAAGCAAATAGAAGTCTCTGCTCCGCAGTGTTTCTGTATTTCCGGGAAACCGTACGGAAGAAGTTTCAACGGTGCGGCTTCTTACGTTCTTCTGAGGTGCCGTTTGGCAGGCTTATGCATTTCCTGCAAGAACAAAACATCTCGTCATAAAAAATGGAGGCAATCTTCGTCCGAAAACATCGAAATACGCCGGGTCAGACATTCCCGACTGCGGCGGGTATATCACGGAAAGGATGCTATCGATATCGTAAGTACCGTTCCGCCTTGTTTCCATAGCTGAATCCGCACCCGAAAAAGGCCTCTTCCGCTGCGGCGGTCCCTTCAAACAAAAAAACAAGGCCTACTTTCTTTCGGCCCTTCTGAAACACACGCCCCGAAACATGTTTCAAACCGTTTTTTGTATTTATCTTTACCCGACATTATGGCATTCTTTGGTAAAATACAGAAAGGAACAGAAGATTATGTCCGAAACATCTTTGGGCCTGATTGCCGATATCGGCGGAACGAACGCCCGGATTGCCTTATGCTCGAAAAACGGAGAGGTCTCCTACCCCCTGACGCTGATGTGCCGGGACTATCCTTCGCCGAAGGAAGCTATTCTCGATTATTTCAGCCGGATTGATTATCACGGCGAACGGCCGACGATCGGCGCTCTGGCCATTGCAAGCCCGGTTCTGGACGATATCGTGACGATGACGAACTGTGACTGGGCTTTCTCCATTTCGGAACTCAAGCGCGACCTTGGCTTTGAAATGTTGCCGGTTATCAATGATTTTGTCGCTCAGGCTCTGGCCGTTCCCATGCTGAAAGACAACGAAAAGAAAAAAATCGGCGGCGGTGAACCGACACCGGAATTCCCGATCGCCGTTATCGGCCCCGGCACGGGCCTGGGTGTTTCCATCCTCGTCCCGCAACAGGATGGTTCCTGGTTCGCTCTTGCCAGCGAAGGCGGCCACGCGACAATGCCGGCCCCCTATCCGGAAGAGGAACGGGTTATCGCCTCTCTGCGCCAGGAATACGGCCATGTCTCTGCGGAACGCGTCGTTTCGGGAATGGGCCTGACAAACCTTTACCGTACCCTTCTGACCCTGCGCGGGGCAAAACCCGAAACGCTCTCTCCCGACGAAATTTCCAGAAGGGCTTTGGCCGGAGACCGCCTCTGCATTGAAGCCATCCAGATGATGTTCGGCCTGCTCGGCACGCTGGCCGGGAACCTGGCTCTGACCGTTGGCGCTTTGGGCGGCGTCTATATTGCAGGGGGGATCATCCCGCGCGAAGGGCTTTTGAAAATGTTTGAGGAATCCTCTTTCCGCGTACGCTTTGAGGCAAAAGGACGCTTCACACAGTATCTTTCACGCATTCCGACGTATGTGATGACGGCAAAATACCCCGCTTTTCTGGGACTTTCCGGGATCATTCAAAAAAAGTTAAACATTTAGAAAAAAACTCTTGCAAAGGAAAAAGGAAGCCTATATAAGTGTTTCTGTCGCGGGGGCGTAGCTCAGTTTGGTTAGAGTGACGGCCTGTCACGCCGTAGGTCGCGGGTTCGAGCCCCGTCGCTCCCGCCATTTAAAAAAGCAGTCTTTTAAGACTGCTTTTTTAGTTTCCGCCCCTCCCCCTGCCATGGCAGAAGGAAACCTGTCCGACTACGTCCATGCTTTCCGCATTTCTTCAACCGTGAATCGGGTGTCCCAGCCTCCGATTTTTTCGTTTTCATGCTTGTTCAATCCCGTATAAGTCAAGGACGCTTCTTCATATCGCTTAAAAGCCAGAATAGCAGAATTCATGACTTGCGCGTTGAAAATGCCGATGCTGATCAGCAATTCAAAATCCGGTATCGTCAAGCCCGTTACTTTGCGAAACAACGTCGGTTCCAGCTGAGTAATTACGTCTTTTAAAGTTTGTTCGCGCGCATCCGTCAAGTACATGAACACGGGAATTCGGGTGGCGAATTTCAGCAGCTTTTCCTGAATTTCCTTGCGTTTTGACTTGATTTCCTTTTCTTCTTTGGTCAAATTGCGTTTTTCAGCCGTACTTTCGCCGCCGGTTGCTTCTTTTTTTGCTTTTTTCAATGCTTCTGAACGGTTGACGATTATCGCCAGTTCCTTGTTTAAACTGCGGAATCCCTCAATACGTTGCAAAGCCTCCATCGCGCGCGGATTGTTCATCAAGGCCTTCAGGGTTTCGTTGTCCACATTGACCAGCAACGCGCTTTTGTCAGGATTGCCGTCCGCAAATCTGCGACCCTCTGCGCGCTGATGACCTGTTTGTGCGTCAACATGGAAAAAAAATTTCCTAATTTAAAAAAAACAAGAACCTAGACTTCCTTTATTGACGCAAAATTGGAACCTTGTCTACCTGTAATTCGTTTTTTCAGGAACTTAAACTGGCAACATGATTGAAAATTTAAAAAGAAATATCGGGAAACGTATCAAGGCTTTTCGTGAAGCAAAAAAGCCGAAAATGTCACAGGAAAGGCTTGCCGAACTGTGTCATATTTCGGCCAAATCAATCAGCAACATTGAACGGGGACAGGGCGTTTCCTTAGAAAATCTGGAAAAGATTGTTGGCCTTCTTGACTGTTCGTTCGGAGACATTCTGGACAACAGAGAAAACGAAAAATTTGATATTATGAATTTAAAAAATGAAGCTTCAGCTCTTTTATCGGAGATGAACAAAGCTGATCTTGCACGTGCTGTCAGAGTCTTGCGCGCCCTGAAATAATTTCTTTTTTGCCCGAAAATGAAAAGGCGGACCCCGAAAGTTCCGCCTTTATCATTTAAAACTTTTCCATTGCGGCTCCTATGAGGCAGGGCACGGACATAACGCCGGCTTTTTCACCGGAGCCTTGCGTTTCACCGCCTTTTTCTTTACGGCCGGTTTGGGGGCCGGAACCTGAGGACACACCACTTTCGGCGTTGTCAGACATTTGCGGATGCATGCCGAAGCGGCCTTGGCGTCAATTCCCTTGTTTCCGTCCGTCATCCCCAGGCGCATGTACACCAGACGTTCAATCGCCTCTTTTTCCTCCTCGGCCTCACGTGATGAAATAAGCCCCATGTTTTTCAGCATTTCAATGCGCCGAAGAGCCGTCGCGCCGTCCAGCATACCTTTCGGCGGCGGCAGAGGTTCCATGCGGCGACGCGGGTTTGCGGGCAGCAGCGCATCCAGAATGATTTCACGTTCGGCCGCATGTTCGCGCGGCGTAATGGCTCGCATTTCCAGCGCGTCCTTCAGCGCGTTCAGACGGCCAATAATGGCCTGCGCGGGGGGAACACTCTGGTTCAGACCCAGTCCGGCCGGCGCAAGAGTATACGGCAGAAGGCCGCCGAGATTCGCGGCGCGGCGCTGTTCAAACTCTTCCGCCGTGGCCAGATGTTCGTCACGCAGTTGCATGAACGTCAGGAAACGCTGTACCACATTGCGATCCCCTTCGCTCAGCATATCCAGACCGCCCTTAACGACGACTTCCGTTACTTTGGGGGTGGATACGGCCGTCACCCGAACGCCGCCCGGGAAGGCTTCTTCGGTAAAAACGGCCGCTTGCATCGTCGGGTCATAAGCGGCGATCGGATGTTTTTTCTGTTCCATCATGACCAGACGATCCGAAGCCGTTTTGCCCAGCGTCTGCGCCGGGATGTTCTTAAAGACGTTGAAAACGCCCGTTTCCGAACCGTTCAAAGCGACCACATCTTCGTAAAAGCGGCGCGATTTGTTGGGGAATCCCAGATTTTCATAGGCGATGCCCGCCACCATCAGAGCATAAGGATCTGAAGCGTTTTTTTTCAGCGCTTTTTCCGAGGAATTGGCCGCGTTTTCATAATCCCCCAGCGACAGGCTCACAATCGCCTGTTCCGTCGGCGTTTTGAAAAACGACCGACCCGGCGCCGTTGAGCATCCCCCGGCCAGAGCGGCCAGTGTCAGAAGCGCGGCAGCGCTTATCCGTTTTTGTCGTGTCTTCATGGGGATATCCTTTCCTGTCATTCCTGATTTTACGCGATTAAAGGCGGCGGGGCAAACGGACGTTATCCCCACCGTTCTTTCAGCATCTCTCTGTTCAGCATAAACCACTGCAATGCAATGACTGTTGCGGCGTTGTTTATTTTCCCGTCCTTCAAATCCCGGACGGCTTCATCCGCGGGCATGACGAGCACCCGGATGTCCTCGGCTTCGGATTCCAGTCCGCCCAGTGTACCATGGCGGTCGGAATCAATCCGGCCGCAGAACAGCTGTATCGTTTCGGTCATACCGCCCGGCGATGAAAAATACTTAAGGATCGGGATTAAATC
>USCC01000124.1 GCA_900553035.1 uncultured Rhodospirillaceae bacterium | reverse complement strand
GGCACCTTTGCCGAAGGCGGCAATTTCATTGAGGCCGGAACGCCGGTTGTCCGCACGGGTTCGACACGCGAAGAACAGGCGCTGGAACGCGTCCGTTTGTGGGAAGGAATCTCCGAAGCTCTGGAGCGAAACAATGTCTTTATATTCCGTGAGATGAAAATACACGGTTATGCAACAAACATCATTGCCGTAACGGCCGAAAGCGTCTTCATCCTTTCGGAAGGCCCCGCCGTCGGGGAAAAATGGCTTGTCGCGGAGGAGGAAACAATCCCCGTATGGAAAGTGGGAAAGGATGCCATCGCCTCTCCGTTGCGTCCGCTGGTCAAAGCGCGTGACGATATGAAAGAATACCTGGAAAAGGAACAGCCGGCCTGTGCCGACATGACGGTCAATGCCTGCCTGATTCTGGATCATGGGAATATCGAAAACCCGAAAGAACTGATTGAAACACTTGAAACATGGGATATTTCCGTCCTGAAAATGGGGACGTGTACGACGGAAATGCTTCCCGGAACTTCGGCACTGATGGAATATATAAAATCACAGCCGCCCTCTTCGCAGGAAATCAACGACGCCGTCGCCGTTGCAATTCTGGATTTGATGGAGTCGGACTTTGTCGTTTAAAATGGAATGTTCATACCCGGGCCTTCCTGTACAGTCCGGCCTTAACAGCGGGAGAATCGATTAGTGAAAATCATTTCAGTTCTTTCACGAATCATGTTTATCGCGCTGGTATGGACCATCGGCTACGCTTTCTGGTTCCAAAAGCTGTTGATATCCTGCTGGGGCTTTGATCCGCTACAGTGGAGGCACTGGATCTACATCTGGGAGCAATGGAAAAGCGGATGGGTCATCCGGACGCCCCGCGAATGGTGTTTTATCATCGCCATGTTTTCCATGATACCGATGTGGTTTGTGGGATGGACGATTCTGTGCTCGATTTCCTGGATGTCCTGGTTCAAGGCGATCCTGATGTTCCCGATCAAGTTGCTCCGAAGCAAGGTCAAAAACCGTCCATCTGCGGCGAAACGCCCGAAAGTGACCAAAAAGAAATCCTATAAGCAGACCCGGCCTCCGGCGGTTCGCGCGGCATCCGGAAAAGTGAAACCGATCGACAAGGCTCCGGAACCCGAAAAGGAACATAAGCCCGAACCGCACCGGGAAAAGAAACAGAGCCACGCCGCCCCGAAAGCGGAACCGGCTCCGAAGAAGGAAGCGCCGCGGACGTCATCGGCTTCGCCGGCCTCCGGAGAAACGATCCCCGAGATCATCCGTTCCGCGGGATACCGTTTGATTGAAAACGTCAAGGTCAATGGGAAACCGGTTGATTTTGCAGGGATCGCGTCCGACCACATTCTGCTTTGTCTGGTTGATTCCGAACCGGGCGACTGGCTGGCGGATGAAGAACGCTTCAATGACGAAGAACCGCTCTGGTTTTCGGAAAGCAATCACAGAATTTCGCCCGTACGCGTCATCCTGAACGCCCGCGACGCTCTGATGCCGCAGCTTTCGGGCAGCGCGCGCGGCCTTGACGTCCGCCCGATGGTCATTGTCAAACAAGGCACGATCATCAACGCCGAAGACATGTTCGACGTGTGGGAAGGCCTGCGTGTTGATGTCTGCCGCTTTGACGACGGCGGTCCCGAAGAGATTCATCACCTGCGCGATTCCATCCGGCATGTGGATGGCTCGGACGACGGGGTCTATCGCGAAGTTTCGGATATTCTCGGTTAAAAACTCATCTTTTCTTTACTTTTCCGTGTCATTCTGTCCGATGGGATGAAAAAGGTTCGGACGTTTCATCCTGATTTTTTACAGAACATCCAAACGGTAAGCGGTATGGAAGACGAACAGAGGGGAGTAATGGCGCGTATAAGAAGCCTTTTCGGGTATGCATGTGCCCTGTTTCTGGCGTCCGTTTATACTTTTCTTCTGGCTCTGCTGTGTTTTTCCGCATCGTTTCTGATAACGTACGGTACGTCGAAATCCACCTTCTATTCCATATTTCTCTTCATTAAAGCCGCGTTTGTACGGCCGATGCTGATAGTCGAGGCCTATTTGCAATGGTTTGGCAGGCTCTCCTCTTATGACGGATCGTTTCTGGCGGTTGCATGGCTTCCGGCCATACCGCTGATTGCGTTTCCGCTTTTTACCTTTTTCGGACTGTCGGCTCTGTCCCGTGCGCGGAAAGCGGCCGAAAGGTACAGTCGCTCGTTTGAGGAAGAAAGCGAAGAAAATGCCGCGCCCCGGCGGAAACCTCAGGACATGATGGAAGAACTGACGGAAGCGTTTGAAGAGCTTCAGGAAAAGCTCTCCCAACTGCGGGGCCATAAAAAGGATTCGGATGAAACGGATGAAAAAACGTCCTCGGCAGTGGAAGAAATCAATTATCAGACCTTATATGTAGATGACAAGGTTCATCTTTACGGCAAATCGGTTGAGAATCCGGAATGGAAGGGTCGCGTCCGTCTGACGGTCATCCGGTGTCCGAAGTCCATGGCCAGCGGTTTTCTGGTCAAGGGGCTGTGCGACGGCAGTGCGGCGAAAAGGGCGGCCAGAAAGCTGGAGGGTTATTACCGGGACATGACGGACGAAGAGGGATCCGCGGAAATACAGAAGCTTCACGCCGGCACTTTGGACCTTCATCCGTATGCGGCGATCGAAAAATGGGAGGAGATATCCGAATCATGGGCCCCGGTCAAAGTGCTTTTCTGTCTGGTGCTGACGTAATTTAAGGGAGGCATCCCCCGAAAGAACCTGGATTTTTCGGTGTTATTCCCTTATACTTTAAGAGATTATGGTTAATAAAAGGAGCTGTTTTCAAAATGGCCAAACGTGGTGAAGAATGGGCAGAAAGAGATGCCGCCGTAAACTGGTGCATTGCAACGGTCGTCATTGCCCTTGTGTCAACCTTTATTCTGGCCGTTCTCTGCTTTGCCCTGTCCTACCTGGTCGGCAAGGGCATCAGCCAGGATTCTCTAGCTGTCACGTGGAAATTCATAAAAAGAATCGCCGTTGACCCGGCCTATCTGGCAGGGCGTTACTGGGCATGGATCAAACAGTTCTACGGCTATAACGGCCCCTTCCGTCTTTCCCTGTGGCTGCCGACGATTCCGTTTTTCTCGTTTTTCATCATCCTGATCACCGGGCTTATCATGAACCCGCACGAATGGATTTCGCAAATTCACGGCAGCGGGCGTATCGCCACGTATAAGGACATCAAGCAGATGGGCCTGTTCACGGGCTTTATCGTTGTGCTCGGCCGATGGAAGGGCAAACTGCTGAAGCTTCCCGAAACGCTGTCGGTTCTGGTTCTGGCGCCTCCGGGCACCGGTAAAACGGTGGGCGTCGTTATGCCGACCATTTTCGAATCCAACAACATCAGCATCATCGTGAATGACCCGAAGCCGGAACTCTGTTTCAAAACAAGCGGATACCGGCAGACGATCGGACCGGTTTTTGTCATCAACTGGGGTGCGGAAGACGAACCGGAAAAAGGGCTTTATTACCCAAGCTGGAACCCTCTGTCGGCCAGCTGTCTTCCCCCGGCCGGCCCGGCGCGCGATATGTACGTCGACAGTATGGTGACCGTGCTGGTTGAAGAGCCGAAAGGCGGCGCGGATCCGCACTGGGCGAAAACGGGCCGGAACGCTCTGACGGGCTTTATCCACTTTGTCGTCGGCAAATGTGAACGCGCCCGCGCGAACGATTACTTTATCGGAAAACTGTATGAAGGTGCGCTGGACGACAAAGACCGCGAAGTGCTGGAAGGTTATTACCTCGACATGACCGACGCCGAAGCCGCCGAAGCGATTGAACACCTGCGCAACGGCACGCTTGACCTGAACAACTATGTGCCGATCGGAACGTGGGAAATGCTTCCCGAATCGTGGGTCGGCGGGGAACCGTGCATCGCCATGATTCTGGACTGGTTGACCGAAGCGCAGATGCAGATGGCCGCGGACATTAAAAAACGAACAGAGGAAGGCGATCAGATGGCCGCGCTGGCAGATCCGATGCGTGACATGCTGGACCAAGCCGTTGCCGAATGCAAAAAGTACGGTTACGCCCACCGTGCCGTCGTCGAACTGAACCAATTGTCGGGAACACCGGATAAGGAACGCGGCTCCATTCTGTCAACGGCTCTGACGGGGATCGGTATTTTCAAAAACTCGGCCGTGCGTGCGCGGACAAAGATGAGCGATTTCATCTTCCGCGACCTGCGCGGCATGAAAGATCCCATCACCGGTGAAATGAAATCGATTGCCGTTTACCTGTCCGTTAACCAGGTGGACGCCCGCGCCCTGAACATTATTACCGGGACATTCGTCGAACTGATGTCAAACTTCCTGATCGCGAATCCGCCGAACTTCCCACAGGCGGATGGCGGCAAAACAGGACCGTTCCCGACGCTGTTCGTGCTCGACGAATTTCCGCAGATGCCGAAACTGGGCGCCGTGAAGGACGGCCCGGCGGTCGGACGCGGACAAAAGGTTTCCTATCTGCTGATCGGACAAGATCTGGGCCAAATTTCGGGACAGTACGGAAAAGATGACCTGGAAACGATCATTTCCACCACGGCGGCAAAAATCATCCTGTCGCAGAACAACGAACAGACCGCTCAGCGTTTTGAAAAAATGATTGGTACGAAAACCGTTGAAATTGCGTCTTCTTCACGAACGGAAGGGTGGTCGAAACAGGCAACGCCGTTCTCAAAGAACGTTTCGCGCTCTTTACAGGGAACGGCCGTGATCGGCGCTTCCCAGATGCTCAGCCTTCCCTCGACCCAGCAGATCGTCCTGATGCAAGGATACATGAACCGCCCGATCATGGCGGACGCCCCCCGTTGGTTCCTGGACAAGGAAATGACAAAGAAATGCCAGATTCCGGCATCACCCTGCGTGCCGTACTGGGTTGTGGCTCAGCGTGAGGATTCGGACGTCAGCGCCCTTCAGGGACTGATCGATATTGAAGAGGATGCCGGCGACGAAATCGATCAGGAAATGGACGAATACTACGACGAAGACTACGACATCGAGGATCTTGAAGATGAAGATGAGGGCGACGAAGACGAAGATGAGGAAGATGAAGATTACGATGACGAAGACTATGAAGACTTCATTGAAGACGAATACGACGAAGATGACAAATAGGGAGGATGCTCAGACAGAAGAGGGTACAGAGGTTTAACTTTTTTACAGGCATGGTGCTTTGATGTGGGACTGGTCGGGTTCCAAAACTCCGCCTCCGATGCGTTCGCGCGACGAGGCTGCGCAACAGGCGCAAAACCAGGGCGTGACGCCGGTTCGTCGCGACGTCCGATCCGTGCCTATTTACAGGGATCCGCGCGCGTTCCGCTCCTTGCCGCCGACCGCCCCCGCTTCGGCTTACCCCGACCCTCTGGACATTCCGCAGCCGTCCTATCCCAACACGCCGGTGCCGCCGCCGGGATACCCCCACGCGCCGCAACCGATGCCGCCCAATTATTCACAGGCGCCTTATCCACCTCAGGCTCCCATGTACCCACAACAGCCTCCGGCTTATCCGCAACAGGCGCCCTACCCGCCCCAGCATCCTTCGTCCGCCGGATGGGGAAGCGTTCCGCCGCCTCAGCCTTACATGCCCCCGCCCCAGGCGC
>USCC01000123.1 GCA_900553035.1 uncultured Rhodospirillaceae bacterium | reverse complement strand
GGCCTGTCGACGCAGGGGCACGGTCCGGGCTCTGGCGGCGGACACGGGCGGCGCATCTGCGGCCCTTCCGGAAAACGCTCGGACGGATTGCCGTCCGCATCCGGCGCCTGTCCGCCGAAACGGTCGGGGCGGCCTTGAGCGGAGCGGGGACGTTTATCCGGCATCTTTTTGAAACGCGGGCCTTTTTCAAAGGCCGCTGCAAAGCCGGCGCGTTCTTCCGGCGTCATATTCGTGATGATGGCGAGCATGTTGGCCTGAACGGCGTCGTCCATGTTCCGTCGGACGGCGGCGGCCTGAGCCAGAGCCTGTTCCAGACGCGCCTCATCAAATTCCGGAGCCCGGACAGCGTCAATGATCGCTTTTTTACTGTCGGCCATTTCCTGCCGGTGCGTTTTGAAAACTTCCTTCAGGATTTTACCGAAAGGGCGGAAGGCATGCTTCGCGGCGATGGCTTCCTGAGGGGGCGGCGGAGTGAGGCTTTCAGCCGCGTCTTTGAACATCATAACGCGTTCGGGAGGCGGAAAACCGGGGTGAAAGACGGCTTTGGCCACTTCAAAACCAAGAAACGAGAAGTTCAAAGCCAGGGAGACACCCAAAGCAATAAGAATCTTTTTATTCATGATCACAGCTCCGTTGTGTTAAGGGTGTAGTCAAACATATCGTTGAAATAGCTCTGCGTATTGGCATAGTTCATTTCTGCATTCTGCCATCCGATATAAAACCCGCAGATCATGAGCAGCAACGATACAACCGCCGAGTACCGCAGAAAGACAAAGAACAGGCGTCTGTTCTGTTCATTGACGATCGCGGCGAACAGGCGTTCGCTCAGCCCCGGGTTAAACGGCGGAGAGAACAGGTTCAGCTGGTCATCCAGGCGGCGTTCTTCCGTCCACAGGGCAGCTTCGTTTCCCGAAAGAGCCAGGGAAAAGGACGAGTTTTCATTGCCGGGCCATTTTTTCGGATCGGAGCCGAAGGTCTGAACGGTTTTTTTGAATTCGTCAAAGTTCATCACTGTTTCTCCTTTCCTTTAAAAAGTTTTTCCTTCAGTGCCTGACGTGCCCGGAAAAGAAGAGCCTCCAGCGCGCCCGGCGAAACAGAAAGCATTTCGGCAGCTTCTCGAGCCGTCATTCCCTGATGGTAGCACAAAACCAGAGCTTCCTTCTGGCGTTCCGGAAGCGCGTTGACGGCTTTGGCGATTTCGTCGCTTTCGCTTTTTTTCAAAAGCGTCTGCTCGGGCGAATCATCCGGCGAGGCCGTTTCCGGTATTTCGCTTTCCGTCGGCCTGACACGCCGCACCATATCAATGTAGCGGTTGTAGGCAATACGGTGCAGCCATGCTGACAGTTTTGCTTCCGGCCGCCATTGAGCGGCGCTGCGCCATACTTTGAAAAAAACGTCCTGAACGATGTCTTCCGCGTCTGTTTTGCTGGATGTCAGCCGCCACGCAAAAGCATAAAGCATATCGCTGTAGCGGTTTAACAGAATGCGAAACGCGCCGGCATCCGAACGGGCGATGCGTTCCATCAGTTCTTTGTCGGTCAGATCGTTCGCGGACATTCTTTTCTTCTTCTGAGTACGTTCATATATGATAAACGCAGAAGCCGTAAAAAAACATACGGTAATTCGTAAAAAATGCTTCTGACCGGAAGTCGGGGGCCTTCGTCCGGATTAAAAGTCCCGGCCGGCGAAGAACAGATCGTAACTGTTCCTGAAAAACAGGCTGTGAATAAGCTCTTCCGCTTCATCCGGAAATTCCGCGGCAATGGCCGATTTTACTTCACTGACGCGGGCGGGGTAGTAGGACGGATCGCCGAAGGGTCCCAGGGGGATGTCGGTTCCGAACAGAAGATGCGAAAGCGTTTCTTCATCAATGATGCGCAGGATGTTGACGATTGTTCCGGGCGATACCCATGAAATATCCGCATACAGGTTCGCCGTTCCCGAACGCAGGGCGCCCATTAAAACGCCCAGCGTCAGATAATGGTTCGCATCGTCGCCCATGCCCAGGTGCGCCAGAATGACCGGAACGTTCGGGAATTTCTGGGCCGTTTCATAAATATACAGCGGGCTGGACCAGTTATCCTGAGAATGGAAAAGAACGGGCAGGCCGTATTCCTCCGCGACCGCCAGATAAGGTTCATACAGCGGATCGTTCGCGTCCAGGCACAGCGTATTGGGATGGAGCTTGATGCCATAGATCTCATCGCCCCGGCGTTCAATCAGATCCGCCAGGTTTTCCGCATTGCCATATCCCGGCTGTCCGACAATCAGCGTTTTCAGCTTCGGATTTTCCGCACAGATATCCAAAAGGGCTTCGTTGGCTTCGATTTCATCCTGACTGGGGGAACCGTCCGGTTTTGTGTCGATGGCGTTCATGTTGGACACCAGGGCGTACATGACTTCGTTTTCCTCTGTTTCGCCGTTGATGTCGATGTCAAAAGGCGCGTCAAAAGCGGCATTCAGGGTTTCTTCGGTGAAATCGACGTTGTCGGCGCTCCATGCACCGATATGGGCATGGGATTCAATAATTTTTCCGTACAGTTCGTCCTGATCCGCGGTCATCTTTTTTCCTCTGTTCAATTATTGTTTATAAGGAGTTATCCCTGACACGGGAATGGTTTTAATCCAGAACGTGCAGGGGGTCAAGCCGCAAAAAGAGCCGGAGGTTTAAAAAGATTTCCGTACCTGGAAAAGCAGAGCGTGCGCATCGAAACGCCTTTTGTAGTTTCCCTGATACACCACGGAAAACAGCGTTCCGTTTTCTGTTTTTTTCGTCAGGGAAAAGGCCGCTTCCCCGCCCCAGCGTTCAGGATCCGTTCCGGTAATGACATACGGCGCTCCGTACAGAAAGGAACCTGCCGCCCGCATGGTATCCGTTTTGGCCTCATAGGAGGCGGCCAGAGACAGTTCCGGCGTTATCCCGAAAACCGGAGCGGCCTTCAGGTCGAAACCGCTTTCAAGCGTCAGGACATCATAAGAGCGTTTCCGGATTCTCTGGCCAATGCTGTCGCGGTAGTCATTATAATGAAGCCGGATGTATTCGTCACTGGTTTTCGGCGTCACGACAAAGGACGCGGCTTCAAAGTCTTTGCCAAGCTCCAGAAACGCTTCATGCTGACGGCCGTTGTGTTCGGAACGGATCAGGAAGCCGGCCGCGTCCTGTTTCTCGCGATACCGGCTGAAACCGAAGCCGGCGGCCCCGGCCAGATGAAATCCGCGGGACATTTCATAACGGGCATACATCAAAAGGCCGTACATGCCGATATCCGAAGCACGCACATCCGAACGGCTCCGGGTTTCTGCATAGGAAAAGGCGGCTCCGGCCAGGAGGCGGTCAAAGGAAACGTCCGCCCCCAGAACAAAGCCGTCCGTATGCCGGCGGTAGCCGGTCAGATTTTCCCGGGAATATTGATCGGCGCGTCCATGCAGATAAGCGCCCCACGCGGACACGGAATGCGCTGCCCCGCCGCCGGAACGTCCCCGGACATCTTCTGATACCGGACGTAAGGAGATAAGACGCGATATCTGCGAAAAAACGGATGCCGCCGCTTCCGCATCGGCGCGGGTCATATCCGGCCCCAATGCCTCAAGCGCCCGTTCACCGGCGAACAGGTCAGCGTTCAAAGACTGCACAATGTGCGTGAATATGTCCTTTTCGGGAGTTCCTTCGGGAGCATGGTTATATCCTTCCGTGACGGAATTCGCAATGTCCGCCAGTTTCGGATTATTCGGAGCAACGACATTTTCCAGCGGGAGACTCTGCCCCCGTACGATCAGTTCACCGAACGGCGTCAGTTCAGAAGTATAATTAAAGATGTTCCCGTTCGGAAAAACGAGATTTTCAAGGCCGGTCATTCCGCCGTCGGCCGCCGCCAGGACATACATTCCCGTCGTCCCCAGAGGCTGGGAAAGATGAATGTTTACGGGCCCTTCAAACGTGATGGTTTGATCCGTGACGATTGAGGCAAAGGTCCGCTGCGTTGGATCAAAGCTCAGAGAGGCTCCGGATTCGATATAAACATCCATTCCGTTAAATTCGGCCGTGCGGCGAATCAGGATGCCGGAGCCTGAAGCAATCCGGACTTCACTGAAATTGTTCAGAAAGGGAACTCCTGCAGCGTAGTCCTGCCCCAGAAGGAGGATATCATCGCCGGCGAACAGAAGGGTATTGGCTCCGCTTTTATTTCCTCCGAACAGGCGCGTGCGTGTATTGAGCTGAAGGTTATGCGCCAGAATGACGGTATTGCCCTCTGTCGCGCCGCCGCCGGCGGCGTAACCGCCGTAAATATTTCCGTCGATGATGTCCTGCCACAGAAACACCGTATTGCCCGAACAGTCGCCTTCCGTCGAATAACCGCCGTATATGTTGCCATGAACAGTGCCTTTTTCAAAAACGACAATGTTGTTAAAGACATTCCTGCTTCCATCCGAACGGCCGCCGTATACACTGTTTCGGACTGTACCGCCCGTTGATATGACGGAATTGTCCGAAACGTCCCCGGCATCTGTCGCGTAGCCGCCTGAAAGATTCTGGGCCTCGGCGTCCGTAAAATAAACCGCATTCCGCCGGATGTTTCCGGATTGGATCGTAAATCCGCCGATGGCATCCGTCCGGACCGTACCGCCCGTGACGGTGACAACATTGTCCAGGACGTCCTCATAACGCGCATGGCCTCCGAAAAGTTTTCCGACAGTGCCTCCGTTGATGATGACGCTGTTTTCCGAAACGATGCCGCGGCCGTTGGCAATGCCGCCGTAAATGGTGCTGGTGATGTTGCCGTTGTTCAAAGTGACAGAGTTTTCCCGGACGGAAACGGTGTTTCCGGCTCACTGCGAACGGCCGCCGTAAATGTTGACGGCTTTGTTGGATCCGTTGATGACAACATGGTTCCCGACGGCGCCTCCGCTTTGGGAATACCCGCCGTACACTGTGCCGGCGTTCTGGGCATTTAAGACAACAGTGTTGGAAGAGGCCGTGCCGTTCACCGACGATCGGCCTCCGTACAGGTCTGTCACGCTGCCGGCATTGAAAACAACAGCGTTTCCGGAGACTTCTGTGCCGGAGGCGTCGGAATAGCCTCCGTAGACAGCGGAAAAGGAAAGGGATGAACCGGAAATATCAACGGTGTTGCCGGACGGCGACGAAGGCCGAAGAGGATCAGAGCAGGCGCTTCCTTCTCCACAGACGATACTTTCACCGGCGGCAGCTGCCGACGCGGCCAGCAATATAAGAAGGCAGGCGACAAGAGCTTGCACGTTTTTCGACCCTTCTGCGTCATAAATTTTCTTTCTACATTAGAACATATTTAAAGAAAAATGTTAAGCAGAAAAGGCTTTACAGCACCTTGCTCAGGAATTCGCGGGCGCGGGAGGATTGAGGTGCGGTGAAAAAATCGGCGGGCGCGGCGTCTTCCAGAACAATGCCGCCGTCCATGAAAACGATGCGGTCGGACACTTCGCGGGCAAACCCCATTTCATGGGTGACGATAATCATGGTCATGCCCGTTTCCGCCAGTTCCTTGATAACCATAAGAACCTCTTTGACCATTTCGGGATCCAGAGCGCTGGTCGGTTCATCGAAAAGCATGGCTCGGGGAGACATGCACAGGGCGCGGGCAATGGCGACGCGCTGTTTCTGGCCGCCGGAAAGGTTATGCGGATACGCGAGATCGGAA
>USCC01000122.1 GCA_900553035.1 uncultured Rhodospirillaceae bacterium | reverse complement strand
AAGGGAGCCAAGAGCGAAAATTCGTCCCCCCGCCCGCGCGGAGCATTTCCAAATCTGCCGCATCGGGTTCCGAAAACGTCCCCATAACCCGGCCGTCCGGGGCATATGCCTTTCCTTCGGCCAAAGCAACGCTCAGGCGGTCTCCGGTATTCAGGCCGTCCACATCCATGCGGACAATGACACTGCCCATATCCTTGGCCGTCTTTCCGAAAATCGGCCCCAGAGTGCGACCCGCAAAAATCAACGCCCGCGTCTTTTTATTCGGGACAAAACGGGTGTCTTCGTTTTCAATACCCGTGTTCCACTCCACATTGTTCATTCCGGATTTGCGCGAAGAGCTCGTTCCGATTTTATCCGCCGCCAGAACAACCTGCCGTCCGGGATTCGCCGCCTTTAACGCTTCCAGCTCGGCTCGCATTTCCGGCGTCATGAAGTAGCGGCGGCCGTGTTTGGGAATGTCTGTCCGCGTATGGCCGCCCTTGCTGTGTGAAAGAAAATCGGTTGAGGCCTCAATGGAATCCGGAATTTTGAAGACAACCGTTTCAATACGTTCGGGAATCGGCGGCCGGGCTGTGTACCATTCCGCCTTTGCCCATGAATGCAGTAATTCCGCCGCATACGGATTACCTTCTTTGTACAGGCGCACAACATCATCAAAAAAATTATGAATCAGGACACGTTCGGAAAGAGCCTTTACTGCCGCCGGCGCCATGCGTTCATCTTCCAGCAGGGAGATCAGCGCCGGAATATTGTACCCGCCTTTCATAAAGCCCAGATGCGCGACGGCATCTTCCGGCGTCAGGCTTTTCAGTGCCGTTTCCCCCGCTGCAACGCGGCGCAGGAAGGCGGCCTTGACTTTGGCCGCCGGTGACGTCCCCGGTTCGACACGATTCAGGAGAAGGGGAAGAAGTTCATCCTCTTTTTCGCCGGCCTCCAGCCGTTCGACAACCGCCGCCGCCTGCTTTTCGTTCAGCGGCAACGGAGGAAGCCCTTCTTCCTTGCGGGACAGAAGAGGTTCGTCCGGATGGTTCGGGTCGGCCTTGGGAACAGCCGTGTGGGAATCAAAGTAATCCTGCAAGATATCGGAAGCTGTCATGGATTTTTCCTTAAGGGGCGATTAAACCGTACAGGCGCGGCGAAGGCATCGAGAGCAGTTTGAAGCTGCCGTCTTCCCGCACAAAGTTTAAAAGCGTCTCGCCGTTTTTGTTATAGTCGCCGAAGCGGAAGGAAACGGCCTGACGCGAATATAAGACTGTCGCGGTATAAACCCCTGTCTGCTCATTTTCAACAACATTCAGAACGCCGGTCGAATATTCCAGCCCGGCAAAGGCCGCGAAATCGTTTTCAACCGCGATTTTCAGTTCGTCGCGTCCTTCAAACCGCGTGCTGACGTGGGACATGAAAACGTCCGGTTCCTTAAACTTACAGGCCTGATTCATCAGGGAAAGCACCGAAGCGATTTCCTCTTCGTTCCGGCGCTCCTGCAAAGCCGCGCACCCGGACAGAAAAAGAACTGCGGCAAAAAACAGGCGGTAAAATCGAATCTTCCTCATCCGTCCTCCGTTTTCGGCCGGGGAAAGGCACACGCCTCTTCCCGGCCGTCTGCGATTGTCCTTACAGGAAGGACTTCCGTTCAAACTTCGCTTCAAAAAACCGCTTGTAAACGCCGACAAGAACGCTTGAAACGAAACCGATTGTAATGATGTCGATCCACCGGTCTGCCGGAAGCGGCGCGGTTTTGAACATCGTATTGAAAACAGATGTGTACGTAAAAGCCATCTGCAGCAGAATCATCGACACAATTCCGATCCAGAACACCTTGTTCGTAAAGACGCCCATTGACCAGAATGTCCCCAGCAAAGAGCGGCAGTTAAACATGTAAAAGATCTGAATGAATACAATGACATTGACAACCGTCGTCTGCGCGACAGCCATTGATTCCCCGGAATCCAGCGCCCGGTTGAACATAAAGAAGCACGCCGCCATCATAATCGCCGAGACACAGACAATGCGGTACACGAAAGCACGCGGAACGATCGGCGCGCTCGGCTGACGCGGCGGGCGCACCATGATATTCGGTTCCTTGTTTTCCACGGCAAAGGCAAAGCCGAGGCAAACCGTCTGAGCCAGGTTAATCCACAGGATCTGCAGCGGTGAAACGGGAATGGCTGTCCCCGCAAAAATCGCCGCCAGAAGCACCAGAGATTCGCCCAGAGACACCGGAAGCGTCCAGATGATGAATTTCATCAGGTTATCGAACACGCACCGGCCTTCTTCGACCGCGGCTTCAATCGTCGCAAAATTGTCATCCATCAGAATGATGTCCGCGGCGTCCTTGGCCACGTCCGTTCCGCTCTTGCCCATGGCCACACCGATATTCGACTGTTTCAACGCCGGGGCGTCGTTCACGCCGTCGCCTGTCATGGCAACGATTTCATTTCGAACCTGCAGAGCGCGGACAAGCTTCAGTTTCTGTTCCGGAGTCACACGAGCGAAAACGGAAACGTTCTGTACGGTGTCCTCCATTTCGGCATCGGACAGGCGCGCGATTTCATTTCCGGTCAGCACCTTGGGCAGATCTGCGTCAAAGCCAAGACCGTCCAGGTTCATCTGGCGCGCAATCGCGGCGGCCGTCAGGGCATGGTCGCCCGTAATCATCTTAACCCGGACACCTGCGGACAGACAGGCCGCTACTGCGGCCGTCGCTTCTTTGCGCGGCGGATCAATCATCGCCTGAAGCCCCAGCAGGACAAGCCCGTGGCGGACGTCTTCATGTGCGATATCGAATGTTTCGGGCGGCATGTCCTTGCGGGCAAACGCCAGAACGCGCATCCCCCGCGCCGCCAGACGCGAGACTTCATCCAGAACAGCCGCCTCGTTCAAAGGCAGAATGTTTCCGTCCGCATCCTGCATGTGCTGACAGCGGCCCAGCAGAACTTCAACAGCTCCCTTCAGGTACACAACGCGCGTATGGTCATGTTTATGCAGGGTCGCCATATACTGATATTCGGATTCAAACGGAATCAGGGAAATACGGGGCCGGGCTTTGGCTTCCGCATCCTCGGACAATCCGTATTTCCGGGCCGAGACAATCAGGCCGCCCTCGGTCGGGTCGCCGTTGATCACCCAGCGACCTTCCTTCATCTCAAGGGAGGAATCGTTGCACAGCATTCCCGCACGCAGGCATTCCTCAATCCCGGCCGCGCCTGTTACTTTTCCGCCCTTGCCGTCTTCAATGGCTCCCGACGGATCATAGCCGGAACCGGTCACGGTAAATTCCTGACCGTTCATGAAAATCTTCTGCACGGTCATCTGGTTTTCGGTCAGGGTGCCGGTTTTGTCCGAACAGATGACCGTTGTGCTTCCCAGTGTTTCAACAGCCGGAAGCTTGCGGACGATCGCCCGGCGTTTCACCATGCGGGACACGCCAATGGCCAGAATGATCGTAAAAGCGGCGGGCAGGCCTTCCGGAATGGCGGCGACGGCCAGAGCCACCGCAGCGACGAACGACTTGCCGTACGGCCAATCATGAATTGTTCCGGCAAAGAACGTGACGACGGCCAGCCCCAGAATCATGTACAGCAACATGTTGCTGAATTTTTCGATTTTCTGGGTCAGCGGCGTTTCCAGATCGTCCGCCATGGTCATCAGTTCGGAAATGCGGCCGATTTCGGTATCCTTTCCGACGGCCGTCACGATACCGCGGCTTTGACCGTATGTGACCAAAGTCGACGTGTACGCCATGTTTGTCCGCTCTGCCAGCATCACGTCGAACGGCAACGTCCCGATTTTCTTTTCAACGGGGACGGATTCGCCGGTCAGCGCGGATTCATCAATACGGGGATCCCGAACCGCCAGCAGGCGTACGTCAGCAGGAACCTTGTCCCCGGACTGCAGCAACACGACGTCGCCCAGCGTCAGTTCGGCGGACGGCACCGTTATCAGCCGGCCATCCCGGACGACACGCGCTTCGGTCACGACCGATTTCGCCAGGGCGTCCAGCGCCTTGACCGCCTTGATCTCCTGAATGAAACCGATAACGGCATTCAGCACGACAACGCCGAAAATAACGGCGGAATCAACATATTCCTTTAAAAAGTACGTCACGAAACCGGACGCAATCAGAATGTAGATCAGAGGCTGGTGAAACTGTAGCAGAAACATGATCCACGGATTTTTGCCCTTTTTGACGCTCAGGGCGTTCGGCCCGAAATATTCCTGTCTTTTTTCAGCTTCTTCGGAAGAAAGGCCTTTTTCAATGTTTGTTTTTAAAATTCGGACGACCTCTGTTTCGGGCATATTATGCCAAACATGATCCTTCATCTGTTCCATTTTGTAAAAATCCTCACGGTGTGTTCATAAAACGGGCGGGAAAAACCTTCCTTCCCGCCGTCATTCTTATTCGACTGTTTCCGCCTTGGGTTTCCGGGCTTCCGCGAATGCGTGAAGGTCGGACATCACGGTCCGTACGAACGTGTTCTGGACGCCGGACATGCGGGACTGCATGCTTTTGGGGTAGGTAAAGCGGATACGGACGTAAGACATCAGGTCCTTATTGGCTCCAAGTACTAAGAACGATCTCTTCTGCTCTCCTTTTTGAGTGAATTGAACAGCGGCTTCCTGCACCTGATATCTGACGCGGCGCCAGCGGAAATCGCGTGTTTTTTTATCACCGGCTCTGACATTTTCATAAAGGCCGGAATCCTGCATGGAGTGAATTTCCTGCAGATGTCTGTCCATCAGCGCCTCGGCGGCGGGATTGACTTCGTCGGATATGCCGAATTCCTGATTATTATAGATAAAAACCGTCGCGACAGCGTCGCCCATTGTATAAACGCGGGTGAAACCGGCGCCTTTCTGGTTCTTTTCACGATCCGCCATGGGTTCCGCGGATTTCATGCCGGCGATTTCATCGGGCAACGCGGCGGCGACTTCGGACTGAACGGCGACGACCATGTTCTGCACCTTTTCCGTCAGGGGAACCGAAGAAAAAGCCGTTTCGGGCGCGGCATCCCCGCGCTCTTCGTGGACTGCAGCGCAGGACGCCAGCAAAAGAACCGTCAAACAGGCCGTAAAAGTATTTTTCATCGCATATCCTCGTGTTAAAAACACTTCATCCTAACAGAAATGCCATAAAAGCAAAACATCTGTTTTCATTTTTTCGGCTCTTTCCGTCGGATTCGGGCAACCGTCCGGACAGGCAGCTCCGCAGGTCCCGCCGCGCCGAAAAGTGAATGGGGAAGGAGGATCGCCTGCCCCGGCCGCCCCGGGGACAGCGCCTCTTTCCTTTCCCCGGAAAACGCGTCAATCACATATGGCAGCTCCACATCAACCGTTCCCCGACGAAAAGGCGGCAGAAACGACAGGATATCCCCGGCCGCCAGCCTGTGGTAAAGCGTGACAAGCGCTCCTTTGTCCGTCCATTCCCGAACGGCTCCGGCATTGCGGGCGGTTCCCGTACTTTGCGTCGTTTCATAATTCTGCTGTTCCGGCGATGTCACGCCGTCAAAAAAGCCCAACGTATAGCCCCGATTCTGAAGTGTTTCAAGTTCGGCCATATACGGCTCCGGCGCCCATGTTTCGGGATGGCCGAACCAGTCGTCAATCGCTTGTCGGTACACACGCGCCGTCTGGGCGACGTAATACGGGGTCTTATTGCGTCCTTCAATTTTCAGACAGTCGATCCCCGCCGCCAGAATACGATCCAGTTTCGGCATCAGGCACAGATCCCGCGAATTCATAATATACGAACCG
>USCC01000121.1 GCA_900553035.1 uncultured Rhodospirillaceae bacterium | reverse complement strand
GTCGAACCGGTGAAAAAAAATTCGCCTCTCCCTGAGAAAGCCGGAAAAGCGGAAGAAAAAACACGCTGGATTGATATTGCCGCCCTGCGTCGGACGCTACAGGAAATGCCCGTTCCGGCCGCTGTGCCGACTTCAAAAACAGAAGACGCAAACGCGGCCGCCATGCCGGAACGCCAGTTTGCCTCTCTGGATCATGCCGAACTGTCCGATGCAGACACCGATTCGCTTAAAAGCGTTGCCGCTCCGGCGGTTCCGGTTCCACCGGCTTCGGACAAACCCGCCGCCGGAACGCCGCAGGATATAAAATCCGCCGTCGTTCAGGAAGTCCCCTTCTCCGGGACAGAGACGAAAAAGGCCGAAAATACCCCGGCCGCTCAAAAGGCACCGGCGCGAACCGAGCCGGAATCGGCTTATGAAAATCCCTGGAAAATCGCCACCGTCAACGGAAAAGCCAAAAATCCGCTGGCCGTCATCAAACCCGACACCCGGGCGGCAATAAAAAATATCGCCAAAGACGAAACGCCGCCCGAAGAATATATGGAAGTCCGCAACGGAACACCGTCCGGAGACAAAGGCCAGGCCATCATTTACCGCAACGGCAGAGTTCATAAGGTCTACCAGCTGGACGGCAATGAAAACGAAGAGAAACAGGACGGGGAAAAATCACTGAACTGGATGGATCGCCAGCAGGCCGCCGTATGGACCAGCATGTCGCAATCGGACGCGCCGTCCGTGTGGATGGCTTCATCGGATGAAAAGTCTCACAATTCTGAAGCGGCAAAGGCCTTCAAGGTCGCCGATGTCACCGAGGAAAAGCCGGCGGAGGATGTCATCACTTCCGCGCCGGTTCGCGTTGTCGGCGAAGAAAAAAAGCCCGAAGCCAGGAAGGATCCCCTTCTTCTGCCTCTCGGCCCCGCTTCTCCGGCGGCGCGCGCTCCCTTGACGGTGCCGTCTCTCCCCGCGTCGGCAACGGTTCTGCCCCCCGGGGAAAACCTGAAGACGACGGCCGACCCGACGCCGGACGCGTTCAAAGCGGCCGATCCGGCTTCAGAAGCTGCGGCTCCGGGGGATGACGGCCTGGTCAACAAAATCTTCTCTTTGTTCGGGAAAACGGATTCGCCCACAGGCATGCCGTCCATCGGAACGGGAAGTTCAACGCCTTCCGTGCCGGACCTGAACCGGAAGGCCGAAGGGAAAAAAGCCCCCGCGAAAAAAGACTCTTCCCGGAAGGACGATGAAAAAAGCGCGAATGCCTCAAAGACAAAAGCCTCCCGGGACGACATTCTGCCGACCGAGCTTCGCCTGACGTTCAAGCCGGGAAGCGCCGAAATATCGACTCAGTCCGTCAAATGGATCAAGGCCTTCGGGCAAAGGGCGAAAAAGGACATTCAGAGCGCTGTCGAGGTGCGCATGAGTGACCGGGATCAGGATATTCAGGAGAAACGCTTCGCCCTTATCCGCAGTGCGCTGATCGGCGCGGGAATGGAAGACGAACAGGTTGTCCCGGTTCTGACGGATCGGACGCCGCATACGATCGTCCTGCGGCTGTACGACCGCCCCGAGGAAGGGTACGAGGAATATACGTCTTCGGGCAGCGGCGTTGAAGAACGGATGTATTACCGCCAATGGTAAGCGTTTCTGCCCGCTCCGGCTCGGGGAGGGAAGGAAAGACTCTGATCCGGCCGGCGGTTTCCTTTTCCGGGCGGCCGCTGTAAGACAGCATAAAAAAGGCAGGAATTGAAAAAGAAATAAACACAGAGCGACCCGTTTGACTTTTTTATAAAGGATTTTTTAAAGAATTTAATGCTTTAATGTATACTTCTGAAAGCGTATCAGAATATTATTCGGAATTCAAAGAAGTTGGAGAAAAATCCTATGGCGTATCCAGGCATAAAATTCAGCAAATCAGCCGTTTTTCTGCTGACCACCCTGCTGAGCGGATGCTTCCTTCAGTCCGGCGGCGAAGCGTGGCCGGGCGTTTCTTCCGGAACGGTTTCGTCGGCGCCTGACTTTACGGCTCCGGTTGCCGGAGGCCAGTTCGGACAGCGTACGCCGCCCGATGTGCTGCAGAACCAGTACGGTTACCGGGGCGAGGATCTGTCTTCGACAAAACCGTCCATGATTGGCGAAGGCAATGGCCTGTACAGCTATGACAGCTCACAGGATACCGGGCTTCAGTCCGCTGTTTCCGGAGCCGCGGCCGGAGCTTCGGCTTCGTCGGCCGCATCTGCTTCGGCTTCTTCAAATTCCGTTACGGAAAGCCCGATTGATGCGACATACGATCCGGCCGATCCCGTCGAGGACTGGCTTGCGCCGGAAGGAAGCTCTCTGCGTTCCCTGCTGACGGAATGGGGCGATAAATCAGGGTGGCGCGTCATATGGAACACCGACCGCGAATACATTCTGGAAGCCGGCGCCATGTTCCGCGGCCGCTTCATGGACGTCGC
This sequence comes from uncultured Rhodospirillaceae bacterium, assembly GCA_900553035.1. GTDB lineage: Bacteria > Pseudomonadota > Alphaproteobacteria > CAAGCB01 > CAG-977 > CAG-977. The sequence continues at coordinate 3,377 of USCC01000121.1, read as the reverse complement.
ATCGGCGCTGATCCGTTCCTTTGCCCGCGCCCAACCCGCGCCGTGGGGAACGTTTTACAAAGGAAACCGGGTACTGCTGGTGACAACCCTGGAGGATGAAAATGCTGACTAAGAAATTCGTTTATCATATTTTAGGGGTTTCACTGATTGTCCTGACCTCCTGCACACTGTCCAAGACGGTTGCGACGGATACAGACCGGCTTCTGGATCAGATTCAGAATTCCATGAACGATCCGCATCCTCCGGCCACGCAGTACCGTATGGACACGATTGCGATCAAGGACGACATCTGGCTCGGCAACCAGAGCATCCGAGTCAATGAAGGCGACCCTCTGCCGGCCCGTTTTGAAACGGATCAGGGCATCACGCTTGTCAGCACGCGTCCGGTCAGTCTTCTGCAGATTTCCGAACAAATCACTTCTCTGACCGGCATTACGGTCCGTATTGACGACCTGATCATTGAAGAGGTCCGGGGCGCGACACAGGGCGAAATGGCCGGATCGGAAAGCGGAACGGCAGCAAATGCCGCCGAACTGTTCATGCCCGCCTTTTCGGGAAAATTAAGCGGCCTTCTGGATCAGATCGCCTCGCGTTTTGCTTTGTGGTGGCGCTACAAGAACGGCGTTATCACTTTCTATAAAATGGAAACACGCGTCTTTACGATTTACGCCCTTCCCGTTACGTCCAGCCTGAACGCGAACATCGCGGGCACGTCGGCAGGCGAAGCGGGCGGCAATACGTCCGCAACGATGGACTCTCGTGTCGAAGTTGACCTGTGGTCACAGATTGAAGAAGCCATCACCAGCATGCTGCCCAAAGACGCGTCCATGAGCACGGGCCGCGCAAACGGCACCATTACCGTAACCGCTCCGCCGTTCACACTGCAGCGTATTTCGCAGTACATCCGCAGTCTGAACGAAAAGCTGGCGCGTCAGGTTGCTGTCTCTGTGAAGGTTCTGCAGGTGACGCTGAGCAACGAAGAAAGTTACGGCCTTGACCTGAACATCGTGTTTGACGCCATGTCGCGTAAAGGCCTGGGCGGCTCTCTGGTTCCCGACTCGGCCATCACTGACGCCGCAGCAGGTATGCATATGGGCATCATCAACGCGGAATCGGGCGGATGGAGTAAATTTAACGGTTCCAAGCTGCTGATTGAAGCTCTGGCCACCCAGGGATCAACTTCTCTGGTGACCAGCACGACCATTACGACACTGAACAACAAGGTGGCCCCGGTTCAGGTATCGACGAACACGGCCTATATTGAAAAGACCGAAACGACGACCAGCGGTGATACCGTCACTACGACGGCAACGCCGGGCAACATCAACGCCGGCTTTACAATGGAGGTTCTGCCCCGTATCCTGGATCACGGACGTCTTCTGATTATGTTCACGATGACGATTACCGACCTGACGGATCTGACGACGCAGACGTTCGGTTCGGGCGACAACCAGACCATGATTCAGCTGCCTGAAGTCGAAACGCGCGGCTTCGTCCAGGAAGTCGCCATGCGGTCGGGTTCGACGCTGGTTCTGACGGGTTTTGAAAAGGTCGATACAAAGACTAACAATACGAAGGGCGTTTCCTCCGTCAAAGACTCGGCGAACAGGAACCGTAACGTGCTGGTCATTCTGCTGACGCCGGAGGTGCTGATTTCTCCGCTGTCTCCGGAAACCCGCATGGGGAACTTGTAACAGGGAAAAACCAATGGCTGTAGATGACGAGGAAGAACTGGAGCTTGACGACCTGAACGACGACGGAGACGTTTCCGGCGGCGGGGATCCGTCCGAAGGCGATATGGATCCCCCCTGGGGAGCGACCATGGTCGTCAACGACATCACGTATGCCGTCAGCCTGTTCTGGCAGCCTCTGCAGGATCAGGATGATCCCCTTCCGGAAGTTACGGAAACCGCTGAAGGCGTTATGGACGGTGCGGATCTGTTCTGTCTGAGGACAGGCACCGCGCCCCAGTACGGTATCGGCAATTCCCAGGAAGGACACCGCGCGGGACAGCCGTCGGCGGCCGCGGCTCTGGCCGAAAAGTTTTCCGACCGCTCCTCGTCCGTCGCCGTTTTCGAAGTTGATGAAGGATGGTGGTTCATCGCCGTCCGAAATGATTTGATTCTTTCCGAAGAAGATATTCTTTATCTGAACGAAGAAGATGCAAAGCGCGCCTTCTTTGCCATGATGGCCGTGCCGGACTGGGGCCGAAAAATTGCCCCTGCGTCGTGGGAAATCGAAGGCACGGATGAAGTCGATATCTGGGATCTTCTGAAATCGCCGGGCTCCTCCAAACTGATGCGCATCGGGAAAGGCCGGAACCCGAAAACGCTGATGATTGCCGGAGTAGCGGGTCTTGTTGTCCTGTATCTGGGCTACAACCTGATCAGCGGGCTGTTTTCAAGCAGCACGCCGCAGGTCATCCGGCCGATTACGCCCCTGCAACCCGTTTATGAAGAAGAACAGAAGCAACAGGTTATCGAAACAAAGCCGTGGGAAAAGCTGGTCGTCACCGATGACCTCCTGAATCGTTGCTATGCCGGCATACAGCAGGTTCGATCCATGATCATCCCGGGTTGGAAGCTTGGCAACATCACCTGTACGCGTTCGGGCATTTCGGCCACATGGAACATGACATGGGGGCATATCGGGTGGGTCAAGCGTGCGTTCGAAGAATACGGCATGAAAGACCTGGACTATCTTGTGTCCGAAGACGCGACGTCGGCCATTGCGACGCTTCCCATCGGCGAAGTGGCCGTTAAGGCGTCGACTCCGCGTTATATGATTTACGAACTCCGCGAAGAGCTTAACAACATCTTCCAGGCCATCAACGTCAAGGTTTCGCTGACAGACGAGAAAAACCAGATGACCGTCGTGAACTCGGCCGACGGCCTGCGATCGGAAATCCAAGGGAAGGAGGGCACCTTCCCGCGCTTAAAGTTCAGCTTCGCTTCCGAATACGAGCCGTCGGAATGGGTGTCGCTGTTTAATAAATTTTCTGGACTGGAAATACTGAATTTAGTTTATAATCCGGATAGTAACACGTGGCTCTATGAGGGACAGATCTATGAACCAAGCAAATTTTAAGAAACAGGTACGGAATGCCGCGCTGGTCCTTTCCATCGCGCTGGCCCCGAACGCATATGCGGATGATTTGTTTGACGATTCCTTCCTGGGCGAACCGGCTCCCGTCGCTCCGGCTCCGGCTCCGACTCCTGCCCCGGCTCCGGGGGCGGATCAGCCTCTGATGCCGGAAACGCCGGCTCCGGCGGAAGGAATGAACGTTCCGCCGCCCGCTGAAGAGGCCGCCCCCGCTCTGCCCGACATCGGCAGCGCCGCGCCCACTCTCCCGCCCGAGGCCGCGGATGTCCCGCCGC
>USCC01000120.1 GCA_900553035.1 uncultured Rhodospirillaceae bacterium | reverse complement strand
TTGCAATAGAACACTTGCCCCCCCCCCATACAACCTTTAAATGACTCGGCGGCATTTACCGTTGCCGCTTCTCAAAAGCTTGGGCGGATGGGTTCCCTGTCTGGAACGACAAATAAAAATTATTCGTCCTCTTCTTCATCAACTCCCAAAGAAAAATGGGAATGCACCCGGGATACGGATTGTGCGTCCTCCGAAAAATGCAATATGTCCACGAACAAATGTGCTTCCATCTGTTCGCTGGCTTCCTGTTCGGGGTCAACGCCTTACTGTCAGGCCCAGGAACCGCATAACTATGCCTGCCGCCAGTGTCTGAGCAATTCACACTGCCCGGCCGGAAAACAGTGTTCGAGCTATTCGTGTACGAACTGTCCGCGCGGCTCGACATGCACCTGCCCGTCGGGTCAGGTGGCGGACGGAGCCGGCGGATGCTTTAATCCGTGCTCTCCGAATCCGTGCGGATCCACGACGCCGACCTGTTCATCCAGCGGCGCGAATTATTCCTGTAAGTGTACATCCACCTCCTGTCCCACCGGAAAGACCTGTAACGGAACAAGCTGCGTCAACTGTACGCGCGGCAGTTCGTGCAACTGTCCGTCAGGCAAAGTGGCGGATGGATACGGCGGATGCTTTGACCCGTGCAACCCGAACTACTGTGGTTCAAGCACGCCGGTCTGTTCGTCCAGCGGCGCGAATTATTCCTGTGCCTGTACGGAATCTTCGTGTCCGGCCGGAAAGAAATGCTCTTCGGGTTCGTGCGTGAACTGTTCCGAAGGCGAATCGTGCAACTGTCCGGTAGGACAGGCTGCCAACGGATCCGGTTCATGCCAGACGGTTGACCGGAATGCCGACTGTGTCAAGTACTGCGGTTCCGGGTTCGTTTATGACCGTCCGGGAGCTTTGTACGGCGGTACGGAACGTGTCTGTACGAAATATCCGTATTCCTGCGGCTATAACTGCACAACGGGCTGGGACATCTGGTACGCCAACAATCCCTATACCTGTCAGCAGGCGATTCAGACACCGCCAAACGACGATAATGCCATGTGCAAGCAGATCTGCGGTTCCGGATTCGTCTATGACCGTCCGGGCGCCAAATTCGGCGGCAAGGAAAAGGTCTGTACGCGTTATCCGAAATCCTGCGGCTATAACTGCACAACGGGCTGGGACATTGTCTACGGCACCGGTGTTGATCAGCCTTATACCTGTCAGACGGCCATACAGAGGTAAGATCGTCTGAAATAATCAGCGGCCCCCGTCGTACTCTCTCTCCGGGGGCCGCTTTCTGTATCCTTTTTACGGAAGAAATCCGCCCAATGTCCTTTTCCCATATCAATGCAGGCGGGAAATGCCCTATAATCAAGGAAAAGGAGCTTTCTGAATGAAAACATATATTTCCGTTTTCGCCGTCTTTCTGTCCCTGTTCTGCGCGTCACCTCTCTCTGCCCAGATTGATGCCATGACGCCCGAAGAACGGCGGGAGTATGAAGAGAACATAAGACAGCGCAATCAGGCGAGAATCGAACGGGAATTAAGGACTTCCGGCCCGCGCGAGAATTTTGAACGCCTGTGCCGGATTTACTGTCGCAAATACTGCGGAGAAAGCGTCGTTTACACCGGTGAGCTCACTCATGCCGGAAAAGAGGAAGGGGACTACAGTATCCTTCATAATTGCGCCAACAGGATCGCTGACTTTGAAAAAGAAGGCCCTATTGTCATTCACACTCTGAAAGAAGGTAAGATTGACGGCCACACCTACTATCGCTGTATGATAGCCGACCCTCCCTTTATGGAGGAATGGCCGCCGCGCTCCCGCAAGCTTTTTCCGCCGCTGAATCCCTGAACCGGAAGAATCAGATAAGCGCCGTATCAAAGCCGGAAGGTTCCGTTATTGTACCTTATATGATGCGGAGAAGGCCTGGGAAAAGGGCTTTTTCTGTTATCTTTTCCGTCTTTGGGATTTGGAAAATACTGGAGTAACCGCCGGCATGAAACTTTGATGAGCGCACCCCGGCTGACGCACGGCATCACCGGAACGCCGGAAAAGGAAGCGTAAAAAAAATGCCGGCATCGTTCCATCTCAAAAGCATGAACTGGGAAAATGGCCTTGAACCGTGAAGAAGCAGGTACGCCGCCGGAACATGGATCGTTTTGACCAGCGCACCTCAGCTGACGTACGGCTTCATGGAACGGCGGAAAAGGAACCGTAAGGAGATGACGGCATCGTTCCATCTCAAAAGCATGAATCGGGAAAATGGCTTTGAATCGATGAAGAAGCAGGCACGCCGCCGGAACATGGATCGTTTTGACCGGCGCACCCCGGCTGACGCATAAGAAACCGCACTCATACCCGAATATTTTCCATTTAGGAAATCTCCGAAACCTAAAGGCAAGAGCAACGTTTTGCCTTATGCTCCGCCAAGTCACCAATCGTGCCACGGGTCAGCAACAGTGCCGTGAGCCGGAAAACTGCAGGAATGGCACGCCACAATGAAAAGCCGTCCTCCTCCCGCGTCTTCCGGCCACTCCCCTTCGAGCCGCGTGAATCAGCCTTCCGCTTTGACCGTCTGCCAGGCCCAGTCCAGCCACGGGCAGAGCGCTTCAACATCCGACGCCTCAACCGTCGCACCGCACCAGACGCGCAGACCCGCAGGAGCGTCCTTGTAGGCACCCAGGTCGTATCCGACTCCCTCATCGCCGAGAAGCTTGACGATTTTTTTAATCAGCGCCTTCTGTTCTTCGGCGGATTTTGAAGCAAACCAAGGATCCCGAATGGCCAGACAGACCGACGTATTCGACCGGTATTCCGCTTTGTCCGCCAGAAATTCAGCCCACTCAGACGTCCCGACCCACTTTTCCAGAACGGCCAGATTCGCTTTTGAACGCCGGATCAATTCTTTTAATCCGCCGGCTTCGCGTGCCCATGTCAGCGCGTCAATAATGTCCTCGACGCACAGCATGGACGGCGTATTGATCGTATCGCCGACGAAAATGCCTTCATTCAGTTTCCCGCTGGCCGTCATGCGGAACAGCTTCGGCATCGGCCACGTCGGCACATATGTTTCCAGACGGCGGACCGCGTTCGGGCTGAGCACCAGAACGCCGTGCGCGGCTTCACCGCCCAAAGCCTTCTGCCACGAAAACGTCACGACATCCAACTTGTCCCAGGGAAGATCCATGGCAAATGCCGCCGACGTCGCATCACAGATCGTCAGCCCTTCACGGTTCGCCGGAATCCAGCCGCCGTCCGGAACACAGACTCCCGACGTTGTTCCGTTCCACGTAAAAACCACATCCCGGGAAAAATCCGCCTGTGTCAGGTCGGGCAAACGGCCATACGGCGCGTCAAAAACGCGGACATCCTCAAGCTTCAGCTGTTTGACGGCATCCGTCACCCATCCCTTGCCGAAGGCTTCCCATGAAAACATATCAACGCCGCGCGCACCCAGCATGGACCACAGCGCCATTTCGACCGCGCCGGTATCCGACCCCGGAACAATGCCCAGACGGTAAGTTTCAGGCACCCCCAGAACGGATTTCATCATGTCGATGGCAAGCTTCAGCCGTTCATGCCCCAGCGCGGAACGGTGAGAACGCCCCAGCGAATCTGTTTTCAAAGCCTCCGCACGCCATCCCGGACGCTTGGCGCACGGGCCTGATGAGAAATTCGGGCAGTTCGTTTTCAATTCGGGTTTCCGTACCATGATCTTTTCCTTCCGTTCAGTTCTGCGCGTGCAATCCCTTGACTTCGTCTTCCAGCGCCGCCGCAATCTTATCGGCCATTCCCGCAATGCGGTTCCGGTCTTCACCCTCAAGCATGATGCGGATCAGCGGCTCCGTCCCCGACGCACGGATCAGCAGGCGCCCGTCCGTGCCCAGTTCCTTTTCAACGCCGGCGATCAGCACGCGGAGCGTATCGGAATCCAACGCCGCCGCCGCCAGAGAACGATCTGCCAGACGGACGTTTTTCAAAAGCTGAGGCATCGGTTCAAACAGATGCATGACATGGCTTGTCGGCGCTTTTTCCGCAACGACGGCGGCGCACACCTGCAATGCCGCGACCAGGCCGTCGCCCGTGGTCGAATGTTCGCCCAGAATTAAATGTCCTGACTGCTCGCCGCCCAGGTTGTAACCGTCGGCACGCATCCTTTCGACAACATAGCGGTCGCCCACCTGCGTCCGGACCAGCGTCATACCGTTCTGCTTCAGATAACGCTCCAGCCCCAGATTCGACATGACGGTCGTAACGATGCCGTCGCCCTTCAGAATCCCCTGTTTTTTCCAGTCCCGGCTGACCAGCGCCAGAATCTGGTCGCCGTCAATAATCTGTCCCTTTTCATCGCATACAATCAGACGATCCGCGTCGCCGTCCAGAGCAATTCCGATGTCCGCGCCCTGAGCAACGACTTCACGGCACATCCGGTCGGTATCTACGGCGCCGTATCCGGCGTTGATGTTCCGGCCGTCCGGATCCACACCAATAGCCAGAACCTCGGCGCCCAGCTCATACATGACGGTCGGCGCGACACGGTAGGCCGCGCCATTCGCGCAGTCCAGCACGACCTTCAGACCGTCCAGGCGCAAACCGCGGGGAAACGTGTTTTTCACATATTCAATATATCGACCGACCGCATCGTCCAAACGCCGCGCCTGCCCGATCTGAGAAGGCGGCGCCAGATAATCCGAAATATTCCCGAAAACACGGGATTCAATTTCCGCCTCAACATCGTCGGAAAGCTTGTATCCGTCCGGGCCGAAAAATTTGATGCCGTTGTCTTCGTATTTATTATGCGATGCCGAAATGACAACGCCCAGATCCGCCCGCATACTGCGCGTCAGCATGGCCACCGCCGGCGTCGGCAAAGGCCCCAGAAGCAGAACGTCCATTCCGACAGAGGTAAATCCCGCGACCAGAGCGTTTTCAATCATGTACCCCGACAGGCGTGTATCCTTACCGATAACGACCTGACGGCGGTGGTCGCCCCGCATGAACAGAGACCCCGCCGCGATCCCCAGTTTCAGAGCGTTTTCCGCGGTCATCGGTTCCTGATTCGCCCGGCCCCGGACTCCGTCCGTTCCGAAAAGCTTCCGTACTGCCATTTTACCTGAACTCCTTTATTTTCTGCGCAACCGCCAGAGCCTGCACGGTTTCCGCGGTATCATGAACCCGAAGGACATCCGCGCCGGCATTCACTCCGGCCAGCGCCGCCGCCAAAGACCCGGGCAGCCGCGCGTCCGTCTCTTCACCCCGGTTGCACTCTGCGATGAACCGCTTCCGCGAAACGCCCAGCATCACCGGACACCCCAAACCGCGAAAAAGCCCCAGACGCGAGAGTATTTCGCAATTGTCCGCCGTTGTTTTACCAAATCCGACGCCGGGATCAATACAAATTCTGTTACGAAAAATGCCGGCTCGTTCACAGGCCTCGATACGTCCGGCCAGATAATCGAATATGTCCAAAGACGGCCGCGTGTAAACCGGGTTGTCCTGCATCGTTTCCGGCGTCCCCTGGGCATGCATCAGAATAACGCACACATCGGGCTCCTGCGACACGTAATCCAGCCCCTTTGGATCATACGTAAACGCCGACACATCATTGATAATCTGCGCGCCGGCCCGGATTGCTCCGGCGGCGACCAGCGATTTGCGCGTATCAACGGAAACAACCGCCCCACTGTGGACAAGTTCTTCAACAACCGGAAGAACACGGCCGGCTTCCTCTTCGGGATCAACGCACTCCGCGCCCGGCCGGGTCGATTCCCCGCCGACATCCAGAAGATCCGCGCCCGCGTACAGCATCTGCATCCCGGTTTCCGCCGTGTCCCAGCGCCC
>USCC01000119.1 GCA_900553035.1 uncultured Rhodospirillaceae bacterium | reverse complement strand
GCGGAGGCGCATCGGGGCAGGTGCGTACGGGAGCTGCGCCGGGGCGATATGGTCGGTTGATATTTGTCGAGTTCAGTTTTTTACGTCTCTGTCCGAGTTTTTTCATAGCCTTTTATGTGCTTTGCAAAAAAGAGCGGAGGGGCATCGGGGCAGGTGTCCGGTGCGGCGAGCGTCTTTACGGGCTGTGCTGAAGCGAATCATTCAGAATTTTTTCTTCCGGTTTCGCCGGCGGTTCTATTTTCATCAGCGGCGGCGGAAGTTCCGTTTTCTTCTCATTCCATACTGGCTTAAGGATTTTGGGCGCCTCCTTCAATTCCCCCTCAACGGATTCGGCTATATCCTTGATGTTCTCTTCCATCTGTTTTTCATTTTTGCTCAGGTCGGCATCGTTGCTTGTGATCTTGTCAAACAGTTCGCGCGCCGCTCCGGGAGCCAGTGCCGAAAACGCGTTGACCGAAATATCCGGCGACGGAAGTTTCCCCTTGACCGTATAGGTCGGCGCAATCAGGCCGCCGCCTTTTTCTCCGGCAAAAAGACGGCCGATATACGGAATTTTGCCCAGAAAGCTGTTGATGGAATAGAAGGGAATAAGCGAACCGCGGAAGTTCAGATACCCGCTGTCCCGGTAGTATTTGCCGTTCAGCGTGATGCCGAGCGAGGAGCCCGCAACAACAGCGTCCTTGATCGTCACACTGGTTTCGTCAATCCGGTACGGGACTTCGGCGCTGCTGAAGACCAGCCCTTCGCCTTTGAACATGTCAACAATGCCCGAAAACGAGGTCAGCATCAGGATGCGCGTGAAAATCGGCATTTCCACCATCCGGAATTCCGAAACGAACAGGCTTCCTTTGCTACCGACACCCGGCATGAAAGTTCCCTGCGCTTCCAGCCGGCCGCCGCGGATGGAATTGATGTAATCCATCGCCTGAAGCGTCCCTCCCGCGTCACCGGAAGTCAGGACATAGCTGTAATCCGGCTTTCCGGGATTCGGATAAAATGAAAAATGAAGGGGAATATCCTGCGATCCGACACGGCCGACAGCGTCAATGCGTTTCCACCGTTCGCCCTGACGGAAGGCGTAAAGGGCGTTGCTGCGGGTATAGCCCGCCGTGCTCAGCCATATCCGGTCAACCGCGGCATTGATCGTCAGCGTCGAATCCGTCTTTTCCCCGGTTTCATCGTCCTCCGTCGATTCCCGCATGGTGTCGGGATTGTTCAAAAGACCCGTGATGTCCAAAGACGCTCCCGTGATGTCGATTTTAACGGAATCTCCGCCGGAAAGGCGCAGACGGGCTTTGGCATTTGTCCGTCCCGTCCGGATCGGGTTGAGCTCGATTTTTTCCAGCGCATTGTTTCGCCGGTTGAACGAAGCACGGCCCCGGATAAGCGTTCCTTGCGCATCCGTAAAGGAAAATGCTGGAATGCCGGTCAATTCACTGTTCTTCAGCGTCAGGCGCACTTTGCCGCTTCCCTTGACGCCGGCGGCTTTCCGCCAGCCGATCGGACGGATGTAAATGTCCGTTCCGCTCAGGTCGAAAGAAGCGTCAACATTTCCCGAATTGTCACGTTGTTCCGTCAGAAGAAGAGAAACATTCAAAGGCCCGGACATGGAAGGGGGAATCAGCAAACCGCTGCCGAAATCGAAATGTGCCCTCGTGTCGTCATCCAGAACCGTATTAAAATTGATTCGGGTTTTCAGTTTCTGAGCCGAATCGAAATTCTGGTAAATTGTGAAATCGGCGGGGCTGGTATAAAAAAGCCCTTTGCCCGTGCCGTTGACATCCTGATCTTCCACGGTCAGATCCATGGACACACCCCGCAGGCCGTAATCCAGGACAATATCATTCAAAACAGCGTCGGAAATGTGAGCGGAAGCATTGATTCTGATCTGTTCCGGCCCGGTGAAGCCGTCGCCGACCGGCAGCTGAAGCTTCAGGTTCCCGGAAACGCTTCCCGTGACTTTTTCGGGAATGATGCCCATGTCTTTTGTAAAGCCGAGAGGCGGATGATCCAGTATTTTCAGTGCATCCGTCAGGCTTCCTCCCATGTTCAGGTCAATCTTCGCATGTGAGATTTCCTGTATCAGGTCATAAAAGGAAATCGTCCCTCCGGTCAGGCGGATATCAAAGGTGTGCCCCTGTGTAATGTCAATATCGACAACATCGCGGGTCAGATGTACCGTTCCGGAAACGTCTTCGACCGGCGGCATATCGTCCATATAGCTGACCTGCGTGTGAGAAACCCGGACGGTTCCCTGTACCTTTTCGCTGTCAACGCCGGGTTCGTCCTTCAGCCCGACGAAATGAAGCGTGAAAATACCTTCGTCAATCATGCCGCCGTGCATGTTGTCCCGAACCCATTCATGAACGTCGGGCGTGATGGAGCCGGGCCAGTATAAATGAAGCTTGTCCACCGGAACATTCAAGGCGGTGGCGTTCATGACAGCCCGGACACTTTCCCAGTTTTTTGTGTCCAGAGCGGCTCCGATGCCCTGAACCGAAAGGTTCCCGAAGCCGCTGCCTGTTTTCAGCTTGATTTCAAAGGATGAAATATCCAGCTTGTCGCCATTGTCGTACCATGCCCCTCGTGCGGAAAAGCTTTCGAGGTCATAGGTGGCCAGAACCGGGGCCGGCAGATTGATGACGCCCGCCCCGCCGTTGATGGTGAATTCAATGCGCCGGACGGCTTCGCGCCAGGCGTCAATGCGGTTCGTCTTTAAAAGAGGAGCAAGGTTCAGCTGGGTGTGAACGGAAACATCGACCGGCGTGGTAAAATTTTTCAGGACGGGGTATTCCTGGGCGACCGTCAGGCGGGAAAGATTGATATTCTGCGCCTGAAGCGACAGAAGCATTTCCTTGCGCCGCTCCTTCCAGGTTCCATTAACGCTCAGAGCAAGAGGAACCGTCCGGGTCTTCAGGACGACTTTGCCTTCCAGCCTGTTTTTGCGGGGCGAGTGTTCATAAGTCAGGTTGACCGACGGAATGTCCCATAAGGCGTTATGATAGCTGTCCGTAATTTTGACACGGGCATCCACCAAAGAGAATTCCGTAATATAGGTTTCCCGGCGGATATATTCAATGACCTGCCGGACAGGCAGCACGGTTTTCTTGTCAGATACGGCTTCCTCTTCGGGAAGCACGGAAGCGTCGTCGGGCGAAGATCTGATCTGGCCGTCCTTGTTGATGTACAGATGCAGATAAGGCTGATAGATAGCGATGGTGCGCGGGGCGATTGTCCCTTTTAAAAGTGCGGTCAGGCTGAAGGAAAAGGACATTTCCGGCACCGAGGAAATCAGGTCGCCCTCGGCGGACAGAATTTTGAAATTCCGAGCCACAAGATCAATCGGGCGGGAAGCTTTGCCCCACGTCAGGACGGCGGAATCAATGTGGATGTTGACGGGGGTGTCCGAAGAGGAAAAAGCGTGGGCGATGTAGGGGATAATGCCGTTGACTTCGATCGGCGCGCGGTGCAGACGCCACAGAAAACCTCCGACGGCCGCGATCAGAAGGACGAGGACGATTTGAAAAAGTATGAGGAATATTTTGAAAGACTTGCGTACCACGCCCGAACCCCTTACCCTGATAATTAATTACTATAGAATCACCAGCGGTTTCTTTCTACAGGAAGATGACACAGGGACGAAATTTTTTGGCAAATCCGTTGAATTCACATAACCGGAAGGATAAGACACAAAACCAGGAAGACGAATCCGCCGCCGAATTTTCCTCTTTCGAGCGGCTGTGCGCGCCAAGCCCGTATCTGACGCGCCTGATGCGGACAGAGGATGATTTTGTCCGCGTCATCCTCCGTGACGGCTTTGATACGGCGTTTACAGAGTTGCTTAAAACGGCTTATTCCTCTTTGAAGTGCACCGATGAGCGGATCGAACTGGAAAAGGGGCTGCGCCTTCTGAAACGCCGCGCGGCACTCCTGACGGCTTTGGCCGATCTGAGCGGCGAATGGAATCTGACGCACGTGACACAGGCGCTGTCCATCCTGGCCGAAGCGTGCATCCGTATGGCCGCGGCCTTTGTTCTGCGCCGGGCTTACGAGAAAGGCGAACTCGCCCTGCCGGATCCGGAACGGCCGGAAGAAAATTCAGGTTTCATCATTCTGGCCATGGGAAAACTGGGCGCACGTGAATTGAATTATTCGTCCGACGTTGACCTGATCGTTCTGTACGACGAAGAAAAAACGCCCTACTGCGGAAAGCGTGACATCGGTTCTTTTTTCGTGCGGTTGACGCGTGAGATCATTGCGTTGCTTGAAGAACGGACGCCGGAAGGATATGTTTTTCGGACAGACCTGCGCCTGCGTCCTGATCCCGGGTCGACTCCGGCGGCGCTGGGGACGGCGGCGGCTGTATGCTATTACGAAAGCTTTGCCCAGAACTGGGAACGTGCCGCCTTTATCAAAGCGCGTGTGATCGCGGGCGATAAGGCGGCCGGAAATGCTTTTTTAAAAGAAATCCGTCCGTTCATCTGGCGCCGGTCGTCCGATTTTTACGTCCTGCAACAGATTCATGATATCAAAAAATCGTCGGGTATACGGAGCGGCGGGGAACTCCGGATGCCCGGACATAACATCAAGCTGGGGGAGGGCGGAATCCGTGAAATCGAATTTTTCACTCAGCTGCAGCAGCTTTTATGGGGCGGCCGCGATACCCGCCTGCGCCTGCGGGGAACGCTGAACGCTCTGGGAGCTCTGGAAAAGGCCGGATGGGTGGCGGCTTCGGATCGTGCGGCTCTCAGCGAGGCGTATGTTTTCCTGCGCACCGTGGAACATCGCCTGCAAATGACGGACGATGAGCAGACCCAGACGCTTCCCAAAACGCCGGAGGAACTGGAGCGCCTGTCTGTTTTCTGCGGCTTTCCGTCCTGGAAGGCTCTGGAAGAGGCTTTGAAAAACCGCCTTGAAACGGTGCGTCGGGCGTATGACGGCCTGTTCGCCGGGGAAGAGGCTTCTTGCGATGATGAAGGCCTTTCATTCGGCGGTGCGGACATTCCCGTTGGCACGGCGGAACGCCTGCATCAGATGGGTTTCCGCCGTCCGGATTTTATCGGCGATTCGGTTCGGGGCTGGCTTTCCGGACGTTACCGGGCGCTCCGGAGCGATAAGGCGCGCGCACTTCTTCAGGAACTTCTGCCGGCGGTGTTCAAGGCGTTAAGCCGGACGGAAAATGCGGATGCGGCCTTTGCGCGTTTCGATGATTTTCTGAAGGGGTTGCCTTCGGGCGTTCAGATTTTTTCACTTTTTCAATCGCGTCCGGCTCTGTTGGATCTGCTGGCGGAAATCATGTCGGCGGCACCTCCGCTGGCCGCCGGACTGGCGCGGCGGCCGGAGCTGTTCGATGCTGTCCTGGCGCCGGATTTTTTCCAGCCTTTGCCGTTGGAAGCAAAACTTACCGAAGAGGCGGCCGAAACGATCGCGGCCGCCGATGGTGTGGAACAGGCTCTGGACGCGGCCCGGCGATTTGTCCGGGAAAAAAAATTCCGCGGCGGCGTCCATTTCCTCCGCGGGCTGGCTTCGGGGAAAGAGGCGGGACGGTATCTGGCGGATTTGGCCTCAGCCGTTCTGAAAGCTCTGTGCCCGGTTGTCCGGGAGGATTTTGAAAAACGATATGGCCGGATACCGGATTCCTCCTTTTCGCTTGTCCTGATGGGGAAAGCCGGAAGCGGTGAGATGAATTTCCTGTCCGATCTGGATATCCTGTTCATTTATGACACACCCGGAGATGCTGTTTCGGAAGGCGGCTCTGCCTCGCTCAGTGCCGGAGTTTATTTTGCCCGCCTGGCCCAGCGTATGATCAACGCGATCACGGCCAATACGAAGG
>USCC01000118.1 GCA_900553035.1 uncultured Rhodospirillaceae bacterium | reverse complement strand
AGGAAGGGTGAACTTCCCCACAGAGAATAGTAATATCCGCCGTGCGGCAGGGGGTTCCAGGCGCTTGACTTGAATTGTTCGGAATAATCGTTGAAGTTCATCCACTGGCCGTCGGGCGGGGTTGGGCTGTTGATGATCCAGTCCTTGTACTTGCTGTCCGGGTTGTTCAGGACGTCCTGGAAAAAGGGATGCTGAACCGAAATGACGGTCGTGATGAAGTCCAGGACGATACGGATGCCGCGTTTATGGGCTTCCCGGACAAGCGTCCTGAAATCTTCAAGCGTGCCGTAATCGGGATGGATGTTTTTAAAATCGGTGATTTCGTAACCGTAATGGCTGCGCGGCATGTCCGGGTTGTTCAGAGCCGGTGTGATCGGCAACATGTAAATCGTGTTGACGCCCAGCTCCTGAATGTAATCCAGTTTGCTGATCAGTCCTTTCAGATCACCTTTCCCGTCGCCGTTGCTGTCGGCGAAGCTTTTGACGAACACGTGATACATCATGACGTTTTCGTACCACTTGTAACGCGGGTTTTCCGGCGCTTTCGGTGAGGAAAGAAACAGGAAAGCCGCCACGGCCGCGGCAACGGCAACCGCCGTCAGAGTAATCAGAAGGGACTTCTTTTTGAAAATCATGGCTTTTACATCTTTGTTCAAAACGTTAGTCTATAAGACTAAAGAATCCGAACGGAAAAAACCACTGTTTTTTAAGGTGTTCAAAAGGCGGCGCCGCGTTTATGCGCCGTCCGGAAAAGGGGAACGTCCCCCAAAGAAAGGAGAAGAGGATGAAAGTTCTGCTGATTAACGGAAGCGCGAACCGCGAAGGATGCACATATACGGCTCTGTCCGAAGTCGGACGATCCCTTGCGGAGGAAGGAATTGAAACGGAAGATGTTTTCATCGGACGCGGCCCCGTGCGCGACTGTTGCGGATGCCGTGCGTGCCTGGAATTGGGAGGCCTCTGCGTCTTCAGGGATGATGCCGTGAACGATATCATCCGCAAGGCGCGGGAGGCCGACGGTTTTGTTTTCGGAACGCCGGTCTATTACGCCCACCCGAGCGGCCGACTTCTTTCCTGCATGGATCGCCTGTTTTATGCCGGCGGCGAAGCGTTCAGGCACAAACCTGCGGCGGCAGTCGCTTCGGCTCGTCGGGCAGGGACGACGGCGGCTCTGGACGCGGTGGCCAAGCATTTTCTGGTCAATGAAATGCCCGTTGTTGCTTCGAATTACTGGAACATGGTGCACGGCAATACGCCGGAAGAGGTCCGCCGCGACGCCGAAGGGATGCAGATCATGCGCGTTCTGGGAAAAAACATGGCCTGGCTGCTGAAATGCATCCGAGCCGGCCGGGCGGTGGGAATCGGCGCACCGGAAACCGAATCGAAAATATACACAAACTTTATCCGCAATGACGAATGACGGAAAAGGGAAAAAACAATGAACGATGATGCGGTGCTTCTCTACAACCGTAGCGCCTGGGATGAGAAAGTGCGTCAGGGAAACGTCTGGACTCAGCCAGTGTCTGCAGAACGGGTCGCACGGGCGCGGCAGGGGGAATTCGAGGTTCTTCTGACGCCTGTGAAGCCGGTTCCTGCAGACTGGCTCGGCGACGTGCGGGGCAGACGCCTTTTGTGTCTGGCCTGCGGCGGCGGCCAGCAGGGGCCCCTTTTCGCCGCGGCGGGGGCGGATGTTACCGTTTTTGACAACAGTCCGGCTCAGCTGGCACAGGACGAAGCGGTCGCCGCGCGGGACGGCCTTTACCTGCGTACGGAACAGGGCGACATGCGCGATCTGTCCCGTTTTGAGGAAGGTTCCTTTGATCTGATTTTCCATCCGGTGTCGAATTGCTTTGTTGACGGTATTGAACGGGTCTGGCGCGAATGCTTCCGCGTTTTAAAACCGGGCGGTTTGCTTTTGTCGGGGTTTGCCAATCCTCTGATTTATATTTTTGATTTCAGGGAATGGGACGAAAAGGGCCGACTGTCCGTCAGATACAAAATACCGTACGCGGATACGGAACAGCTGCCGCCCGAAGACCTGGAACGCCGCCGAAACGCCCATGAGCCTCTGGAATTTGGCCACAGCCTGGAAGAACAGATCGGCGGTTTGCTGAAAGCGGGTTTTCTTCTGTCCGGATTTTACGAAGATTCAGCCGGCGGCGACCTTCTGGATCCGTATATCGATACCTTTATCGCGACCCGGGCGTTGAAACCCTGAAGTATATCCGGGAAATGACAGTCAGAATAATTTGACAGATATATGGTGATGGGCGTTTAATTTCATCAGAGGCGGATACGAATGACAAACGAACGGGAAAACCGGTTTTATCACTATGCGGCAAGGTACCTTCGCGAGGAATTCCCGCGGGAAACGGCGGATTTTGATGATGAATACCTGAAAAAGCGGCTGGATCGGGGGCTTTCGGCGGCGCAGGCGCACGGTTTTTCGACCGAGGCGGCGGCCATGGCTTTTGTGGATGCCGACATACGCCTGGACGGTGTTCTGTCGGCCGGCGAGCCGCCGCAATGGGCACGGGAGATTCTGGACAATCCCGGTCTGTCGGCGACGGAGAAAATTTTCTGGCTGCGGGACGCCTGCGGTATGGCGGAATGGATGAGGAGGATTTGACAATGACGGAAAAACCGGAACAGTATTCGGTCGCGCAACATCCGGATTTAAGTTTTGCAAAAATCCCGCACGAAGAAGGGATGACATACGAGTTTGACCTGAGAACAAAGGTCGCGCCGATGCTCAAGGGGCTTTTCACGGCAAAGGCATCCCCCCTGCCGCCCGAACCGGGATACGAAGCCCCGAAGCGCGGAGCGGTGTTTGATTTTTTCTTTCATAATTCGGGACATGTCTTTTTCAACCTGGCCATGAAAAAGGACGGGAAAGTCATTGGCCAGCGCCAGATCGGTTTTTCGGCCGATCGTACGCCCGACCCGGCCGAAGCGCAGAAAATCAGGATCGGCGTGCCGGGATACGTGTTCGATGAGGAAAAACGGAACCCGTCCTATCATTTCAACAAAACGTTTCCGTTGTCCCGCGAACAGTTCGACAACGTTGTCGGCTTCGTTGAGGAAAATATTAAAAATCCGCCCGTTTATCACTGGCCCGTGGCCATGAACTGCGTCCGTTTCGCAAAACGGGCGGCAAAGGCGGCGGGAATCCCGAACGCTTCGCTGGCCGGGGTTTTCAACCTGCCGGTATCGACGCAGGTGTACATGGCGGTTTCAAAGGCTTCAGAACGTCTGGAAAAAGCGGCGGAAAAACAAAAGAGGTTTTTCTCGTCCACGCGGCCGGCCCCTGTTCCTGAAAAGAAGGAAGACGGTGTCCTCAGGGCGGCTTTGAAGAAAAAAGGCCTCTCACGGTAGCGCAGGAAACGCTTTTGACGCCGTGAAACAGCACGGCGGCGTGTCCGTTGCCGGCCGCCGGAAAGGGCGTTAAGGCTTCCCGCCGGGCGGGAAAAATTTTCGCCATGTTCCTTCCGGCGCCCCGTCGCTTTCGGACCAAAAGGCTCCGGCCGCGCTTTCCGTAGCGTTATTCACCTCGGTAAAGAAGGAAGGGAGCCGGTGCATAAGTCAGATGCGGGTGAAAGACGCAGAGCTTTTCAATATGCCGTCCACGGCTGTCCCGCACAATGCGATCCAGACGGTTCAGTTCCCTGTCCGTGACGCGGCGTTCCGGAGTCTGCTCTTCAATGATCTGAAGCGACAGGAGGTATCTTTCCCCGTCCGATTCAATGATTTCCTGCCGCCCGCCTTCACAGGACAGAGCATAACCGTCAGACGTCCCCCGGCCGCCGTAATACACGCCGGGGCCGTCCTGTGTCGGAAGTGAAAGGGATTCGTCGGCCGGGTTGAATACCGTCAGAAAACGGTAGGAACAGGACTCTCCGCCCGCTGAATAATCCGCCGCGACGAGAAATTCTTCTGTTCCGTCATTGTCAAAATCCGTCCGGACGAATGTCCCGGCGGCTTTCGTGTCCGGAAACGCGCCGCTTTCAAACGAGGCCGCCGCCGTTCTGCGGAGCGGTTCACGTTCTTCCGGAGGCAACCTGTCAAAGGAAAGCGGCTTTTCAACCGTATACCCGCCGTCCGCAACACGGCGGCAAAGCGCCTTGTCCCTGAACGAGAGGACGGAATATTCCGAAACGCGGGCGCGGACACTGCATACAGGCATGAAGGCGGTTTGGTGTTCGCTGAAACGCGAAATGTCATACCGGCGCGGCGAGTCCGAAACGCTCAGGTAAAGATGACCCTCAAAAGTGAAAAACCGGAATATGCCGGAACAGGGAGCGTTCGGGACACTCAGCACCAGCTCTGTTCCTTCCGGTCTTCCTTCTTCGTGCGGAAGTCCTGTCCGGCTGTCGTACATATTCACGGCAAAACCACACAGGGAAGGCCGCCGCGAGATCAGATATGTTTTGCCGGTTTCCCCGGACGAGTACGACGTTTCATCATAAGCCGCGTCATTTTCGGCAAATCCTTTCCGGTCGATGATGCGGCGGCAGAGTTCTTTTTCATCAAAGTCCCGGCGCATTTCACGTTCCGTTTCGCGGATTCCGGCCTCTTCACCGTCCGGGGGCGTTTTAAACGCCAGAACGCCGAGAAAAACCAGAAGCAGAAGGCCGCAGGCGACCGTTATTTTTTTCATGCTTCCCCCCGGCACATCCGATTGAATGCGTCTTCGGACAGGACGGTAATGCCCAGTTCAGCGGCTTTCTGCGCTTTGCTTCCGGCCTCTGCGCCTTCAACGACATAATCGGTTTTCCGTGAAACCGAGCCGGCAACCTTTGCGCCGGCGGATTGTGCCCGGGCTTTGGCTTCGCCGCGCGTCATGGAAGTCAGCGAACCTGTAAACACGACCGTTTTCCCAAACAGCGGGCTGTCCGTGTGCACCGGCGGAACAAAATCCGGAATACGGACGCGGGCGCGAAGTTTTTCCAGTTCGGCACGATTGGCCGGTTCTTCAAAGAAATCAAGCAGTTCCCGGGCAATTACGTCGCCGATGCTTTCAATGCCGATCAGTTCTTCATACGCTTCAGATTCCCGATCCGCGGCCTTGTCAATGTTTTCCAGCAATGCATCTATGTTCAGATAGTGCGTGGCCAGAAGCCGGGCTGTCGCCTGTCCGACTTCGTGAATACCCAGCCCGAACAGAAATTTGTCCATCGGTGTCCCTTCGGCGGCGTGGCGGATGGCTGCAAACAGGTTTTCCGCCGATTTGTCGCCCCAGCCTTCCAGCTTGCGGATGTCCGCACCGTAACGTTCCTCAAGCTCAAAAATGTCGGACGGTGTTTTAATCCATCCGCGTTCAAAGAAAAACTCGATGTTTTTCGCACCCAGCCCTTCAATGTCAAGGGCGTTGCGGGAAACGAAGTGTTTCAGGCTTTCAACGGCCTGTGCCGGGCAGACAAGGCCGCCGGAACAGTACTGCGCCACTTCGCCGTCGATTTTAATGACATGGGAACCGCAGACGGGACATGTTTTCGGAAATTCAAAGGGGACGGCTTCGGGCGGCCGCCTGTCCGTCCGGACGCCGACGATCTGCGGAATGACGTCTCCGGCCCTCTGGACGATAACGGTGTCGCCGACCCGGACATCCTTGCGGTGAATTTCATCTTCGTTGTGCAGTGTGGCATGGCTGACCATGACGCCGCCGACGTTGACCGGTTCCAGATCTGCCACAGGTGTCAGCGCTCCGGTGCGTCCGACCTGTACCCGGATGTTGTTCAGAACGGTCTGCGCCTGTTCCGCCGGAAATTTATGGGCAATCGCCCATCGGGGGGCACGGGCGACAAAACCCAGTCGCTCCTGATAATCGCGGCGGTTCACCTTGTAAACCGCGCCGTCAATGTCATAAGGCAGTGCATGGTGCTGCGCACCGAAGGACTGGTGAAACGATACGGCAAGCGTAC
>USCC01000117.1 GCA_900553035.1 uncultured Rhodospirillaceae bacterium | reverse complement strand
CAGACCTTTTTATGACGCGCTTGTCCGCTTCGGGATAACCGGAAATGACCAGAACGGCTTCGTCAATGATCACCTTTATGTCGATCCATTCCTTGTCCAGCGTCATAAAGCCGGCCTCGAATTTCGATACGTCCAGAATCTGATTGATCATGTCCCGCAGCAGGACGCCGCTGGAATAAATCAAACCGACATATTCCCTGTAATTCGGATTTCCGACGGGACCGAACATCTCCTCCTTCATCATTTCGGAAAAACCAACAATCGCGTTCAGAGGCGTCCGCAGTTCATGGCTGACGTTCGCAACGAATTGTGACTTGACCCTGGACGCCTCCTCTGCTTTCAGAAGAAGAGCCTTCAGCTGTTTTGTCTGCTGTTCAACCATATCCTGCAGGATGGACGCCTTTTTTGAAAAAAAGTGGCGGTACAGCAGAATCAAAGGCAGGAAACCAACGAAAATCAACAGGAACATAATGCCGAACAGGGAAAAAATCAGTCCGCTCACCGCTTCAATATCCCCGGCATAGGCTTCAATGCACGAAAGTACTTTCTTCCCCTGTGCACTTCGCTGCAGAATGCATATCTCATGCGTATTCGGGCGATCCTCATGATGCATGTGGACGGAAGGCGGAAAATACAGATTGCTTTTCCACAGAGCAACCATCTTGTTGTAATTCGCCCGTTCCTTCGGCGTCACATCCTTCCAGAACGGATATCGGTCCGGTGTTTCGGAAGTCGATGTCAGGCGTACTTTCCCGTCTTTGAACACTGCCGTATAGATATGCGTGACCATCAGATACTGTTCCTGCATATCTTTCAGCTTTTTTGAAATCGCTGAAAATTCTTCGGCGTCGGGTTTTTTGCCCGCTGCGATATCGGCATGATATCCGTTCCTGAAAACATGGCGGCTCCGCAAAGCGATCAGCTCGTAGCGGGGGCGCATCAGATCCTCAATCGTATTTTGCAGGAACATGACATAAACGACGGTCGCGCCGACAATTCCGACGATGACGGAAACAAAACACAACAAAATCCGAAGTCTTAAGGACTGTTTGTTCCACAGGCTCTGCACGACCTTCCTCCTTCGCGAAAACGGGACCGCTTTACTGTATAGCACAGCGGCCCCGCTTCGGCACTTTATTTTTCCTCGTTGAACAGACGTTTGCGCAGTCCGTAGACCTTCTGCACCGCCTGTTCATGAGCGGGATGGCGTCCCTGCATATAGGCCGGCTCCGCCATCAGACGCGCGATTTCAGCCTTCAGAGCATCTGCAGAGGAAAGAAGGGCCGATTTTTCGCCGACCAGCCCCTTATCCTCACCCATCATATCCGCCAGTCGGATCAGGAACGAAATGACCTCGCGGCGGTTGCCGACGCCGCTGTCCCTCAGGAAATCGACCAGCTCGTCGCCGCCATACTGCCGGACAAGCCGGGCGGCGTTCCGGATTTTTCCTTCATAACCGGGGCCAAGCGTTTCATGCAGATCACGTTCGACGTCACAGCAGTAATCGGCGGCTTTCCGATTGAACTGTGCCACAAAGCGGGCCGCCCCGTGCATCATCCACATCCATACGCCTTCCGCCTGTTCCGGGGACAGAGCCAGACTTTCCGCCAGCTCATTGAAACTTTCCAGCGCTTCATCGTCAATCAGATCCTGCATATATTCCTGCGAAATGCCTTCCGGCCATTCCGCATCCGTCGCGCCGTCCTTCGTTCCATTTTCATACATGTTATTCATCTCTGTTTCCTTCCGTTTCCTTTAACAGTTCAATCAAACGGGATTCTCTGAATCCCAGCATTTTAACAATATCGAGAAAAGCCGCCCGCTTTCCGTCATAAAAAGCGCTGGCCGCAGTAAAGCCGCCCGGATCTGAAATATCCGTCACGGGATCCAGCATATGGCATTTTGCCGCCAGATCCTCCAGAACGGCCTGCCCGTCCGCGGATGAAAAAACGCTCTTGTAGGCTTCAATCGTCTTCAGAGCCTTTTTCATCCGGCGGCGCCGGGAAAAAAGCCTTTCCTTCCATGAGCCCCCTTCATGCATCGTTTCCATCCATTCCTCCTTTCTGTCGGGTCAGCTCCTTTATTTCTTCCTCCGAACGCAGGAAGTTGTTTCCGGTTCCGTAAATCTGACCGATACGGCGGATGACTTCGGGGACATTGAAAACGGCGCTCGCCTCGGGATCCATGCCGATAAAGCCGTTCGCCAGCTCCAGTGTCCGAACCATCGCCTGCGCCTCCAGCTGTTTCTGAGCCATGGCCAGGGGTGAGAGATATTCGACGGCAACATGGACTTCCCTTGACTTTCCGTTCATGAAAGACTTCGGCGGCGGCGGAATTTTTCCATGCCGCCGCAGAAGCCCGAACACGCGTTCAATCATGGGCCCCAGAAGCTCGGTCTGCAGACGTCCGGCAACCGGTCCCAGCAGACGCATTTTTTCCTCCGTCCTCTGAATGACTTCCGTCGCCGTCATCTGCACACCGCTTTCAGTCATCAGCTGGTCGTTGAAAAAGGCCATGCGGATCCGCTGACGGATTTCATTCATGATGTCCAGCCCGACCCCCGAATTCGCACCCGAAACAAACGCCTTGGGCGCTTCGCCGCTGTAACGGATGATACCGCCCGGCACGGTGGCGACCGGCGCAAACTGATCATCGTCCTTGACCAGAAGAGGCGGACGATTCGCCAGCTGTGCCGCGATAATCGTTTCCTTCATCATTTCCTGAAGCATTTTGATGTCGGGAAGCGCCGAAATTGCCGGCGAACGCCCGTAAACCTCCGAACTGGCTTTTGCCCACCGGCTGACAAACAGGGGCATTTCCTCAAATCCGCCGGAAAATAAAACATGGCGTTCGTTTTTCAGGACGTAAACCGAAGTGACCGGCTTTTGAAAAGTCCCTCTGCGATACAGCGGATTGGGCATAACCGCATGAATGATTTCAAATTCATCCCCGTTCCGGCCGCTATGGCGATAGCGCGATTTCAGATGATCCGGCAGAGCGTCCTCACCCCATGTTTTCACCATTTTTTCCAACGGCCACCGGAAAACGCGGAACACGGAATCCACCTGTCCCGCCGCGTTTTCATCGATAAACAGTTCCCCAAGGAAACGCGACTGGAACAGCAGACATTCTCGGTCTTCATTCCATCCGACATAAATACCGGCTGTCCCCAGGACGGCAAGATCCAGATAAACCTCATGCATATTCGTGGCAAAACCGGCGGCCGGACGGGAAATCTCCTCTGTCATGATGCGCTCGGCATCTTCCAGCCACTGCGCCAGACGGGGATTAATGTCCCGGGACTTGTCACGGTTGGCGGCCGTCAGGGAAAACCACTTTCCGGCCGGATTCGTCATCATGCCGTGAAGCCCGGCCGCCAGAAGCTCCGCCGCATTGACGGCTGTCGTTTCGAACAGCCGCCGCGTCCGGGACGCCCCCTGAGTCTGAGTGACGGTGAAATCGGCCTTTCGCGGCAGAACCAGTTCGGAAACCTCCTGCCACAGCTTCTCAAAATTGAGCCGCTTTGACTTCAGCATCTCCGTCCGTTCTATAATTTGATCCGATAAAGATTGAATGTCCGCCATTTCTATAATCCCAGCAAATTTTTCTGGCCGCCCAGTCCGACTTTTCCTTTCGAACCAAGCACCCCGGCGTAAATCACATTGGACGAAGCGCCGCTTTTTCTCTGTTTTTCCAGATCCGAATTGAACTGATTTTCATAAGCGGCCTGTTTCTGTTTGGTATTTTCCGCCTCAATCAATGCTTCGGTCTGTTCCTGCTTTTTCAGCTGTTGCATCTGCTGCTTCTGTTTTTCCTGCATGATCCCGATGCCCATGCCCATCGGCCCCAGGAGGGTCCACGGCGTAAACAAACCTTTCACCAGATCCTTCAGACCTTTTTTAAAAAAACTTCCCAATCCCATGCGAATACTCCTTTCATTATGACCCATAAAAAAAACGCCTGCCGCCAACAGCGGAAAGCGCTCCGGAAAGACGGAGGCGTCCTTTTCAAACGCACAACGTCTATTGTATAAACACAATGTCATAAATTTTACAGATTGTCAATACGTTTTGTGATTATTTTTTCGTTTTTTTATAACATCTTAAAAAATAAGGGTATTTCAGGCTTTTTTTTACTGTTTCCATCGCCGGAGAAAAAAACTTTTTATCAGATTGAAAAAATGCACTATTCGCCTTACTCTGGTCTCCTGTTTTCAAGCTGATCGGAAAAAATAATGAATACAAAAGAAAAGCAGCTTTCCTTCTCCATCATCATGCCGGCTTATAATCGCGGTTTCTGCATTGAACGCGCGGTGAATGCCCTTCTGGGACAGACATATCAGGATTTCGAGCTGATTATCATTGACGACGGCTCAACAGATGGCACCGAAAATCGAATCAAGGAACGTTATAAAGAATATCTGGATTCCGGTCGGATCGTCTATATCCGGCAGCCGGAAAACAAAGGCGTCGCCGCTGCGCGCAATGAAGGCCTGAAACGGGCGAAGAATGAATGGATTGCTTATGCCGATACGGACAATATTCCTCTTCCGGATTTTCTTGAAACTTTTGCCGCGGCCGCTGAAACGCATGGGAATCAATGTATTTACGCCCAGGTACGCCACTCGGGTTCGGGGGCAGTTTTCAGGGAATTGTTCAAATACGCCTCTCTTTTAAAAGGAAACCTTATCGACATCGGCGCCTTTGTCCATACCCGAAGCGTTTACGAACGGCTGGGCGGTTTTGACGAATCCCTGACACGGCTGGTTGACTGGGATCTGATTCTGACATACACGAAAAAATATCCGCCCCTGTTCATCGACAGGATTGTCCTGAAATATAACGATTCAAACCGGTTCAAACGCATCAGCAATACCGAGGATTACGCGGGGAACGCCCAAAGAATATGGCGGAAACACGCCGGTTTGATGCTCCGGCTTTTCAACCGTCGGAAATCGGGCGATACGCGGACGGTCACGGTTTTCGGAATTCCGTTTTCCTACCGCAAAAATGCTCATCCTCTTCTGTATTTCATGAATGAAACGCTTGCCTGCCTCGGCGGGTCAAAGGACAAACGCTATGACCATATCATTGGCCTGGGACATAACTGCGAAACATCATTCCAGTTCGTTCATTATTTCCGGTTTCTTTCCTCCACGCTGTTCAGCTGGTGTATTTTCGGCGACAGGGATAAATTTCTGCAATGCGTTGAAAGTCCCGGCCTTTTGTTTTCCGGGGGATACGAAGAGCAGAAAGCTTCTAATATGTGGCGCTGCCGGAAATACGACGTTGCCTTTCACGGACGGCACCACCCTGCGGATCTGCTGGACATTGACGGCCAACCGGACGAAGCTCTCAAGGCCGCCGAATTTGCGGACGTCCGCGGACGGGTTCTTCATCAGGCGGAAGATTTTGAACGCCTTGCCGCTTCTTCGGAAAAGAAGCTTTACATTCTGAAACTGCCCTTTGGCAAAGACGGAGAAGCTGCGGCCATCGAATTCGTCCGGAAGATGTACGCCCTTCTGCAGCGGAAAGCCGTCAATTTCCACCTGCTTGTCATCATTGAAAGAAAGGAATACAGCTCCCGCTGGAAAGAACTGGAATCCCTTCCGGGGCTTTATATCCGCACCCTTCGTTTCTTCAGCCCTATTGCGGAAGTCACGAACCTCAACAAAAGCGATTACTGCGGTTGGGCACGTATTTTCCGGGAATTCCGTCCGAAACACCGAATAAAGGATCAGAAAAGAAGCTACAAGTTTGAATAACCTGCCGAAAAAGAGTCCCGCGCCTGGCGCGTTGTTCTTCACACAACGCCCTCGTCCCCGCGTTGTCAAGAACTTTTTTTTACAAAAAACTGATATTTTTTTAATGTTAAATATTAATATTTTATCAAATCTTCAAAACCATGTTTATTTACATAAA
>USCC01000116.1 GCA_900553035.1 uncultured Rhodospirillaceae bacterium | reverse complement strand
GAGCCGATATCCTGGTCGCCGCCGTCGGTATTCCCCGCTTTGTCAAGGCCGGATGGGTCAGAGACGGCGCCGTTGTCATTGACGTCGGCATCAACCGTCTGGAAAACGGAACACTGTGCGGGGATGTTGATTTCGAGGCCGTTCTCCCGAAATGCCGGGCGATTACGCCGGTTCCAAAAGGAGTCGGCCCGATGACAATCGCCATGCTGATGGAAAATACGGTGGAAGCCTTCTGCCGCCAGAACGGTATTGACCCCGCTCAGCGCACGAATCCGTCTCTCTGATAACGGCGGCAGAGGAAATAAAAACGCAGCAGCAGAAAGGACGCGGCGAATGTACTGGCCGCAATCATGCCGTAGACCGATCCCAGAACGCCAATGCCCATCCGGAAGGAAAAAAGCCATACAAGAGGAATCATCAGGCCGATGAACGCAATCGCCTGTCCGACCGTCGGAATGAAAATATCGACCGCGCCGCGCAGGATGTTGACCATGACAACCTGCGTCCCGTCCACAATACAGATCAGAGAACACAGCATCACCATCGGGATACAGAGCTGAATCAGCTCGGGATCAAGCGTATAAATGGATGCCACCTGCTTCGGCCAGAAGACCAGAACGACCGAACAGGCGGCCATCATGAACAGATTCATGATCGTCCCCATCCACCCGGCGATCCGCATATCCAGAACGGATTTCCGTCCCCGGGCAATACCGACCAGAACGGACGACGCCGTGCCGATACCCGTTGCAATCATGAAAATAATGTTTGAAATATTCAGGATGATCGTAAACGCCCCCAGCGCCAGCGCCCCCAGCCAACCAACCATGATATTGATGGCGGAAAAAGCGCCTTCCTCAACGCCCATTGTCACGGCGGCGCCGTATCCGATTTCATGCAGTTTTTTACTTTCGCGGCTGTCCGGCTTTGGTTTTTCCCACACGCCGTATATATCGTTTTCGTCAATACAGAAAACACAGATGAACATGCCGATCGCCAGAAACCATCGAATGACCGTTGTACTGACTGCGGATCCCGCCGCGCCCATTTCCGGAAAACCGTAATGGCCGTAAACCAGAGCCCAGTTCAGAAAAATATTCAGAATGTTCGCCAGGATAATCATAATCATTCCCGGCAGAGGCCGCTTTGTGCCCTCCAGAAATGAAGACATGACATAGAACATCAGTGCCGCCGGAATCCCCAGGGCGTAAATCGACAGCACTCGGGCACTTCCTTCAGCCACGTCCTCGGGCTGCCCGAGAAGCTTCATCAAAAATTCGGAAGGCATGCACAGGATCATCAGAAAAATGCCGATTTTGGCGCCGTAAGGTATCGAACGCCGCAGAACCGCGCCGCATTCGCGGAACATTCCCCGGCCGAATGCGTTCGCCGTCATGACAATCGTTCCCTGAATCAGCCCGAGACTGACCGCCAGCAGAAAAACAGCGACCGTGTTGGCCAGACTCTGATAGGCCAGATCCTGCGTACCGTACCGTCCGACCATGATGGTATCGACCAGGTTCATACCGACGGTGCCCAGCCGGGCGATAACGACCGGAAAGGCCAGCTTTACCGTTTCACGGGCGCATTTCAGAATTTTAAGCCTGAAAACCCGCTCTTCGCGCTCTTCCCGCTCTGCGGCATAGGGGCTTTCTTTGAATTCCGGCGCCGTTTTATGATAGATTTCGCTTCTCACAATACCCTACAACCATACGGAAGAACGCCGTTTTTTCTTCGTTTAAAGCGGCAAAATGGTTTTGGGCGTCGTCAGATTTTTCCAATTCTTCATACTCGGCCAGCTTTTTTTTCATTTCAGCCGGATCGACTTCTTCGACATTAACGGCCTTACGCGTCAGAATTGTGCATCCGTTGTCGCGGATTTTCGTAAAGCCGGTCGTAATAAAATACTTTTCGGGTTTTGACGTTTCCGTCTCCCGCAAAGTGACGACGCCGCACCGCAGCAGCATCAGGGAAGGCGCACGCCGGGGCAAAACCAAATAAGGCCCCTCGTACGCCGGGATTTCAACTGACAGAACCTCCTTCACCAGAAACGGTTTCTGAGGCAGCAGTATTTTAACAAAGATTGTCTGCTGTTCAGCCATTTAAGACGCCGCCTTTCCGACACGAACGTTTGAAGACATCTTTTTCGCTTTTTCTTCCGCTTCTTCAATCGTCCCGACCATAAAGAATGCCTGCTCCGGCAGGTCGTCATACTTGCCGTCGACAATACCCTTGAAGCCCTTGATCGTATCCGCCAGCTCGACATAGCGCCCCGGAATGCCCGTAAACACTTCCCCGACATGGAACGGCTGTGACAGGAAGCGCTGAACCTTGCGCGCGCGGGAAACGGTCAGTTTGTCCTCTTCGCTCAATTCATCCATGCCCAGAATGGCGATAATATCCTGCAAGGCCTTGTACGACTGCAGAATACGCTGCACTTCACGCGCAACGGCGTAATGCTCTTCGCCGACAATGGCCGGATCAAGAATACGGCTGGTGGATTCCAGGGGATCAACGGCCGGATAAATGCCCAGTTCCGCGATCTGGCGGCTCAGAACCGTCGTCGCATCCAGATGGGCGAACGTTGTCGCCGGCGCCGGATCCGTCAGGTCGTCCGCCGGGACGTAAACCGCCTGCACTGAGGTGATGGATCCTTTTTTCGTTGACGTGATGCGTTCCTGCATCGCCCCCATGTCGGTGCCCAATGTCGGCTGGTAGCCCACGGCGGAAGGAATACGACCCAGAAGGGCGGATACTTCGGAACCGGCCTGTGTGAAACGGAAAATGTTGTCAATGAACAAAAGAACGTCCTGCCCTTCCTCGTCGCGGAAGTATTCCGCCACGGTCAGACCGCTCAGCGCAACGCGGGCACGAGCCCCCGGCGCTTCGTTCATCTGGCCGTAAACCAGAGCCGCCTTGGAATTATTCCCCTTGAGGTCAATAACGCCCGATTCGATCATTTCATGATACAGATCGTTGCCCTCGCGCGTACGCTCTCCGACGCCGGCGAAAACGGAATATCCGCCGTGCCCCTTTGCAATGTTGTTGATCAGTTCCATGATCAGAACCGTCTTGCCAACCCCGGCGCCCCCGAACAGGCCGATTTTGCCGCCGCGGGCATACGGTTCCAGAAGGTCAATGACCTTGATGCCGGTCGTCAGCATCTGTGTCGTTGTCGCCTGATCAACGAAAGCGGGCGGTTCACGGTGAATCGGGCTCAGATGCACGCCTTCAATCGGGCCGCGTTCGTCCACGGGCTGCCCCAAAACGTTCATGATGCGCCCCAGCGTGCCCGGACCGACGGGAATGGAAATCGGCGCACCGGTATCGACCACTTCCTGACCGCGCCGCAGGCCGTCCGTTGAGTCCATCGCAATGCACCGCACGACCGATTCTCCCAACTGCTGAGCCACTTCCAAGACCAGTTTCCGATCCTGAAGAGGTGTTTCCAAAGCCGATAAGATCGCCGGCAGATCTTTTTCATCGTCAAATTTTACGTCAACAACGGCGCCCAAGACCTGTGAAATGTGTCCGACACTGTTTTTAGCCATTGTGATAAACTCCTGTCTTCCTCAAAATAATTAAAGTCATAGCGCTTCAGCGCCGGAAATGATTTCCGTCAATTCCTTGGTGATCAAGGCCTGCCGTGTCCGATTGTACATCAGCGTCAGGCTGTCGATGATATCGCCCGCATTGTTCGTCGCATTGTCCATGGCCGTCATGCGCGCTCCGTTTTCCGAAGCCGCCGATTCCAGCGTCGAACGGTAAATCAGCGTTGTCAGCAATTCCGGCAACATGGCCCGGAGCATGATTTCCGGATTGCCCGGTTCAAAATCGTATTCCAGAGGATCCCTGACGTGCAGAACCTCTTCGGCCTCTGAATTCAAAACGCGCGTCATCCGTGTCGTTTTGTACTGGGAGGGTGAAGGCCCCTTGCTGGAAGCAAAACGTGCCGCGCTTTTCCCCGTCTGCCCGCGGATGGCCGAAGCCGCCGAAGCCGCACCGGCGAAAGAACCGCTCTGCATCTGACGGCGCGGCCGTTCGATTTTATACTCGTCTTCGTTCCCTTTGAACCCCCACGGTGTTTCCCCCGTAAACGGTTGCAAAATCCGAAGGGGTTCCAGAGGCACCAGCGGGTTGATGCGTACTTCCTGTGAAATGGCCGAATGGAACTGGTTGTATATGACCGAACACGCGTCGATTTCCCCGGCTTCGTACATATCCAGAATGCGCATGCTCATTTTTTCGGCATCATGACGCTGTTCGTGCGCGTTGTTTGACCCCGCATACGTCCCGATGATCCGGTCGCCGTACTGTCCTTTCAGCATATCATAAGCCCGTACGCCGACACAGAACAGGCGTACCGTTTTCTTTTCACTTTCCAGATAATTGATCAGCTGGACGGTTTTCTTTACGACCCCGCCGCAAAGCCCGCGTGACGAAGAAAAGACAATTACCAGATGGTTCTGTTCTTTTCCCGAACCGACCAGCAACTTCGGAATATGAACGCGGGGGGTTTTCCCCGCCGCAATGTCCTCACTGCGCATGAAATCGATGGTCTTGGCCAGACGGATGATGATGCGTCCCAGGCTGGCCGCGAAATATCCCGATTCGGTCACGGCTTCCTGAGCCTGCCGCAAACGGGAAGCCGCCACCATCTTCATCGCCGACGTAATTTTACGCGTCGATCGGATGGAAGCAATCCGGCTCCTGAGTTCTCGTAAGTTTGCCATTCCGTTTTCCTTTGCGTTTACGAAAACGTTTTGACGAAATCATCCAGGAAATAACGCAGGTCGTCTTCGGTATCCGGAGAAATGACCTTTTCATCCCGGATTGATTCAAGGACGGAAGGCACCGTCGCCTTCAGCTGTTTCAGCATTTCAGCCTCGAACGCCGCGATTTTATTGACCGGAAGCTCGTCAAGATACCCCCGGATGCCTGTAAAGATCGACACGACTTCCTCTTCGACCGGCATTGGATGATACTGTTTCTGCTTCAGAAGTTCCGTCAGCCGTGCGCCGCGGTTCAGAAGTTTTTGTGTCGCCGGATCCAGATCCGATGCAAACTGCGAGAACGAAGCCATTTCACGGTACTGCGCCAGCTCAAGCTTGATGGAACCCGAAACCTGCTTCATCGCCTTGATCTGTGCGGCCGACCCCACGCGGGAAACCGAAATACCGACGTTCACCGCCGGACGGACGCCCTGATAGAACAACGAGCTTTCAAGGAAAATCTGACCGTCTGTAATGGAAATGACGTTTGTCGGAATATACGCGGACACGTCGCCGGCCTGTGTTTCAATCACGGGCAGAGCCGTCAGGGAACCGCCGCCGAATTCGTCGCTCATTTTCGCCGCGCGTTCCAGAAGACGGGAATGCAGATAGAAAACATCCCCCGGGAAAGCTTCACGTCCGGGCGGGCGGCGCAACAGCAGAGACATCTGGCGGTAGGCGACGGCCTGCTTGGAAAGATCGTCATAGAAAATGACGGCGCTCATCCCGTTGTCGCGGAAATATTCCCCCATCGCACAGCCCGTATACGGCGCGATGTACTGCAACGGTGCGGCTTCGGAAGCCGTCGCGGACACGATGATCGTATAATCCATGGCGCCGCGTTCTTCCAGCGTATGCATCACCTGCGCGACGGTACTGCGCTTCTGGCCAATGGCCACGTAAATGCAAAAAACCTTGTCTTTATCGCTTTTCGCCGCGTCGTTCAACGCTTTCTGGTTCAGGATGGTGTCCAGAATGATGGCGGTCTTGCCGGTCTGGCGGTCGCCAATGATCAGTTCGCGCTGTCCGCGCCCGATGGGAATCAGCGAATCGATGGCTTTCAAACCGGTCTGCAGGGGTTCATGCACGCTTTTGCGGGTAATGATGCCCGGCGCCTTGACATCGACAGGGCGGATTTCGGCCGCTTCGATTTTACCTTTGCCGTCAATCGGGTTTCCCAGAGCATCGACAACGCGTCCCAAAAGACCCG
>USCC01000115.1 GCA_900553035.1 uncultured Rhodospirillaceae bacterium | reverse complement strand
GTTGATCGGAACGTTTGGAATCAGGTGAATGAGCGGCCGTGTGAAGAACGTTTTCCATTTCAGAAAGTGCGGCATACGTGCACTTAAAAGGGTCGGAAGCCGGCGGCCCCACGGACAGACAGGATCTGTTTTTGTATGGATTCCGGACAGAAATGCCCCGCCGGTGTTCTCAGAACGGGGAACGCTCACTCCATCATGACCCCTGCCTTTCGGGAAAGTTGCCGCCCCGGCATTGATTTGCTTTCTCAGAACGGGGAAAAATCGTTTATGATATGCCTCTGAACGCGGATTCGGAGGCGCCGTTGAAAAAGGATTTTTATATTTTTCGTCATGGGGAAACCGAGATGAACCGCCTGCGCAAATGGCAGGGGCAGGGGGTTGATCTGCCCCTGAACGCAACGGGGCGCGCACAGGCGCGGGAGCTGGCCGGTGTTTTAATGCCGTTGCAGATTGAAATCATCTTTTCAAGCCCGTTGAAAAGGGCTTTGGAAACGGCGGAAATTGCGGCGTCCGTCCTGCATGCGCCCGTCGTTGTTGATCGGGAACTGATTGAAGGAAGCTTCGGAGCGGCCGAGGGGAAAACCCGCGATGAAATTGCCGCTCTTTTTCCGGAAACCTCCGAACGCTGGCACAATCTGGATCCCGATTTTATGGACGCCTGTTTCCAGGGCGGCGAATCAAAACGACAGATACAGGATCGATCACTGAACGCACTGCGCCGGATTGCCTCAGAGCCTTTCCGTGTTTTCGGCATTTCGGTGCACAGTGCCATTATCCGTTACCTGCTTCTGTCTTTCGGCGTCAGGCGCCCGCAGATTCCGCACGGGACACCCTTCCATTTCCTTTATAAGGACGGCGTTTTCAATTACGCCGGGGAAATCTGAAATGCTCTTTTGACGCGAGCCTGTTGTTTTGGCCTCCGGCGGGACGAAACAAAAAAATCCCCTTTAAAAAAGGGGATTTGTGCGCAAACGGAAACTTACATGTTATTGCCCATGTCTTCCATCTGCTTTTTCATATGCTTCTTTTTCCGTTGCATTTCCTTCTTCATTTCTTTTTTCATTTTTTTGGCGTTGCTGCCCATCTGCATGGAGGCGTCCCCGAGATTCAGTTCCTGTTTCAGCTGGCGGCGTTCGTTGCGCTGTTTCATCTTCATATCGTGGCGTTCCTGAAGGTGTTTGATTTTCAGGTCGCGCTCCTCTTTGGCCTGTGCCGTCAGAAGGTCTTTCATTTTCGCCGGGATGTCATCCTTGCTCATGATTTTGCTGACATGCTTCTGATACTGTTCTTCGATTTTTGTCTTGCGGCTTTCCAGTTTGTTCATCCCGTCTTTGGCATAGGCGGCGGGCGCACTCAGAAAGCACAAAGCGAACAAGACAAGTGCTACTTTTTTCATGGAAAATCTCCTTTGCTGTTTTCAGGTTCTCAGGATGACGCTTTAATCGCTGTCCGTCAATACAGCCACAGGTTCTAAAGACGGCGGCGTTTCGTCGCCGTACATATGGTGGGGAAGAGGAGGCGGCGGTTCCCGCAGGTCGGCGGCGGGGCGTGATTTTCCGGCGCTTTCCGGAAGCGGCCGGGGAAGTCTGCGGCGATGGTGCGCAGGCGGAGGCGGCGGTTCAGAGGTGTCAGCGGCGGGGAAATCTTCCCGGACGGCTTCGGCGGCACTTCCCTGAAGGGGACGAATTTCCGGATGATGAGGCCGCCGGCGGTGGTGCGGGCGGAACCGATAGCCTTCTTCAACGCGCTGTACAGGCGGCAGGGATTCTTCGGATATCGTGTTTGTTTCCCGGGCGACGGCGGTTCCGGTCATGACCAGAAAAGCCAGCAGAACGGCAGTGCATTTTTTCATCAGATTCTTCCTTTTCGGCTTATTTGAAAAAGCGTCTCTCATTATATAAAACGAAAAACGTTTCATTTTCATTTGACTTTTTTCCCAATAAAACATAGCATAAACCCATGATGAGAAAAGAACGAAACATTTTCGCAAAAAATTGGTGGTGGCTTCCGTAAAGGCAGCCGCGCAGGGATGTTGACGTTAAGTTTGACCGCGAGTTGCCTGAAGGGAACGCCGCGGTTTTTTATACCTTTGATTATGAATGCAAACCCGGAGTTCCAGACAAGGCCTCCGGTTTTTTTGTATTTGAATGAAAGGTTGAGACAATGACTTATGTTCCTGAATTTTCTTCTCCCGATGCGGAAGGGCGCTTCCGCGGATTTGGCGGTATGCTGGTTCCCGATGTGCTGAAGCCGGTTCTGCAGGAAGTCGCCGAAGCATACGACAGGTTCAAGGATGATCCGGATTTCCGAAGTGAACTGGAAATGTACGCCAGAGATTACGTCGGACGGGAAACGCCTCTGTATTTTGCCGAACGCCTGACCCGGGAGACGGGCGGCGCGAAAATTTACCTGAAACGTGAAGACCTGTGCCATACCGGAGCACACAAAATCAATAATGTCATGGGCCAGATCCTTCTGGCAAAGAAGATGGGCAAAAAACGCGTGATCGCCGAAACAGGCGCCGGCCAGCATGGCGTCGCGACGGCGACAGGATGCGCCTTATTCGGTCTGCCGTGCACGGTTTATATGGGAGCCGAAGATATGCGCCGTCAGTCCCTGAACGTTTTTCGCATGAAGATGCTCGGCGCGCAGGTCGTGGCGGTCGAACGCGGTCAGAAAACACTCAGCGACGCCGTTGATATGGC
Organism: uncultured Rhodospirillaceae bacterium; assembly: GCA_900553035.1. Taxonomy (GTDB): domain Bacteria; phylum Pseudomonadota; class Alphaproteobacteria; order CAAGCB01; family CAG-977; genus CAG-977. Next base: position 3,312 of record USCC01000115.1, on the reverse strand, counting down.
TCTGGACGATCTGGTTGCAAACTGCGGCGACACATTTTACCTGATCGGTTCGGCGGTCGGCCCTCATCCCTATCCGATGATGGTCCGGGATTTTCAGGCTGTCATTGGCCGGGAAGCCCGCCGCCAGATTTTGGAAAAGGAAGGGCGTCTGCCCGATTACGCCGTCGCCTGTATTGGCGGGGGAAGTAATGCGATCGGTCTGTTCTCCGGTTTCCTGAAAGACGGCGAAGTCCGCCTTGTCGGTGTCGAAGCCGCGGGCAAGGGGCTGGATACAAAGGAACACTGCGCGACGATGACAAAGGGGACGCCCGGCATCCTGCACGGCGCATATACCTATCTGCTTCAGGATGACGGAGGAAATCCTTTGCCCACGCACAGCATTTCCGCGGGCCTTGACTATCCGGGTGTCGGAGCCGAGCACAGCATGCTGAAGGATACGGGGCGTGCCGTTTATGAAACAGCGACGGATCGAGAAACGCTGGAAGCCTGCCTGAAACTGTGCCGGACAGAGGGGATCATTCCGGCGCTGGAATCGTCTCATGCTCTGGCATATGCGATGAAACTGGCGGCGTCCCTTGAAAAAAACAGAATCATCATCGTCAATTTGTCCGGCCGGGGGGACAAGGACGTCGATATCGTCAGAGAAGCGCTGGATTTATAAAACGCAGGGCCGGGCGGGAATGAAAATTTTCCGTCTTCCGGCTCTGGAAATAAAAATAATGTTTTCCGCCGTCACGCTTTCGCATATAAAGGCAGAAGAGGCAGAGAAAGGGAAAGTTGATGGCTGTTCTGAACGCGGTGAAAAGCATTTCTGGAAAATGGACGGCTTTCGTCCGCAGGGTTTACGACTGGAGCCTTGAATACGCTTCCCATCCGCAGGCATTGTGGATGCTGGCGGCGTTTTCCTTTATTGAAAGCTCCTTTTTTCCCATCCCGCCGGATATTCTGCTGATCCCGATGGTTCTGGCCTGTCCCGCAAAGGCGTACCGAATCGCTCTGGTCTGTACGATTTCAAGCGTTGCCGGGGGATTTTTCGGCTATCTGATCGGAAAATTTCTGTACGACTCCGTTGCTGTTCCCATCTTTACCTTTTACGATTACATGGGGCAGATCGAATCGTTCCGGGAATATTACAACAGCTATGGCGCCTGGATCGTTGCCGCGGCGGGTTTTACGCCATTCCCCTATAAAGTGATTACGATTCTGAGCGGCATGACGGATCTGGATCTGGCCGTCTTTTCGCTGGCATCTGTCATTTCGCGCGGCGGACGGTTCTATCTGCTGGCCTTCCTGTTGAAACGCTGGGGCGAACCGATGAAAAATTTCCTTGAAAGAAATCTGGGTTGGCTGGCAACGCTCTTTTTCATTCTCCTGGCCGGCGGTTTCGCCCTGCTGAAGTACCTGTGACAATGAACTGCGTTACCCGATTTGCTCCAAGCCCGACAGGGCGCCTGCACCTGGGGCACGCTTACGCGGCTCGGGCGGCGTTTCAGGCGGCAAGGGAAAACGGCGGAAAGTTCCTGTTGCGGATTGAGGATATTGATGCCGGCCGCTGTCGTCCTGAATTTATTGACGGCATTTATGAAGATCTGGAATGGCTCGGCCTGTCCTGGGACGGCCAGCCCCGCCTGCAGTCAGAACATATGGATGAATATGCCGAAGCATTGGAGATATTAAAAAAGCAGGACGTCCTTTATCCCTGCATCTGTACGCGGAAGGATATTCAGAATGAAATTTCCCGAATCGGCCATGCGCCGCATGCGGGAGAGACGGTCATTTATCCCGGAACCTGTCGCGGCAGGAGTATTGATCCCGAAACAACAGCAGATTTCGCTTGGCGTTTGAATGTGGAAAAAGCAATGTCGCTTGTCGGCGGGGAGCTTTATTTTCATGACAGGACGAGAGGGGAAGTCCGTGCGAATCCGGGCATTTTCGGCGATGTCGTGCTGGCACGCAAAGAGGTGCGCGCCAGCTATCATCTCTGCTCGGTCTGGGACGACTGGAAACAGGGGGTGACTCTGGTGACGCGCGGAGAAGACCTGTTCGATTCCACTCATATTCATCGGTTACTGCAAGCCCTGTTCGGAGCTTCGCCTCCGATTTACGGCCATCACCCGCTGATTCTGGATGAAAAGGGGCGGCGCCTGGCGAAACGCGACTCGTCCGTAACGATAAAAGCCCTTCGTGAAAAGGGCTTGAATGCGAAAGAAATCTGGGCGCGGCTTGAACAGAATTAACGCTTCTGTTGCGTCAGTTTCTTAAGAAGAGCGGCTCGTTTTTCAGCTTCTTTTGCGGCATTAAAGGCTTCCTGCCGCGTTTTCATGGACAGAACGGATTCGTCGGCGGGCTGATGAGCGGCCAGAGCGAACTGGCACGCCAGTGATGAGATACGTTCGCGTGCCGCCGAAGCAATGAATTTTGAAGGGGGACGCTCAAAGAATCCCGGCGCCATATAAGATTGTCCGCCGGTTGAGCAAATTTTTTCGCAGGTGTCCGCGGCCATGTCATCTGAAAAGATTTTGGCTTTTGAAGAGAGCAGAGCCTGCTTTCCCTGCCGTGTCATATAAGACACATATTTATTGTCGCAGGCCTCCAGGGATTGGTCACAGTTGTAAAAAGCTGTCACGGCGTTGGCAAGGGTCTGCTCCTTTGATTTTCCAAAGGCGGAAGCGATAAGAACGCTGTGAAACGCCATTGTTCCCGGTACACTCGGTTCAAAGCCGGGCAGTTTCATGGACTGCAGAGTATAGCACATAAGGGCTTCATGCGCCTGAACATCCGCTTCCATGGCTCTCATGCATTTTACGCCGTCCGCGCATTTCATTTTCACCAGGCCTGGCATCGGGCATACGTCGGCGTGTTCAAGGCGGCGGGCCGCCCCGACCAGAGCCACAGCAATATCGGCCGGGTTCTGACGAATACTGACAGCGATATACCGTTCGGCCGGATTGACGGCCGCACGAACCGTACCGGAATCCTCGGCCGAGAGTTTGATGTGATGTTTTTCCAGCGAGGCCGCGGCTTCCGCCCCGACTTCGGAAAGATGCATCAGAGCAAGAGCCGACTTGATATAAGGATGAATTTCGGGTTCAGCCGTTTTCTTTTTTCGCGAGAAAAGAGAGGATAAAAAGGACATAGAATTGCTCCATTTCAGCAGGAAAATCTTATTTTTTCAGGGTAGGCCCAAAACAGTTTTCTGTCCATGAGGTTTTTCTGAAAAAGGTTTCGTGAAAATTTTTTAATTTTTTGAAGATTTATTATTGACAAAGGATGATAGTGATCTTATATAGGTTTCTGCGCCGAGCTGAGGAG
>USCC01000114.1 GCA_900553035.1 uncultured Rhodospirillaceae bacterium | reverse complement strand
GCTCATACTGCTCAAATGACAGTCAGGGACGTAGCATCTGTACACGCGGATGTGCGCCGACGTCACAGGGAAGCCGCTGTTGGTAGTAGCTGATCGTACATTTGTAACAGCCCCCTTCACCGGGGGCTGTTGTTTTTTCCGTTCCCGCATAAAAAAGAACGGCTTCGCTTTGACCGGAAGCCGTTCTTCATATGCATCCTCTTTATTTCTTCAGATAATCTCTGAGCAGAACTTCCGCAATCTGGACGGCATTCAACGCCGCGCCTTTGCGCAGATTGTCCGCCACGCACCAGAAACTGATACCGTTTTCGACCGAAAAATCCTGACGAATGCGCGAAACAAAAACATCATCTTCGCCGGAAACTTCCACCTGTGTGGGGTAGCCTTCCGGCTCCCGCAGGTCAATTACCGTAACGCCTTCCGTTTCCTTCAGGACTTTCGCCGCCGATTCATCGGAAATTTCCTTTTCCGTTTCAACGTTGACATATTCCGCATGGCTGACAAAAACAGGAACACGGGCACAGTTCGCGTGCAGCTTGATCTTCGGATCCAGTATCTTTTTGGTTTCCGCCATCATTTTCCATTCTTCCTTCGTTGCGCCGTCGTCCATGAAGACGTCAATGTGCGGGATAACGTTGAAGGCAATCTGTTTCGTAAATTTCTTTTTGGTTTCATGCAACGGCTGATTCATGTAAATGCCGCGCGTCTGGTTGAACAGTTCGTCCATGGCTTCCTTTCCGGCGCCGGAAACGGACTGATACGTCGTGACAACGACGCGCGTGACATGGAACGCCTTATGCAAAGCCGCCAGAGGGACAACCATCTGAATTGTTGAACAGTTCGGATTGGCAATAATTCCCTTCTTTTTATACTCCGCGACGGCCTGCGGATTGACTTCGGGAACGACAAGCGGCACATCCGGATCCATACGCCACTGTGAGGAATTATCAATGACAACACATCCGGCCGCGGCGATTTTCGGCGAGAATTTCTCGGAAACACCGGCCCCGGCGGACATCAGCGCAATATCAACGCCGCTGAAATCAAAGGATGCCAGATCCTGTACCTTCAACGTTTTTTCCTCACCGTAGGAAACTTCCTTTCCGACGGATTTCGAAGACGCCAGCGCAAAGACTTCATCCGCGGGGAAATCCCGGTTTGCCAGAGTTTGCAGCATTTCGCGCCCGACATTTCCCGTAGCGCCGATGACAGCGACCTTAACCATCCTGTTCTCCTGATTTTGAATTCAACAACAAAACCCCGAGTCCGTCGTGACGGCATCGAGGGACAATAAAAACTTTCCGAACGCGACGTTCCGGCCCCTGCCGAACGGCCGACCCTCCGTGTCAGGAGGACGGCCGTTCTTCAGCAAGAGGTCATCCGGAACTTATTTCGCGCTGTCGGAAACTTCGGCAATACGGGCGGCTTTACCGCGCAGGCTGCGGAGGTAATACAGCTTCGCACGGCGGACTTTACCGCGGCGGGTCACTTCGACCTTGGCGACATTCGGGGAATAAACGGGGAATACGCGTTCCACGCCTTCACCGAATGAAATCTTGCGAACCGTAAAAGTCGAATTCAGGCCGTCGTTCTTACGGGCAATGCAGACGCCTTCATATACCTGAATGCGTTCACGTTCGCCTTCGACCACCTTGGCATGAACGCGGACCGTATCGCCCGCCTTGAAATCGGGAAGTTCGCCCTTGGCGCCCAATTTTTCCATCTGCTCTTTTTCGAGCGTCTTAATCAAATCCATGAGTTTAATCCTCTCGCTTTGCTGCGGTTTCCTGATATGCATTCCACAAATCGGGACGCCGCATTCTGGTTAATTCTTCCGATTGAGCTTTGCGCCATTCGGCGACCCGCTCGTGATGCCCGGAAACAAGTATTTCCGGCACCGCGCGCCCGTTCCAAATCTGCGGACGCGTATAATGGGGATATTCCAGCAAACCGTCGCTGAAACTTTCTTCTTCAAGAGATTCCCGACAACCCATCACTCCCGGCAACAGGCGCACAACAGCGTCCGTCACCGTCAAAGCCGCCGGTTCGCCGCCCGAAAGAACGAAGTCGCCCAAGCTGACTTCCTCAAACGGATAAGCCTCCAGCACGCGCTGATCTATTCCTTCAAACCGGCCGCACAGAAAGGTTATTTCCCGTTCCGCCGCCAGCTCCTGCACCAGCGCCTGCGTGACGACACGCCCGCGCGGTGAAAAATAAATCAACCTTGTCCCCGGTGTGTGCACGGCTTCCACAGCCCGGCCCAGCACGTCGGGACGCATGACCATTCCGGCTCCTCCGCCGAACGGGGTATCGTCCACCGTCCGATGGCGGTCAAGGGCGAAATCCCGAATGTTTGTCACATTCAGCTTCCACACCCCGTCCTCCAGAGCCTTCCCTGCCAATGAACATCCGAGGAACCCCGGGAACATTTCAGGGAAAAGGGTCAGAACGTTGACCGTGAAAAAAGGTGTTTCCATCATTCTTCACAGCCCGGCTTTTGAACGCTTTCCCGGCTTTCGGAACCGGAGCGTCCGGGTTTTGCCTCGACCGTTTCCGGCATGCATACCGTCAGAACGCGGCTTTCGACATCGACGGCAGGAACCGTCTGACGGGTGAAGGAAACGAATTCCGTCGAGGAATCCGGTCTTTTCACCTCAAGCACGTCACCCGCGCCGAAATTATAAACCGCCGCTACGGAACCGATTGTTTCACCTTGCGGCGTTTCAACCGTCATACCGATCAGATCGGCATAGTAAAACTCGTCTTCCGCCGTTTCCGGCAATCGGCTGCGTTCGATATACAGTTTGACACCGCGCAGCTGTTCGGCGGCATTCCTGTCGTTGATGCCGTTGATGCCGACCAGAAACTGATCCTTAAGCTCACCGACGATTTTCACGGCATAGGAATGTGTGCCGGATGCATCCTTCAGGTCTCCGTACGCCGCGAAATCCGGGGCGTACGCGGTAAAACTTCTGACTTTGACATGGCCGCGGACGCCGTGGGCGGAGGTAATCACCCCCACACAGATTTTTTCGTCACGTACATCGGCCGTCATTGTCCGAACCTCTTGTCAGGAATTAAGCTTCAACCGGCGCTTCGGCAGCAGCGGCAGCTTTCGCGGCAGCGGCTTCGGCCTTTGCTTTGGCGCGTTCCTGAGCCTTCGCCTTCGGCGCAGACTTGTTCGGCTTCACCGTAATTACCGGCGCTTCGCACAGACCCAGCTTCGACAGCAGGCGGGCGACACGCTCCGTCGGCTGTGCGCCAACGCCCAGCCAGTATTTCACGCGATCTGCCTTGACGACGACGCGCTCGGCGTGATCCTGGGGCAGAAGCGGGTTGTAGGAACCGACGCGTTCAATGAAACGGCCGTCGCGCGGAGAGCGCTGATCCGCCACGACGATCTTATGGAAGGGAGCTCCCTTTGAACCGCCGCGGGCAAGTCTAATACGTACTGACATTTTTTTTGTACCTCACTTAAATTAAAAATCTGCATTAAGACGGAAAACCGCCGAACGGAGGCATGCCGCCCCCGAAACCGCTCATTCCGCCGCCGAAGCCGCCGGGCAGACCGCCGAACAGACCTCGTTTTCCCATTTTTTTCATCCGTTTCATCACTTCGGCCACCTGCTCGTACTGTTTCAGAAGCTTGTTGACTTCCTGCACCGTCACGCCGGAACCGTTGGCAATGCGCTTTTTGCGCGACGCCTTGATCAGATCGGGATTACGGCGTTCGCGAGGCGTCATGGAAAGAATGATCGCCTCCTGCCGTTTAAAAACGCTGTTGTCAATTTTCGCCGCATCCAGCTGGGCTTTCATCTTTGCCACGCCCGGCAACATACCAAGCAGGCCTTTCAAATCGCCCATTTTCTGCATCTGACGCAGTTGCGACAACAGGTCATTGAGGTCAAAGCGGCCTTCCATCATGCGTTTGGCCACGCGTTCCGCTTCGTCCTTATCCATTTTCTCAGCGGCGGTCTCCACCAGGGAAACAACGTCGCCCATGCCTAAAATGCGCCCGGCCAGACGGTCGGGATGGAACGGCTCCAGAGCCTCCATCTTTTCGCCGGCGCCCAGGAATTTAATCGGACGCCCCGTTACCGCGCGCATGGACAGAGCCGCACCGCCGCGGGAATCGCCGTCAATACGGGTCAGAACAATCCCCGTCACGCCGATTTTTTCGTTAAATTCACGCGCAATGTTGACAGCGTCCTGACCGGCCAGAGCATCCACGACCAGAATTGTTTCCTTCGGCTGCACCAAAGAGCGGACGTCGGCGACTTCGGCCATCATGTCCAAGTCAATGTGCAAACGCCCGGCCGTATCGAGAATCACAACGTCATAGCCGCCCTTTTTCGCCTCGGTCATGGCACGCGGGGCAATTGCCCGGGGCTTTTCTCCGATAATGACCGGCAGGACGTCGACTTCAATCTGCCGACCGATCTGAGCCAGCTGTTCCTGCGCCGCCGGGCGGTAAATGTCCAGAGACGCCAGAAGCACACGCTTCTTCTCTTTTTTCAAACGGAGAGCCAGTTTACCGGAAGTTGTCGTTTTGCCCGACCCCTGAAGCCCGACCATCAGGACGGGAACGGGCGGTTCCGCCGCCAGATCCAGCGCGGCATTTTCCGTCCCGAGCATTTCGACCAGAGCGTCATTGACAATCTTGACAACCATCTGGGACGGCGTGACGGATTTGATTACTTTCTGTCCGACGGCCTGTTCGCGGACTTTTTCAATAAAGTCCCGGACAACCGGAAGGGCGACGTCCGCTTCCAGAAGAGCAATGCGGATTTCACGCATGGCTTCATCAACGTGGGCTTCGCTCAAAGCGCCGCGATGCGACAGACGGTCGAAAATTCCGCCTAATTTTTCGGCCAGTGTATCAAACATTCATCCATCCTTTTGCGGTTAAATCCCCTGAATATACGAATAGAGCGCCAGTGGGCGTATCTTCGCTGACTGGCGGATCTCCGTAGAGACAAAGGTATAAACCTTTACGAAATCAGATGCTTTTTACCTGTTTTCCGAACCTGAGTCAAGGTTTTCTTTAATTCCGGAAACATTTTCGGGCGTCTGCGGAAAATGTTCGACCGCCGAGAGGTCATATTTTTCATCCATCCGCAGGTAAGAACACCCGTGCACCCGGCACATATGCAGATTATAGCTGTTTTCCTCTATCATTATTTCGGGCGCATCCGTATGATCCGTTAAACGGGTTTCAATAATATGCGCATATTTTCGGATGTTTTTGTAAAAGCGGCGGATATATTCCGGGCTGAATATCAGCCAGAGCGCGTGAATGTGAGGCTGATAACGGCTTTCAAAATCCTTTTTCCAGTCAAACGGGATGTAACAGCCTTCAATAATCAGGTTCTGTTGATTTTCAACCGCCGTTTTAATGATTTCCCGGGCAATATTCCAAAGGTAAGGCGTCAATTCGCGCTCATCGCTTTCGGGCGTCAGAGAACAGATCCCGCTCCGGATAAGGCCCATCTTCAGGTGATCCAGGGACAGACAGGGATAACGGTATTGTTCAATCAGCTTCTGCGCCGCGAGCGTTTTGCCCGTATGTGAGGCTCCGGCGATTAACAAAATCACAATTCCCTCCTTTTTTCCGAAATACGGCAAGCCTCTCTGCGGCCGCCTCTCCTGTAACTCATGCCTGTACGGCTTCCTTCCGGGGCTTTTGCACCATGCGGAACAGCCCATCCACTCTTACATGTCTTTTCCCTTGAGGATTGCCTGTTCCTTTTTACTGAAGCGCTGTTTATAGCGCTGCTTATACGGCGGCATTCCGTGGCTTATACAGTAAGATGAAAAATCACATTCATTCACTTTGAGAAATATTCCTGTTTCTTTCCATTCTCCTCCGCTGCGGAGGCAGTTTTCTTCCTCAGACTCGAGTGCTGCGAAATAACAGGAACCAACACCGCGCCAGGATTGCTCCGCCGGGATCCAGGTGGCAAAAAAGAGGTTCTCGCATGTATCCTGCGTGATGGTGCATTCTTCGACTTCGCCACAGCGGCCGCACTTTTTTATGGTTTTCCCTTCATTGCAGGCATCCGATTCATAACAGAGATAGTCCGAAGAGATTTTATCATAATACAAGAAGCACGTGATCATAAACGATAGAAAAATGAATACCGCCGCAAACGGAAGCTTCCACCAGTTTTTTCTCAGCCACTCCCACATTTTTAATCCCTTTCGCATATGCAATCTTACATGTCTTTTCCCTGGAGGATCGCCTGTTCTTTTTTACTGAAGCGCTGTTTATACGGCGGCATTCCGTGGCTTATACAGTAAGATGAAAAATCACATTCATGCTCTTTGAAAAAGATCCCTGTTTCTTTCCATTCTCCTCCGCCGCGGAGGCAGATTTCTTCCTGAAACTCGATTGCTGCGAAATTACAGAAACCCACTCCGTCCCAGGATTTCTCCGCTGGGATCCAAGTGGCAAAA
>USCC01000113.1 GCA_900553035.1 uncultured Rhodospirillaceae bacterium | reverse complement strand
ATGGCCGTTTTTGAGGGCCATTTTCATGGCGTGTTTGGAACCGCGGCCGTCGGGTGCGGGAGCCGTGACGTGATAACCGTCGCCGGACAGGCCGTAGCCGATGATTTCGCCGTAGATTTTCGCACCGCGCGCTTTGGCGTGTTCGTATTCTTCCAGAACGACGACGCCCGCGCCTTCACCCATGACAAAACCGTCATGACCCTTATCCCAGGGACGGGAGGCCTTTTCCGGCGTATCGTTGTAATGTGTCGACAACGCCTTGGCCTGGGCAAATCCGGCAATCGCCAGAGGATGAACCGCCGATTCCGCACCGCCGGCCACCATGACATCCGCGTCGCCCCACATGATCAGGCGGGCGGCGTCGCCGATGGCATGCGAACCGGTCGCACAGGCCGTCACAACAGCGTGGTTCGGGCCGCGGAAGCCGTATTTGATGGACAGCTGTCCCGAAATCAGGTTGATCAGGCAGGACGGAATAAAGAACGGACTGATTTTGCGCGGACCGCCTTCCTTCAGGGTCAGGGCGTTTTCCGAAATGGCCGACAGACCGCCGATGCCCGATCCGATCATGACACCCGTACGGAACAGGTCTTCTTCGGCTTCGGGCTTCCATCCCGAATCCTCAACCGCGTCAATGCCGGCGGACAAACCGTATAAAATAAACGGATCAACCCGGCGCTGTTCTTTGGGGGACAGAACTTCGTCAGGATCGAAAAGTCCCGGAGTGCCTTTGCCAAAGGGAACTTCACCGGCGATTTTCGCGGTTGATTCCGACATATCGTAACGTTCGATCTTGCGAATGGCGGATTTCCCGTTGACGATTCCCTGCCATGTTACGTCTACGCCGCGCCCCATTGGCGAAAGCATTCCGATACCGGTAACTACGACTCTTCTCATGTATGACCTCGATTTTAAAAACGGGGATTTTTTCACGTTAAGATGGAAAAAGTGCCGATTTCCCGCCTTTTGGGGAAATCGGCACGTAATTACGATTCCTATGAGGAATGTTTGCTGATGTAGTCGATGGCGTCCTGAACCGTCAGGATTTTTTCCGCGGCGTCATCAGGAATTTCGACAGAGAATTCTTCTTCGAAAGCCATAACCAGTTCAACCGTATCCAGACTGTCTGCGCCCAAATCGTCAATGAAGCTGGAGCTGTCCGTAACCTTGGAGGCTTCAACGCCCAAGTGTTCGATGACAATTTTCTTTACGCGTTCGGCAATATCACTCATTTTGTATTCCTCTGTTAAACAAGACGTTTCCCCCTTTGCGGAAGAAAACACATCTAAGAAAGCCATTTCTGTAGCACAAATTTTCGGCTTTGACCAGCCCGGAAGTGAAAAACTTTCACAAAACCGGACGATTTAAGGAGAAAACGCCGTTTTTATCCGGCGTTTTTCCGGTTAAATCATGGCCATACCGCCATTCACATGAATGGTTTGGCCCGTAATGTAAGAGGCTTCGTCGCTGGCCAGGAAGGCAACGGCGTTAGCCACGTCTTCCGGCAAACCCAGACGGGCCATCGGAATATTGCGGGTCAGTTTTTCTTTCGCTTCTTCGGGCAAAGCGTCGGTCATGGCGGTTTTGATGAAGCCCGGTGCGACGCAGTTCGCCGTGATTCCGCGGGAAGCGACTTCCGCCGCCAGACATTTCGTCATGGCGATCAGGCCCGCTTTGGAAGCGGAATAGTTCGCCTGACCCGGGTTTCCGGTGACGCCGACGATCGAGGCCATGCTGACGATGCGGCCGTAACGGCGCTTCATCATGCCGCGGATGGCGGCGCGGGCCAGACGGAAGCCGGCGGTCAGGTTCACTTTTAAGACCAAATCCCAATCTTCATCCTTCATGCGCATGAACAGATTGTCTTTGGTCAGACCGGCGTTATTGACCAAAATGTCAACGGCGCCGGCGGCCTTTTCCGCTTTGGCGATCAGGGCGTCAATGTCCGCCGGGTCGCCTAAATTGCATGAAAAAGCAAAAACACGTTCTTTGAGTTCGGCGGCAAAACCGTCGAGCACTTCCTGGTTCATATCGGTCAAAATCACGGTGGCGCCCGCGTCGTGCAGCTTTTTAACGACAACACGGCCGATGCCGCCGGTGGCTCCGGTGACCAGGGCGCATTTTCCTGTAAAATCCAACATGTTCGTTTCCTTACAAGTTATGGGGAGGCGCGGAATTATTCCGCTTTTAAAAATTCTTCAATATCGGCGGGCGTGTTCAGCGCAATTCCCTTCAGTTCGGGGTGGATGCGTTTCGCCATGCCGGTCAGGACCTTGCCGGATCCGGCTTCGACCAGTGTATCAACGCCCTGCGACTGCAGATACAGCATGCTTTCACGCCACCGAACCGAACCGGTCACCTGTTCGACAAGCAGGCGGCGGATTTCTTCGGGATCCGACACCGGAGCCGCCGTGACGTTGGCGACAACGGGGAAGCGGGGCGTGTGAATTTCTGCGTTGGCCAGAGCCTCGGCCATGACATCGGCAGCCGGTTGCATCAGAGGGCTGTGGAACGGTGCGCTGACAGGCAGTTTGACCGCGCGCTTGACGCCTTTTGCCGCGGCGATTTCCAACGCACGGTCAATGGCGGCGGCCGCGCCGCTGATAACGATCTGTCCCGGAGCGTTGTCGTTCGCGGCGACACAGACTTCGCCCTGTGCGGCTTCGGCGGCAATTTCCCGAGCCAGCTCCAGATCGGCGCCGATCAGCGCGGCCATGCCGCCCTGTCCGACGGGAACGGCTTTCTGCATGGCCTGTCCGCGCGTTTTCAGAAGGCGAGCCGCCGTTGCGATATCAAAAGCGCCGGCAGCGCACAAAGCGGAATATTCACCCAGGGAATGCCCCGCGCCGAAAGCGAAACGGTCGGCCAGGACGATCTTGCCTTCATGCTGCAGGATGCGGACGACCGCCATGCTGACCGCCATCAGGGCGGGCTGCGCATTTTCGGTCAGCTGCAGGTCTTCGGCCGGGCCGTCGAACATCATTTTGCTTAAGTTCTGGGAAAGAGCGTCGTCAACTTCAAGAAAAACCTCGCGGGCGATCGTAAAGGCATCTGCCAGTTCTTTGCCCATACCGACGATCTGAGACCCCTGTCCGGGGAAAACGATAGCTTGAGCCATATATTCGTATCTCCTAGAAGATGAAATCGTATGACAGCAAAGACAGATGCGCCGCCTCTTGTCAAGCATTGATAAAAAAACGGCTGAAAAAGGTATTTTTTCGAGCATTTTTTTGAACAGAACAAAGTTCTTCTTGCCTTAAAGCGTAAAATAAATGTAAATAGAAAGCGGGAAACCGGCGCGGGCGTTCCTGCCGCCAACCCGGTCAGGTTCGGAAGAAAGCAGCCGTAACGGTTTCGGAGCGGGTCGCTGTCCGGTTTCCTTTAAAACCCCTTTTCAAAAGCCCCCTTGGTGACATGAGCGATACCGATAAGAAATACCGCGTGCTGGCGCGTAAGTACCGTCCGACGACATTTGCCGACCTGGTGGGGCAGGAAGCCCTGGTCCGCACACTGAAAAACGCCATCGAAACCGGGCGTCTGGCACAGGCCTACATTCTGACGGGCATCCGCGGCATCGGAAAAACGACTTCCGCCCGTATTATCGCCCGGGCGCTGAACTGCGTCGGGCCGGACGGAAAGGGCGGCATGACGACCGAACCGTGCGGCGTATGCGAACACTGCCGCGCCATTGCCGAAGACCGCCATGTCGATGTCGTTGAAATCGACGCCGCTTCAAACAACGGTGTGGACAATGTGCGCGAGCTGATTGAAACAACCCGCTACAGCCCGACCTCTGCCCGTTTCAAGATTTATATCGTCGATGAAGTTCACATGCTGACAAAGCAGGCGTTCAACGCGCTTCTGAAAACGCTGGAAGAACCGCCCGAACGCGTTAAGTTTATTTTCGCAACAACGGAAATCCGCAAGGTTCCGACCACAGTTCTGTCACGGTGCCAGCGTTTTGACCTGCGCCGTGTCGATGTCGAGCCTTTGTCGGCTCATTTCCGGAATATCCTTGAAAAAGAAGGTCTTTCCGCCGAAGACGAAGCTTTGCGTCTGATTGCCCGTGCGGCGGACGGTTCGGTGCGTGACGGGCTGTCCCTTTTGGATCAGGCCATTGCGCACGGCGGCGGGAATGTGACAGCGGATTTTGTCCGCGCCATGATCGGGCTGGCCGACCGTGCGGCGGTTTTTGATTTGTTTGAACAGGTCATGAAAGGCGACATCAAAAGCGCTCTTGAACTTTTCAACACTCAATACGACCTGGGAGCAGAGCCCGTTGTCGTTTTACAGGATCTTCTGGATTTGACGCACTGGCTGACGCGGGTGAAAATCGCGCCCGAACTGGCCGATGACCCGGGAATGGCTCAGGCGGAACGCACCCGCGGCGCCGAAATGGCTCGAACACTGTCCATGCCTGTTTTGACCCGGACGTGGCAGATGCTTTTGAAAGGCATCGGCGAAGCGGTCAGCGCACCGTCCGAAAAACAGGCGGCCGAAATGGTGCTGATCCGTCTGGCCTATGCCGCCGAGCTTCCGTCTCCGGCGGATGTTATCCGGGATTTGCGGTCGGGAAAAGGAGCCTCAGGCCTGCCGGCGCCGGTTTCCTCTTCCGGTTCTGCGCCGGCCCCGAAAGCACAGGATTCATGGAGCGGCATCCGGGCTGTTTCCGGCGGAGACCCGGTGCTCCGGCCGTCTCCGGCTCCGCAGGCGCAAAGCCGGGCGCGCCTGAACAGCCTGGCCGATATCGTTGCCTATGCTTATAAACAGAACGACATGATGTTTGCCTACCATCTGGAAAACAACATCAGCCTTGTCCATTTTGAATTCGGCCGCATTGAATTTTATCCCCTTGAAAAAGCGCCGAAAACACTGGCCAATGAAATGGCGGAAAAGCTGAAGGAATGGACGGGCGTCATGTGGGGCGTTTCCGTTGTCAATAAACCCGGCGGCGAAACGCTGGTCGAAAAAGCCAGAAGGGATACGGAGAACCTGAAAAAGAATCTCTCTGTCCATCCCCTGGTTTCCGCAGTGCTAAAGACCTTCCCGACGGCCCGGGTCGATACAATCCGCCTGCAGAAAGGCGTTGAAGTCGATCTGCCCGAAGAGGACGGCGAAATGGAATTGTCTTCTTTGCAGGATGAGGAATGACATGAAGAATTTTGGCGATATTTTAAAAAAAGCGCAGGAAATGCAGGGAAAAATGGCCGAGATGCAGGAAAAGATGGCACAGGCCGAAATCACGGGCATTTCCGGCGGCGGTCTGGTGCGGGTCGTTTTAAGCGGCAAGGGCATTGCTCGCAAAGTGACGATTGATCCGTCTGTGACCGAAGACGTCACGGTTCTGGAAGACCTGCTGGTCGCGGCGTTCAACGACGCGCAGAAAAAGGTTGAAGAGGCTCTTTCCAAAGAAATGCAGGGCGGGCTTGGCCTTCCTTTCAACCTGCCTTTTTAAAGGGGGAAATTTTTGATTGGCGGCGAAATCGAAACGCTGATCCGTCTGCTGTCACGGCTGCCGGGGTTTGGGGCTCGTTCGGCGCGGCGCGCGGTTCTGTATCTGATTAAAAAGCGCGAAACGCATCTGGTGCCGCTGGCGGCCGCGATTGACGACGTGCTGGCGACGGTGAAGACGTGCTCTGTCTGCGGCAATCTGGACTCACAGGATCCCTGTTCTGTCTGCCGGGACGTCCGCCGGGACGACAACGTTATCTGTGTCATTCAGGATGTGGCGGATTTATGGGCGATTGAACGTTCGGGGGCTTTCCGCGGCCGCTACCACATTCTGGGCGGCCTCCTGTCCGCCATGGACGGCGTCGGCCCCGAAGAACTGCGTCTGACAGCGTTGGAAGACCGGATTCGGCGTACGGGCGTCAGTGAACTGATCCTGGCGCTTCCGGCAACGGTGGACGGCCAGACGACAGCCCATTACATCGCGGAACGCCTGAAAAGGGACGATATAAAAATTTCCTCGCCGGCACAGGGGATTCCCATCGGCGGGGAACTGGACTATCTGGACGACGGTACAATTCAAACGGCACTGAAATCACGCCGGTATTATTAAAACAGCCCCCGGTGAAGGGGGCTGCTTTTTATCAGGTCAATCTTACCAGCAGGTACTTCCCTGAGGAAGCCAGTTGCCGCTGGAGTCATAATTCGGCTTGCATCCGCGCGTACACTGTGTGTAGCTCGAACAGCTCCGACCATAATCCGACGGCACACATTCGTTACGTGCCGATAGATAATACCAGCCACTCTGGCAACTCTTCGACCCACCGGAGGACCCTCCGGAGGACGATCCCTGGTTCGAGCCCGAACTTGAAGAAACACACTTGTTCGAAGAACACTTCTGTCCGCTCGAACAGTCGGAATTCGACGTACAACATCCCGACTTCTTCTGACACGCATGGTTCGAACCCATGTAACACGTCCCGCAAGACAAAGCCGTACACTTGTTATTTTTACAGCTCTCTAGCATGCCGCACTGCGAGTCAGAGGTACAGCACCCGGACTTCGCGACACAGGTATGATTCGATGCCGTCTCACACGTGCCACAGC
>USCC01000112.1 GCA_900553035.1 uncultured Rhodospirillaceae bacterium | reverse complement strand
CGGTGTGTGAGGAAGCGAAGAATCATCAGTGTGTGGCGAAATCGGGCTGTTGTACTTCGGATTCGGACTGTGGTTCGGGCAAGGAGTGTAAGAACAATTCGTGTTCTTCGATCTCCGGGTATTGTTCGTCCAATTCGGACTGTGGAGCGTCGGAGAAGTGCAGTGGCAACACATGCGTGGCATTGTCCTGCGGGACGTGTGAAGAGGTGTCCAATCATGCCTGTGTCAAAAAGTCCGGATGTTGTATGTCCAATTCGGACTGTGGTTCCTCGGAGAAGTGTTCCGGCAACAAGTGTGTTGATTTGTGTTCCGGCGTGACATGTTCCGGCGGCAAGACATGCAAGCAGGGAACCTGCTCGTGTCCGGCCGACAAACCGGATTGGAACGGCTCCGCCTGTTACAAGGACATGTGTGGCAACTGCAAGTCTTATGAATACTGCAGCGGTAACAAATGTGTCCTGCAGGCCGGAAAATGTTATACGGACAACGACTGCGACGGTTCCGACAAGTGTCAGAGCAATTCGTGTGTCAGTGCCTGTATCTCTAACCCGTGTTCGGGCAAGACTCCCCAATGTCTGGGCGTGTCGCATAAGCCGGTCTGTACCTGTACCAGCACATCCTGCGGCGCGGGATATACGTGTAATACGACGGTCTGTAAATCGACAGGTTCCTGTTCGTCGGACAATGACTGTGATAAAGCCATGGCCTGTGTCAGCGGTCAGTGCAAGAATGTCTGTGCGCCCAACCCATGTTCGGGAAAAACTCCCCAATGTCTGGGCGTGTCGCACAAGGCGGTCTGTGCCTGTACCAGCACATCCTGCGGCACGGGATATACGTGTGATGTGACTGCCTGTAAAGTCGCCACGACGGAAAAATGTTCTTCGGACAAAGACTGTTCATCCGAAAAACAATGCATAAGCGGGTACTGCGTCTTTAAGAACTGAACCCGTCCAAAAACAAGAAAGGCAGGTTCCTTGCGGAACCTGCCTCCTTCATATCGGGGTTTCCCTTACTTATTTGCTCCTACCTTAGTGTGTAAGTTGAGCCAAAGGAGAAAACGAGCAGTAAAAGAAAGCTCCCCGAACATGAAGCTCTTGTGAGATTGAGCCTCAATTCTGTTGTGTCTTTATTGGTTATCATATGGGCATAACTTTATAAAAAATCAATACTTAAACGCTTTTTTTCCAGAAAAAAAAATAAAAATCCGCCAAAAATTCAGAAAAAAACCATCCGTTCGTGTTTGACGGGGCGACGAAAACCCGTTAGTGTACCTTTCTGCCAGATGGCCGGATGGTTGCGGCGGGTAAAACACCTGTCGAGGAAAGTCCGGGCTTCACGGGAACACGGTACCGGATAACGTCCGGCGGGGGCGACCCCAGGGAAAGTGCAACAGAAAGCAAACCGCCAAAGCCGTTGCAGGCCGGCAAGGATGAAAGGGTGCGGTAAGAGCGCACCGCTTTCCCGGCAACGGGAAAGGCACGGAAAACCCTACCGGAAGCAAGACCAAATCAGGTGCGCGGAAACGCGAAAGGGGACGTTCCCGTCCCTCGCCGCAGGTAGGTCGCTACAGACGTTCGGCAACGGGCGCCGCAGAAGAATAACCATCGATTACAGAACCCGGCTTACAGGCTGTCTGGCATTTTACCTTCCTCTCTCCGATTCGTTTTCCTTAACCTTTGGGAATCAAAGCCTTGCAGGCCTCCTCTCCGTCCGGTTGATTCTGTTTTTCCGCTTTCCCGCCGTTCGCCAACCCCGGAACAAAAATGGTACGCGCCAGAGTCGTTTTTTCCGTCCCATTTTTTCTGAAAATGTGCGTGGGATCACGCATTTCACCTTTACCCCCCTACCCATAGAAACTTTTATCGTATCGAAACACCATATCTTGATTTTATACCCCCCCTCTTTCCCATATCTATCCGTCCATATACCATATTCATTCCATTGACCCCCATGTTTTCCCATGATATCCCATAAGAGTCCGCACCAGGCAATTTTTGCCCAGTGACGGACAGTGTGAAAAAAAATATGGAGAACAGCATGGGCCGGTCTCAGCGGAAGAAAACACTCTTCCTTGATACCATTGTAAATAAAGTCGACGGCAAGGGACGCGTTTCCATTCCGGCCGACTACCGCGCCCTGTTGGAACAGCAGGAAACCGAACTGGTTGCCTTCCGTTCATTCACATCGCCCTGTATCGAGTGTTGCACATCGGAAATGATGGACAAATTCGCCGGGGATATTGACCGGTCTTTTGACACCTTTTCCGCCGAACAGGACGACCTGACCAGTCTGATTTACGCCGATGCCCGGGAATTTCCCTTTGACAGCACGGGTCGTATCGTTCTGACCGAAAAACTGATGAAACACGCGGGAATTACAGACAGAGCCGCTTTCGTCGGGAAAGGCAAGACTTTCCAGATATGGAATCCCGAAGCCTACGCCGCCGAAGAGGAAAAAATTCGCGCGCGCGCCATCGAAAAAAGGTTCAGCCTCAAAAGCCGGGAGGACGCATGAACACACAAGCGCCGCATATTCCCGTCCTTTTGAACGAAGTCATCGCGCACATTGCGCCGAAGGACGGCGGGATTTATGTGGACGGCACATTCGGCGCGGGCGGATATTCCACAGCCGTCCTGGAAGCGGCGGACTGCCGCGTCATCGGCATTGACCGCGACCCGAACGCCGTTTCCGGCGGACAGGATTTATGCGCTCGGTACGGCGGCCGGCTGACGCTCGTTCGCGGCGAATTCGGCGATATGGCCGCCCTGGTTCGCGGTCTCGGCATTGAAAAGGTCAACGGAATCATGTTGGACATCGGTGTGTCTTCCATGCAGCTTGACCAGGCCGAGCGAGGGTTTTCATTCCGTCGGGACGGAGCGCTTGACATGCGCATGAGCCGCGAAGGTCTGAGCGCGGCGGACGTCGTCAACACGTACGGCGAAAAAGAACTGGCCGACATCATTTACACTTACGGCGAGGAACGTTTTTCCCGCCGCATCGCCGCGGCCATTGTCGCCCGGCGCAGAGAACAGCTTTTTGAACGGACACTGGATTTCGCTTCGGTCGTCCGTTCCGTCCTGCCGCATGCAAAGCGGGACGAAATCGATCCGGCGACGCGCACTTTTCAGGCGCTCCGGATTTACGTCAATGATGAACTGGGGCAGCTTCGCTCCGGTTTATCGGGAGCCGTAGAGCTCCTTTCGACAGGCGGAAGAATGGCGGTCGTATCGTTCCATTCTTTGGAAGACAGAATTGTCAAGGCCTTCTTTCAGGACAAAAGCGGCAAAGCGGCGTCTCCGTCGCGTTATCTGCCGGAAGTAAAAACGGCGGCGCCCGTCCTGAAAATCGTCACCCGAAAACCGATTTTGCCCTCCGAAGAAGAAACGTCACGAAACGTCCGCGCCCGTTCCGCCCGTTTAAGAGTCGCAGAAAGCATCAGGGGGTAGGAATCATGGCGCGTTTTTCACTTATTCTGTTGTTCGCCTTTATGGCGACAGGCATGTTCATCATCAAAAACCGGGTTATTGACCTGGAAAGCGATCTGGAACGCATCAACGCCCAGATCCGGGAGGATCAGAAGGCGCTTCACGTGCTGAAGGCCGAATGGACCTACCTGAATGATCCGGCGCGGATCCGGACGCTGAGCTCGCGTCATGCGAACATGAAACCCCTGCGCGGCGAACAGATCATCTCGTTTTCCGCCATCCCGTTCAAAAATCAGGACAAGGCCGAAGCCGGTCTGATCCGGGTTTCGTATGCCCCGCTTTTGAACCGGGAGTAACTCTCATGTTCCGACTTTTCAGAAAAAGCGGGACGTTTTACTACCCCGGGCAGGAGATTCCCCTGCCCGACCGGGTCAGCCTTGCCGATCGGAAAAGCGTCGCCACTCTGGAAAGCGGCAAGAATCGCCTTCTGTTCACGGCCGGGCTGTTCCTGGCGTCATTCTGTGTCATCGCGGTGCGCCTGTTCAATGTGACGATGCTGACCGTACCTGTTGAAGAACGGCACGAAACAAAAACACATTCTCTTGAAATCAAAATGAACCGAGCGGACATCGTCGACCGCAACGGCGTCATTCTGGCAACCAGCCTGCCTTCCGCCGACCTTTACGCCGAAGTCGATAAAATCAAAAATCCGGAAATGGTCGCCGCCGCTCTGGTGCAGACCCTGCCCGACCTTGCCTACAAGCCGCTTCTGAAAAAGCTGAAAAGCGGTCGGAATTTCGTGTACGTCAAGCGTAGCCTGACCCCGCGTGAACAGTACGAAGTCAACCGGCTGGGCATTCCGGCGCTGAATTTCCAGTACGGCGAAAGCCGCGTTTATCCGCAGGGCGCATTGTTCTCGCACGTCATCGGCACGACGGACATCGACAACAAAGGCATTGCCGGCGTTGAAAAGGCCTTCAACAAACAACTTTCCGAGCAAAAGGAACCCGTCCGCCTGTCGCTGGACGTCGGCATTCAGGACGCCGTCCGCACGGCCTTGCAGGAAAGTATTGAAAAGTTCAGCGCGGAAGGCGGTTCGGCCGTCCTTATGAATGCCAAAACCGGCGAACTGGTCGCCATGGTCTCGCTGCCGGATTATGATCCCAACAATCTGCAGAGCGTCAAACCCGAACAGCTGTTCAATTCGGCCAGCCTGGGCGTCTATGAAGTCGGTTCGATCATGAAGCTGTTCAATACGGCCATCGGCCTTGAAACACGGAAAATCAAAGTCTCTGATACGATTGACGGGACAAACCCGATTGTTCTGGCCAATTACAAAATCAACGACGTCCCGAAACTGCGCCGCATTCTGAGCATCCCGGAGATTCTCATCCATTCATCAAATATCGGATCAGCCAAAATCGCCCTTTCGGTCGGCGCGGAAAAACAGAAGGAATTCCTGCGCCGTTTCGGTTTTTTCAAACCGGTCAGCCTTGAACTCCCGGAAAGGGGACACCCCCTGTTTCCTTCGACATGGCGTGAACTCAGCACAGCCACCGTCGCTTACGGCTATGGGGTGGCGGTTACGCCTCTGCACGTCGTCGCGGCGACCGGAGCACTGGTCAACGGCGGTGTTTATCATGAACCGACACTGGTCTCCAAACGGCATGTCGACGAAATAATCGGCGAAAGGATTATTTCGGAAAAGACATCCAAAATTATGCGTGCTATCATGCGTCTGGTCGTAACCGAAGGGTCAGGGCGGCGTGCCAATGTCCCCGGCTACGAAGTCGGCGGGAAAACGGGGTCGGCTCAGATTCTGGCAAAAGGAAAATATGTCGAAGGCAAGCTGCGCACTTCGTTCATTTCCGCTTTCCCGATGGACAATCCGCAGTATGTTCTGATGGTGATGATGGAAGCGCCCCACAAGTTGAAGGAAACGTTTTATTTCAATACAGCGGCATGGAACGCCGTCCCCACGGCAGAACGGATCATTTCGGCCGTCGCGCCCCAGTTGGGGATCGCCCCGCGTCCCTATGAACCCACCCAGGCGGCTCCTTACGTCAAAGCCTCCCTCAATTCAAAATAAAAGACATTCAGTTTGGAGATATAGTCATGCTTTTGAACGATCTCTTGTCATCCTGCCGCCTGCCTCCGGTTCCGACAGACATCGATATTTCAGGTATTACATCCGATTCACGCAAGGTTGAAAAAGGATTTCTCTTTGCCGCCCTGCCGGGCGTTAAAACCGACGGAACGGCTTTTTTGACCCAGGCCGCCGAAAAGGGCGCGGCGGCGGCGCTCGTCCCCGAAGGCGCGGAACTGCCCGAAACCGGCATGGTCTGCATCCGTGCGGCCGATCCCCGTGCCGCCCTGTCGCACATGGCCGCCGCCTTTTATGCCTCACAGCCCGAAACCATGCTGGCCGTCACCGGGACGAACGGCAAAACGTCAACGGCCAATTTTGTGCGCCAGATTTATGAATTTCTCGGAAAAAAATCAGCCAGCGTCGGAACGCTCGGCGTTATTGCCTCTGATTTTTCCGTTTATGGCAGTCTGACCACGCCCGACCCCGTCACCCTGCACCAGACGCTTTCCATGCTGGCCAGCAAAGGCATCCGCCATGCCGCCATGGAAGCCTCCAGCCATGGCATTGACCAGCATCGCATTGACGGAGTGCGGCTGGCGGCGGCGGCTTTTACGAACATCACGCGCGACCATCTGGATTACCATAAGACGATGGAGAATTATCTGGAAGCGAAGCTGAAGCTGTTTGAACGCCCTCTGTCCTCGAACACGGTCGTCCTGAACGCCGACATTCCCGAATTCGGCCGCATTTCCGACGCCTGCCGTGCAAAGGGGCTGAAGATTCTGGATTACGGTCGAAACGCGGACGCCATCCGCCTGGTGGATACGACGCTGGACATCAACGGACAGACGCTTCACCTGGAAATTTTCGGAAAACCCCATGAAATCCGCCTTCCTCTGGCGGGAACATTCCAAGCGATGAACGCGCTGTGCGCTCTGGGACTGGTGACGGCCGCCGGTGAAGACGCTGAAAGGGCCGTCGAAGCCCTCGCCGTTCTGAAAGGGACACCGGGACGAATGGAACATGTCGGCGACCGTAAGAACGGCGCGGCGGTGTTCGTCGATTACGCTCATACGCCCGATGCTCTGGAAACCGTCCTGAAAGCCCT
>USCC01000111.1 GCA_900553035.1 uncultured Rhodospirillaceae bacterium | reverse complement strand
AGAATACCGCACAGGACGAAGATGCATCCACGCCCTTTTTTCAAAAGCAAAAAAAAGCATCTCCGTGAACGGACAGAATTGCTTAGCAAAAAACGGAGAGTGCCCTCTTTCGGCACCTCACACCCCATGCCGCAGAATACCGCACAGGACGAAGATGCATCCACGCCCTTTTTTCAAAAGCAAAAAAAGTATCCGTGAAAAACGGAGCCAGAAAGCAAACAGTCTTACGAACGGTCTTTCTGGAGGAAACGAGCCAATACCGGATGCAATCCCTGATGTGTATTCTGTTTATACTTTTCAAACAGTCTGTCCGCTTTCGTCCGCCGTTCCTCAAAAGAACGGGAAGAATACAAAGCCGGCATTTTCTGATCCGGCTGGAAACGGCGTTTCAATACCGTCTCGCCATCACGTCCCTTTTCTTCCCACAAAACAAAATGCCATGACGGTTTCTGCTGCATCCGGCGCACGCCCCTTTCCGAAGAAACGTGCAGGACTTCACCATTCCGCACCTGGTTCCTGAATACACCGTGTCCCAGAGAAGACGCCATCCGGTTGAAATCGTCGGCCTTCTTCGTCCGGCAGTGAACGGGAATAATCGTCTTCGCATGAACCAGCTTCATCAGATGAAGAAAATCTTCCTTCTGCCCATGCCCCGAACCGTCCAGTCCGGGAATATCTTCCGCTCCAATGAATTTCAACCCTTGAGCCGCATCATGGGAATAGAGCGTTTCCTTGAATTTCTGGTATTTTTTGCGCGTCAGAGGCGCAACAACCACAGCGTCCGGCATTAACGGAACAGTCCCCTTTTCACCGCGCAAAACCGTAAAGAAAGGGGCTTCCTCATTGCCTTCAATGCCCGATGAAATCACTATTGTCCGGCGCGGATCCATCCGGGCCGCTTCGGGATTCATATGGTTCAGTATCCGGATTTTCGGCGCCAGCCCGTTCAGAGAAATACCCGCGCTCTGCAGCCCCATCAGATGAACCTGCATTTCCGAACCACCCTGAATGATGACGTCGCGCCCCGCGTTTTCAGCCGCCTTCAGAACCGTCGCAAAACGTTCCATATGGCTGGATTTAATCAGGGAAACAACCTGCTTCCCTTCGCATTCGCGAAATACGTCCGTGTAGCTTTCACAAATATCTTCCTCTTTGCGGGCAAAGCCGGGTTTGACCGCGGCCGTCGCGTCAAAAACCATCAGATCCACCTCGCGCCCGATTTCGGACATATGCACTTCGTCCATCGGTTCGCCCAAATAGGACGAAGTATCCGCCTTGACATCTCCCGAATGGTAAACGGAAGCCGCCGCGTTGGAGACCTTCACGCCCAAAGACCCCGGAATGGAATGCGGCGCCTGCGTCGGTTCCAGTGTCACCTCCCCGATCCGGATTTTCTCACCCGGACGGACAGCATGAAGCTCGGGCAATCGCTTCAGGTCAACCCCTTTGGAAACCAGATCCTTTTTCAGCATGGACAGCGTAAATTCCGAAGCGTAAATCGGCGGCAGATCCGCCCCCAGTTTCAGATACTCTGAAACGCCGCCGATATGGTCGGCATGCGCATGGGTCAGAAAAAGAGCCGACGCGGGTTCCTTCGGTTCCGGCGCGTTGGGCAGTGCCACATGTTCGTGCAGCGCCGGAATAACAGAATGAAAAAAACGGTTGATCGAATCCGGCTCGACCTCATCGGCGCCGATATCAACAATGATTGTGTCTTTATGCCGCTGTCCCGCCTTATCCGTCACGATCGAAGAAAAAACATGACAATTCGCACGAATCTCATCCGTATCGTTGCCTCCCAGCGGGATCCATAACAATCCGTCGTTTTCCTCAGGCATCACAGCGATCCTTAAATAAAATTGAACATTGAGATCCAGTATAGGCCTTTCAAAAGACAAAAAACAATATTTTTGTCTATTCTTTATTTTTTATCTTTGTGGCGTCTTCAAAAACAGGTTCATCATCGTTTTGAACACTCCTTTCGGCCTTTCGCCGAGCCATGTATTCCTCCAGCTTTGCCTTGCGCCACTGGTTGGCAATCTCCCGGCTTTCCGGCGAACCGGGCTTTATCCTTTTCGCTACGGGCTTTTCCGGAGCCTTCTTCGGGCGCAGTATCTTATTGTTGATCCTGTTGACGGCTTCTTTTGAAACATCCCTGTAGGCGGCTTTTTCTCCGGGTTTGGCCGGGTTTCCATGAGCCGCCAGGCGTTTCCATATCTCCAGAAGCTTGTCCTCATACCGAAAAGCCTTATGCGTCGTTTTGGAATGATACCGCGTGGCCGCCTCTCCCCATGACCGGGTCTCTCGATAGTTGCGCTTCAGAAATTCCGCGGCATAAGCAACGTTTTTGGCGGGGTCAAAAGCATCTTCAAGGCTGTCGAATGCTTCGGGATGATATTTCAGGTTAATCTGCATGCACCCGACGTCAATGCTTTCGATTCCTTCTTCCCTGAGGCGTCTGACTTCGGCCAGAGCCTCTTCTTTTGTATTAAAGAAAACGCCCCTCTCGGCCGTTGTGACGGTCCAGGGCCATGCGACGCCGGAAGCATATTTTTTGGAAAAACGGCCGCTTTCCGCCAAAGCAATGGCGCTCAGAAGGTTCGTCTGGATATGCCCGATTTTCTCCTGTCGAGCCGTTTCCTGCAGACATAAAAGAGCATCATCCGCCCGGACAGCACGCCCGGAAAGCAGCAAGGAAAACAACACAAAAACCAGAATCCCCTTTTTCATTTTCCTCCGGTTACATCGGCAAAAGCGGTATCGCCCGCAGAAGATGTTCAATCAGAACCGACATTTTGCGCCACAAAGCATCAAAATTTTCCGACGGCATATGCCTGTCCGCATTCCAGTACAGGCTTCGGGCGATTTCAATCTGAAGCGCATGACAGTGATGCTCGGGACGTCCATAATATAATGTGGTGTACGCGCCGCTGTACGGCAAGTTCAGTGTGACGAAAAACCCCATACTGCGCAGAATTTCCGCCACGGTGCTGATGATTTCAGGCGCACATGTCCGGCCGTCACCGTTTCCCAGGACGAAATCGGGCGTGCGGCCTTTGATGGTTTTATCCTTGGGAAATTCGGGCATGGAGTGGACGTCCAGAAGAAGATTTTTCCCGAAAAGAGCGATATTTTTCTTAATCAGTTCCTTCAGGGCATCATGATAAGGAAAATGAATGTCAAAAAGACGTTTCTGCTCCACACGGAAAAGTAATTTCTGCCTGTAAATCGGTTGGAGCGGATTCAACAGGCGCGGAATGACCCCGAATCCGACTCTGACCCGCCCGGATTCGGTCTGAGCCTGCGGCGGGAGAGGATCGGAAAACATGTCGGGATCCAGTTCAAGCGGATGGCGGTTCAAATCGACCCAGCAGCGGCCGTAAACGCCGGAAATCAGAGGAATCCCGGCGGCCGGAGCGAACGAGAACAGTTTATCAACGGCCGCGTCTTCATTTTTCTGAAAATCTTCAACCTTCAGATCCGACAGATGGAAGAGTCTTTCGGGATAGAAAGCACCACTGTGAGGCGACGAAAGAATAAGCGGCGCAGCGGCTTTTCCCGATTTCTGCACAAGGTACGGAGGATAGTTCTCAGAAGCCGCCAAATTTTTTCGCCTTTGATGAATTTTTTTGTTGCAAATGATTTCATAAGACTATAAAAGCATAAACACCGTGTTGAGGTAAATAAAATTCATCACGGGCGCGTAGCTCAGCGGTAGAGCACTACGTTGACATCGTAGGGGTCACAAGTTCGATCCTTGTCGCGCCCACCATCAAAAAGCCTTGCAATATCTTAATATTGCGGGCTTTTTTGTTGGCTGTTTTTTCTCGGCCGGTCTGGGCTGAATCCTGAGCCCCCTTTCCCTTTCAGCTTTGCATATTTTTCGGCCGACAGACCGCTCCGGCCGCCGTTTTTCCGCGACACACGGAGCTGCCCCGGACAGAAGGCAAAAACAGACGGCTCTTTGCGCCGGAAAACCTGAAAAAACTTGCAAATCACGATGCCCGCGTGTACAGTACCGCCATGTTTTCTCAAGAGCGGGAGACCCTCATGGAACTGGCGCGCAAGGATGCCGAAGGCCTCTTCTGGACCCCTCGGGGCGGCAATAACGAAACGGAAATATGGGCCAGCTGTCATCTGTTCGTGTCCGCAATCCGCGATTCCGAAACCGGGCGGATGCATAAAGATGTCCTTCTGGTCGATATGGGACGGCATGAAACACCCGACCGATTTGCCAACGGTTCCTTCGACGTCGTTATTCCCGCTCTGAATGACTGCCTTGATCTTCCCCGCTCAAAAACGCCGGAAGCCGAAAACCGCCCCGCCGCTCTGTTCATTACGCACGCTCATTCCGATCACATCAACGGCATTTTTGAATACGTGCGCATGGGAGTCCGTCTGCCTCCTGTTTACGCCTCGGAATTCACAATCAGCATGATCAAGAAGGGATTCGTCGAGGAAGGTGTCGACTGGGATCTGATGCCTGAATTCCGCACCGTTCATCCCGGAGAACCTGTCCGTATCGGCCATATGACTGTCGAGGCCTTTCCCGCGGCACATTCCATTCCCGGCTCTTACAGCTATAAAATAGCCAATCCGTGTGCCTCTGTTTTCCATTCCGGCGACATCAAGGCCGACCCGACGTCCTTCCTGACGGCGGGGACGGACATCCGTGTGTTGGAAAAAATCGGACAGGACGGCGGTGTTGACCTGATGACGTTTGACGCGACGGCAACGCATATGGAAGGCCATGCCCGCCACGAAGCCGAAATATGCGATATATACGCTTCTTTGTTCGAGCGTCACCGGGATCGGCAGATTATCGCACCGATCAGCCCCGGACACATGGAACGCCTGGCGACGGTAGCCGCCGCGGCACAGCGTACCGGCAAGCACATTATCATTAATGGCGGTTCGACAATGCAGAGCCATATCATGGGACTGGCCGCCGCCGGGATTCACCTGGATAAAATGTTTCCGAGAATCAAGGTTCTGAGCGGACGGAATCCCGAAGCCCGGAAAATAGACCCCAAGAACGCCGTCACCGTCACGACAGGTATTTACGGCAGTGATGCCTCTCCGCTTGTCCGGGCTTTGCGGAAACAGGAAAAGTCCTTTCCCCTGCGGAATGATGCTGTCATCATCGCCCCACTGACCGGGGAACGCCATGAAAAGCTCCGCGCAGTCATGGAGGAAACCGGGAGAAGCGGAAAACTGCTTTTGATCACAGCGACGGAATACCCGGGACTGTACGGTTCAGGCCATGCCCAGCAGGACGATTTCTGCCGGATTGCCGCCGCCGTCCGGCCCAAAGCCGTCGTTCCCGTGCATTGTTCCGAAGAAATGGCTCGACAGCTGATCTCTTTGTCGCGCTCTCTGGGGTATGCTGTCCCTTCCCGTCCTGTCCGCAACGGTGAAACCGTCCGTGTCATGCATGGGAAACCTTTGGAAACCGTCTCTTCCAGGTCTCAGGAATGGTACGGCATACGTCATCTGAAGGATGAAGCCGGAGAAACGAGAATCCGTTTCACCCGCCTGCCGGACAGCCGGCTTCTGCGTGAAGAGGAAAAGGCCAAGGCGCTTGAGCAGAAACGCCGGGAAGCCGAAAGAAAAATCGCCGAATACCGAAACCGGCGCCCCCCTGATCCGGCCGCCGAGGCCGTGTGTCTGAAAAGGAGTCTTCATGACCGATAACATTACATGGCATTCATTCAATGATCTGGCCGCCGCCCTTCAGGAAAAGCATCCCGATGAAGACCTGCTTTCCCTGACGGATGAACGTCTGGCCGAAATGCTGACCGGATTGGATCTGGCGGCGCACCTGCCGCCCCTTCCCGAAAATCGGCGCGACATTCTTTTTGCGGTCAAAATCGCCTGGAGCCGTCAGATGGAAGGCGACGAAGCCTATAACGCGCACGAAGACGATGCTTATGTTTAAATCTCTTTTTCCGATAAAGGTCTTTGGAATACATCCGTCTGAAATAAAGGAAGATTTCGGTACCTGCTCTGGAAAATGAGGCTTTTTTTGAAAAATATTAGACAAAATTATTGCAATTCGTTTTCATCCGTCCCATACTGAAAATCAGCGGTATATTGTTGGCAAAGGCGGCACAATGAACGGTGAACAAAAAGAAGGATTGTACTGGACGCCACGAGGCGGGAATAATGCCGCCGATATCTGGTCAAGCTGTCACATGTTTGAATCCGTCGTACAGAACGGGCAGACGGGAAAGACGGAAAAAGACAAAATCCTTGTTGACGTCGGTCAAATCGAATCCGTCCGGAACTTTGCAGACGGAAAATATGACTGTGCCGTCCCGGTCTTGGATGACTGTCTTGAAATTCCGGGTCAGGCTGCCCCGGCAGAAGGAGAAAAGGTTCAGGCCATATTTATTACCCACGGCCATTCCGATCATATAAACGGCCTGTTGGAATATGCCCGCATGGGAGTCGAACTGCCCCCCGTTTACGCTTCTCCGTTTACGATCAACATGATTATGGAAGGTTTTGTTTCACGCCGTGTGGACTGGGACAGAATGCCTGAACTGCGGCCGATCGGAGCGGGCGACAAAGTGACGGTGGGGAATATGACCGTTGAAGCGCTTCAGGCTCCCCATTCCATTCCGGGGTCTCTGGCGTTTAAAATTTCAAATCCCGAAGCATCAATTTTCCATTCCGGCGACATCAAGGCGGATCCCTCCTCGTTTCTGGACAAGGGGCTGGATGAAAAAGCACTGCGCCGGATCGGACAGGATGGCGGTGTTGACCTGATGACGTTTGACGCGACGGCAACGCATATGGAAGGCCATG
>USCC01000110.1 GCA_900553035.1 uncultured Rhodospirillaceae bacterium | reverse complement strand
TGGGAAGCGGAGTCACGCCGGAAACGGAAAAGCGACTTGAAGCGGTCGTCCGCTCGGAAAAACCTTTTGTGGCTGACGCGGACGCTCTGGCCTTTATCACGGGGCGGGATATGACACACGGTGTTCTGACG
Organism: uncultured Rhodospirillaceae bacterium; assembly: GCA_900553035.1. Lineage (GTDB taxonomy): Bacteria > Pseudomonadota > Alphaproteobacteria > CAAGCB01 > CAG-977 > CAG-977. The sequence goes on along the minus strand of USCC01000110.1, from coordinate 6,717 downwards.
CCTCACGAAGGTGAATTTGCCCGTTTTTTCCCCGGAATTGAAGGCCGGGATAAGCTCAGCCGAGCGTTGGCCGCCGCCCGGGAAACCGGAGGCGTCATTGTCCTGAAAGGCGCGGACACCGTCATTGCCGCGCCGGACGGCCGGGCGGCGATTGATGCGGAGACAAGCTTCGGGCTGGCCACTGCGGGAAGCGGCGACGTCCTTTCCGGCATCATCGGTGCCGGCCTGGCCAGAGGCCTGCCGCTTTTTGAAGCCGCCTGCGCCGGCGTATGGATGCATTCACAAGCCGGCATTCTGGCCGGAAAAAACCTGATTGCCGAAGACATTGCGGAAGCCCTGCCCTTTGTCGGCACGGACGGCTGAAAATGACTGCGAGCCTCCGCTCTTCTCTCTGCTTTTCCGGAACAGTTTTGAAAGGAAGCAAGACTTTTGTGAAAAAGTGCGTTAAAATGCAGACCATGTACATATTCTATCTGATGCGGCATAAATTCTGGGTCATGTATTTCTGCTTCAAACACGGACTGTTTTGGCAGGGAATTGTTCATGACTGGGACAAACTTCTGCCGTCCATGCTGTATACCTATGCCCGCCACTATCCGATGATCCGCCGGAAAAGGAACACGGACGGATGTTACAACCCTCTTGAAGCGCCCCCGGATTATCAGCGAGCCATGCTGGAGCATTTCAACCGTTCAAAACATCACTGGCAGCATTGGATCATGGCAAACGGCGTCGTTTATCAGCCTTTGGATATTCCCGAAAAATACATCCGTGAAATGATCTGTGACTGGGCGGGAGCCGGACGCACGCGGCAAGGCAAGGCGTGGCACAAGGGAAAAGTCCGCGAATTTTTTGAAAATACCCGCGCCCGTATGGTCTTTTCCGAGGAAAGCATCCGCCTGATTCAGAAAAACCTGGACGAGATGGGGTACTGAGTGTGCTTTTCAAAGGCATCTGTCCGCCCGTTTTTCCGCTGAGACAAGAATAGAACCATCAACGAACCGGAAGATCTGGAAAGGCTGGCCGGGTTAAAGCAAGGAGGCATCCTTTCGGGAAAGGAATTTGAAGAGCAGAAAAAGGCCATTCTGAAAAAGCTCCTTGAAAAAAATACCTCCGGCAGACCCGTGCAAAGCGGAGTTATCTATATCCTGCTTGCCTGGTTTCCGGGAACGCCGGGCATTCACAACTACTATGCCGGTAACATAAGAAAAGCGACCGTACAGCTTCCGCTGTCTCTGTTTTCGCCTTTGTTCCTTTTCGCTCCGTTGATCGTCGTTTACTTCTGGGCTTTATGGGATCTTCTGACGGTGAATCAAAATGCGGCCGGCGTCCCGTTCGGCGGTTCCCCCCCTGACGATCCGAATCCTGCGCGGCCTTGTGCTCCTCCTTACGGTCGCCGGCATTCTTCTCACAATCCTCGGCATTGTGCTTTTTCCGGCCGTCATCAACAGCATACCGCCGCCGGGCGCCGTTACCGTTCCGTAACCCGGTTCACCGCATAAATGAAATGAGGCATGTCCACATGGCGGAAATGCTTTATAAACAGACCCTCTTTTTTCATCCCGATGCGTTCCGCCACGCGCTGTGACGCCCGGTTGGAATCGCGGATCAGACTGACCACCCTGTCGCGCCCCAGGACTTGGAAAGCATAATCCCGGCACGCGGCCGCGGCTTCCGAAGCATAACCGCAATGCCAGACGCCCCGGTTCAGCAGATAGCCGATTTCCGTTTCCTCTGTTCCGCCGGCATCCTGAAGGGTCAGCCCGGCCTGTCCGATGAAGCGCCCTGTTTCTTTTTCAATCATCCCCCACAGACCGAAGCCGTCCCGGGCATAACGTGTTCTTTGGCGATCCAGCCATTCAAGGACTTCGGCATCCGAAAAAGCGCCTTCGTACGCGTACATGGTTTCCCCGTCCTGCAAAAGAGTGCAGAGGCTGCCGAAATCGTCCGGCGTCATTTCCCGCAGAAGGATTCGCGGCGTTTCCAGAATGATTTTCATCCCCTTTTTTCCTTTTCCATATCAAAAACGCCCGTTTCCGGGCGCTTTTTTTGAACGAAAATTCCTCAGCGGCCGATACCCCGGTATTCAAAACCGTTTGCCAAAGCTTCGTCCGGGTTCAGAAGATTCCGCAGGTCAACGATAGATGGCGTTTTCATCACGGATTTCAGCCGTTTTAAATCCAGTGAACGGAAATCGTCCCATTCCGTCAATACGGCCAGCACGTCCGCATTTTCCGCCGCCTGATACGCGTCGCCGGCATAACTGATTTTATCCCCGATCAAAGCCTTTGCCGTTTCCATCGCCTTCGGGTCATAGGCCGTCACCTTCACGCCCCGCCTCAAAAGCTCCGCCACGATTTCCATCGCCGGAGATTCCCGGCAGTCGTCCGTCCCGCCTTTGAAAGCCAGTCCCAGGACAGCAACCGCAGGCTTTTCAACCCCGGCCGCCGCATCCAGAATCCGCCCCGCCATTTCCGCCTTGCGGGCGTCATTTCCCCGGATCGTCGCTTCAATCAGAGACATGTCCACGCCGCAACCGCGCGCCATGTACGCCATCGCATTCGTATCCTTGGGGAAGCACGAACCACCGTATCCCGGCCCCGGGTTCAGGAATTTATTCCCGATCCGCGAATCCATGCCCATGCCTTTGGCCACTTCGTAAATATCCGCACCCGATTTTTCGCAGAAATTCGCCATTTCGTTAATGTAATGAATTTTCATTGCCAGAAACGCGTTTGAGGCATACTTGATCGTTTCCGAAGAACGGCGCCGGACAAACAGCATCCGCGCCGTGTCGCCGAAGGGGGCATAAAGCTTTTTCACCGCCTCGCGTGCCCGGTCGGTGTTCGCGCCGACCACAATCCGATCCGGGTGGAAAAAATCATACACTGCAAAGCCTTCGCGCAGGAATTCCGGCAGAGAAACGACATCGAAATCGGCGTCGGGGCGGACCTTCCGGATCCATGCTTCGACCCTGTCGCCGGTACCGACGGGAACGGTGGATTTATTGGCGATAACCGTATAGCCGTCCAAATGTTCCGCCAGTTCTTCCGCCGCGGCATGAACATACTTCATGTCGGCTTCCTTTGTCACCGGATCGGGCGGCGTTCCGACAGCAATGATCACAATATCGGCCGACGCAACGGCGTCCTTCATCGAAGTCGTAAACCGGATTTTACCAGCGTTCAAATTTTTATGAAACAGCTCTTCCAGCCCGTCTTCAAACAACGTGATTTTACCGGCCTTCAAAGCCTCGACCTTGGCCGGGACGGCATCGACGCAAACGACGTCATGGCCGAGTTCCGCCAGGCCGACCCCCGTCGGCAGGCCGACATACCCCGTTCCGATAATTCCAACCTTCATCATCCACCTCATGATACAGCGTAAATTACGTTATACGTTCTAACGCGGGGAGTTGCAAATAATTTATCCCCGCGGCCGCTGTTGAAGGCCGGCGCGGGAAAGAGTATGCTTTTTACCGGAAACTCAAGACCAGGGGAACTGTCATGATTTTTAAACGTCTTGAAAATGCTTTTGCCGTCCGTCTGGAAAAAGACGAGGAACTTGTCGGAACGCTCAAACAGTTCTGCGCGGAACAGAAAATCACGCTGGGAAGCGTTTCCGGAATCGGCGCCGTCCGCTCGCTCACACTGGGATTTTTCAATCCGCCCGACAGAAAATACCAAGAGGAAACATTTGAGGATTTTTTTGAAATCACGAATCTTTCCGGCAACATCACGACGAAGGAAGGCCTGCCCTACCTTCACCTGCACATGAACGCGGCCGGGAGCGACTACCGGACAATCGGCGGCCACCTGGTTGCCGCGACGATCAGTCTGACGGGCGAAATCTTCATCCGGACCTGGGACGGCCGCATTGAACGTGCCATGGATGAAAGGTTGGGCATCAACCTGATGCAGATGAATTAAGCCGACGCCCTGAACGCAATGAACAGCTTCGCCGAAGCGCCGCAGACCGGACAGCTTCCGGCGGAACCGTCTTCGGAAATCCGACGGATGAAGCCGCAGTTCGGGCAGACCTCAAATCCCGCGGCGCTGAAATTTTCCATATCCGCAGCTTCGCCCAGAAGCTGTGCATGGATTTTTTCCGCATCGGCCGCGGCTCCGTAAGCCAGCTTTGAAACCGGATGTCCGTGAGAATCGGCATACGCGCCGACCGTTTTATAATAATGTTCGTATTCGAACTTTTCGCGCGGAATGAAAGTCTCGACTGTTTCCGAAAAATTTCCGGGCGCTTCAAGAAGGGCAAAGAAACTCCGGGCATGCCGGTATTCCGATTCGGCCAGAGCGCGGAACAGAGCCGCCGCAACCTTATATCCTCTTTTTTCGGCGCGTTCGGCGAAGGTCTGATAACGCAGATGGGCAAAAAGTTCTCCCTTGACTGTATTTTCAAGCTGTTCCGCCAGGATGGAATCCTCCTTTTCCGCTCTGTACGGCCGTTCCGAAAGGTCAACGCGCCGGGCTTTCCACCCGCTGTCCGCCGTTTTTTCAAAACGGTAGACATGATGGTCGACTTCGGCCGCCGGAATTTTGCCGGAAATATCTTCAATCATCGCGCCGCCCCCGCCCGTGCAGATGAACGGAATACCGTCCACGATGTCTTCAAACCGCGAATGAACGTGTCCCGCAATGAAAAAACGAACTTTATCCTTCCGGGCGGCATAGGCGTCTTTCAGGCGGACGAACTCTTCCTGAGAAACCGCGTTTGCGATAAAGGTGTTCGGCAGGGGAATATGAAAAGCCAGAAAGACATCTTCCACTTCAGGCAACGCAAGAACTTCACGCACCAGCGCCAGTCCTTCGTCCGAAAAGCGCCGCCGGGCGTTGTCCAGCACAATCAGCGCCGTCCCGCCGCCCAGAACCGCGTAATCCCCGCGGCCGAAATACGTTTCAAAGGCACCGCCGTCGTGATTGCCGCGCAGGATGTAAACATCCCTGTCCGTCAGAGCGTTCGTCGTTTCAAAAGCCGTTCGGTAATACTTCTCGTTTCCGTCGGGGACAAGGTCTCCGGCCACCAGAATCAGGTCGTCCGCATTTCCTTCCTGCAGGGCGGCGGCGTAGACCTGCATGCTGCAGGCTCCGATTCCTTCGCATCCCGGATCGCCGATAACGCAAAAAGAGCGCAGATCCGGCCGCCGCACAATTTTTTCCTCAACCTTCTGAAACCCTGTTTTCATTCAGGAATCCTCCTTATGACGCATCATTCTGAAAACCGCAGATACGGAAAACGTCCTTTCCGGCCGGATGCCGTCAAGGACGTTCTTTCACGGATATTCCGCCTCAGGCCGCCTTACTGCGGGTTTTAGATGCGGCTTCCTTCTTTTCCCCGATGTCCCCGAAAATCCGTTTTTTCTTTTCGCGTAGACGCTCGTTGCGGCTCAGAACATCCATGTTGCCGTGCTCTGCCGCATCGGTATAAAATTCGATTTTATAATCGATTTTTTCCAGATGCCGGCGCAACAGAGCCATCTGTTCCTCCAGATGCTCTTTCTGGCGTTTAAACATGTCCAGGCGTTTCCCGATTGTCGAATCCCCTTCCCGGTACCAGTCGATGTACTGCTTGATATCCTTGATCGGCATACCGACGCCTTTCAGACATTCAATCAATCCCAGCCATTCCACATCCTGATCGGAAAAGGAGCGCGCGCCGGAAGCGCTTTTCTGCACAAACGGCAGAAGCCCCTCCTTGTCATAATATCTGAGCGTATGAGCCGTCAGCCCCGTCATCCGGGCGACTTTGCCAATTGAATATCCCGCCATGTCTTCCTCCATATTCAACCCTTTCCATTCAACTTAGGAAAAAAAACGTCGGATGTCAACGAAAAGGATTGACTTAGAGTTAACTCTAAAAGTTATTCTTTTTTCGAATCGAGAGTAAAATATTTTTTCGGAGAAAACATCATGATGACATGCGCCGTTACGACCTCGTTCCTTGGCTGTCTGGCGACAGGGATTCTGTTCGTCCGCTATGTCGGCCTTTCCGGGGCGTCGACCGGGCAGAAGGCCGCTCTTTTCATCCTGTTCATGCTGGCAGGATGCATCCCGCTGTTCGTGTCTTACCGTCTGGAAAACGTACTGGGTTCTTTTTATCCGTTCTACCGTTATGCCCTGTATTTCATTTATGTCGGGTGCATCATCCTTCTGGTACTGACGTTGTTCCGCGATGCTTTCTGGGCGGCGGGATACGGTCTTTCACGTCTGACGGGGTACGGCGTCGCCGTTTCACCGCTGTCCCCCGAATGGACGGCCAAAGCCAATGCCCTCACCCTTGCCGCGGCCGTGTTGCTGACGATCACCGCCCTTTATTCCGGGACGAAAACACCGGATGTAAAAACAGTGAACATTACTTCCGATAAAATCACGCAGTCCCGGACAGCCGTCGTTTTAAGCGACCTGCATATTCACCGGACAATATCAGCGGATAAAATCAGGAAAATCGTGGAACGCACGAACGCACAGAATCCGGACGTCATCCTTCTGGCCGGAGACATCATTGATGACGACGCCGCACGGGTCGCCGGAATGACAGAACTGCTGAAAGGTCTGAGAGCGCCGGAAGGAATTTATTTTGTCACCGGCAATCATGAATTTTATGCCGGATATAAAGAAACCGTTGATGCCTTGAAAAATCTCGGGTTCAAATTTCTGGAAAATGACGGCCTCCCCATCGGCGAAGACGTCTATCTGGCCGGGATTC
>USCC01000109.1 GCA_900553035.1 uncultured Rhodospirillaceae bacterium | reverse complement strand
AAAAAAAAGACAGCCTGATTGCCCCTCCTCGCGGAAAAGTCTCCTTCCATGCCGTAATCCCGGTCTGTTTTTATAAGCAAAAAAAAGACAGCCTGATTGCCCCTCCTCGCGGAAAAGTCTCCTTCCATGCCGTAATCCCGGTCTGTTTTTATAAGCAAAAAAAGAAGGATCCTCGAAAAGTGCCTTTTAATTCAATGACCGTGCCGCATCTGGCTTTTTCAGTGCAAATCCAATCGGTTCTCTTTTTTAAAAACAAATAAAACGTCAGCTCATCCTCAAAACATGTTTTGAGCAAAATCTGCGGAATGAAAAAAGCACAGGGCTTGCGGAATCCTCCTTCCGCATCACGGCCGTCCGTACATTTCTGAAAAGCAAAGACCCGGAAACAGCCTCCTCTCACCGGCATCCGCTTCCGCCGGATAAAGAAAAACCGCGGCTCTGTTTCCGCGGCGTTTCCGTTCCAGGATCGTCCTCCGGCTTTACCTCGGCGCACTCCCGCTAGCTGTCCCTGTTTTCATTTTCGCGCGATTTGATCAGATCCGTCAAAGTCACACCGATTTTGCCGTCATCCGTCACGATCACTTCGCCTTTGGCAATGGGAATTTCATTGGCCAGCACTTCGACCGGATCATTCGTCCGCTGGTTCAGCTCAATCACAGCCCCGCGCCCCAGTTTCAAAAGCTGATAAACGCGAAGCATCGACCGCCCCAGAACGACAGAGACCTCGACCTTGACGTTCATGACGGATTCATTGCCGAAAGCGCGCTGGAGCACCGTATTTTTCAGTTCATCGTTTTCGTCTGCCATGTCATTCTCCGCGTGTTTTAAAATCAAAGGCGGCCGCCATCAAATCCCGTGCGTACGGCGTCTTCGGTTCTTCAAATATAGCCGGATTTGCGCCCGATTCAACTATTTTACCATTTTTCATGACGTAAACATAGTCCGCCAGAGCCCTGACAACCCGCATGTCATGGCTGATGAACAGATACGCAATGCCGTAACGCCGCTGAAGGTCTTTGAGCAGGGCAACCATCCGAGCCTGTACGGACACATCCAGCGCACTGGTCGGTTCGTCCAGCACAATAAAGCGCGGCCGCAGTATCAGCGCACGCGCCAGGGCGATACGCTGACGCTGGCCACCCGAAAATTCGTGCGGGTAACGCTCCGCAATTCCGTCGTCCAATCCGACATCCTGTAGCGCCGCCGCAATCCTTTCCCGTCGTTCTGCCGGCGAAAGTCCCGGATAATGGATGCTCAGCCCCTCTCCGACAATCTGCTCAATGTTCAGACGCGGACTCAGAGAAGAATACGGATCCTGAAAAACAATCTGCATCTTTGCCCGCAACTCCCGTAGCTCTTTTCTGCCCAGAGAATTCACGGAACGCCCCTCAAATAAGACCTCCCCCGATGCGGGCTGGAGCTTCAAAAGCGAAAAGCCGAGCGTACTTTTGCCCGACCCGCTTTCCCCGACAAGGCCAACCGTCTGCCCTTCCCGTATGAACAGGGAAACGCCGTCAACCGCTGTCAGAGAAGTCAGGACTTTTCCCCAGAAACTGCGGATCAGCGGAAAACGCACCGTCACGTCCGAACACGAAACGACCGTTCCGGCAGAAGAACCGATATGCACCGGCTTTCCCGAAGGCTTTGCATCAACCAAGAGCCGCGTGTACGGCTGTTCGGGATGGGTCAGTATCTTTTCAACAGGGCCGGTTTCGACAATCGCGCCGTCCTTCATGACAGCGACGCGGCGCGCAATCCGCCGGACAACGTCCAGATCGTGGGAAATGAACAACATCGCCATACCGAACCGTTTCTGAAGCCGACCGAGCAGTTCCAGTATCTGCGCCTGCACCGTCACGTCCAGCGCCGTTGTCGGTTCATCGGCAATCAGCAGATCCGGTTCGTTCGCCAGCGCCATGGCAATCATGACCCTCTGGCGTTCGCCGCCGGACAGCTGATGCGGAAGGGCATTCATACGTTCCTCGGGATGGCGGAGGCCAACAAGCTCCAGCAGTTCCAGCGTACGGCGGCGGGCTTTGTCCTTTGGCCATCCGCGATGCACCAGCAGCGTTTCCGCCACCTGCGCCTCCACCGTATGAAGCGGGTTGAGCGAGGTCATCGGCTCCTGAAAAATCATGGAAATCCGGTTGCCCCGAATATCCTGCAGAACCTGCGGCGCGGCGCCGATCAGCTCGCGGCCGCCGAAACGGATGCGTCCCGAAGGATGCGAAGCGTACGGATAAGGCAGAAGCTGCAGAATCGACAGAGCCGTGACGGACTTGCCCGAACCGCTTTCTCCGACCAGAGCAAGTGTTTCGCCTTTTTCAACGGAAAAGGAAACATCCCGAACCGCCGGCGGCAGATCTCCGAAACGGACAGAGAGGTTTTCAACGTCAAGCAGGCTCATTTGTTTTTCCTCGGATTAAAAGCATCCCGCACGGCCTCACCAATGAAGACCAAAACGGTCAGAAGCGAAGCCAGAGCAACAAACGCCGAAATCCCCAGCCACGGCGCCTGAAGATTATCCTTGCCCTGACGCACCAGTTCGCCCAGAGACGGCGCTCCCGGCGGCAGTCCGAACCCCAGAAAATCCAGCGCCGCCAGCGACACCACGGCACCGGACAGAATGAACGGCAGGTAAGTCACCGTCGCCACCATGGCGTTCGGAAACACATGCCGGAAAATAATGACCCGGTTCGGCACCCCCAGCGCATGAGCCGCACGCACGTAATCAAAATTCCGGGCACGCAGAAATTCGGCTCGCACAACCGGCACCAGCGCCGTCCACGAAAACAGCAGAAGCACAAGCAGAAGTGTCCAGAACCCCGGCGCAATCAGGCTGGAAACCAGTATCAGGATGAACAACTGCGGCAGACTGCCCCAGATTTCAAGGAACCTCTGGGCAAACAGATCCAGCCGCCCGCCGAAATACCCCTGAACCGCTCCGGCAAAAATACCGACCGCCGATGACAGACCCGTCAGCAGAAGACCGAAAATCAGTGAAAAACGCAGGCCGTAAATCAGCCGCGCCAAAACATCACGCCCCAGATCGTCCGTCCCCAGCCAGTTCTGCCGCGACGGCGGCGACGGCGCCGGTTCGCTCAGACCGTAGTTAATTGTATCGTACCCGAACGGAATGGGCGGCATAATATAGAATCCTTTTTCCTCAATCCGTTTTTGAAGATAGGGATCGCGATAATCTGCCGCCGTCGGGAAAGCCCCGCCAAAGGCCGTTTCGGGATATGTCCGGACAATTGGAAAATACCACCGGCCGTCATACCGGATGACAAGCGGCCTGTCGTTCGCGACAAACTCCGCGCACAGGGAAACGGCGAAAATGAACACGAATATCCACAGCGACCTGTATCCGCGCCGATTTGCCTTGAATCTTTCCCAACGCCTCCGCGCCCGTTCCGAAAGCTTAATTTTCATACCGGCCTCCGAAATCAATACGCGGATCGATCAGATGATAGGTCATATCGCTGGCCAGATTCAGCAGAAGCCCGATCAGCCCGAAAATGTAAAGTGTACCAAACACAACCGGATAATCGCGCGTCATGACGGATTCAAACCCCAGAAGCCCGATCCCGTCCAGACTGAAAATCACTTCGATCAGAACCGACCCCGTAAACAGCATGCTGACAAGGACAGCGGGGAAGCCGGCGACGACAATCAGCATGGCGTTGCGGAAAACATGGCCATACAGGATACGCCGCTCGTCCAGCCCCTTGGCTCGCGCCGTCAGGACGTACTGCTTCGAAATCTCGTCCATAAAGGAATTTTTTGTCAGCATCGTTAACCCCGCAAAACCGCCCGCGACCATGGCTGTCACCGGCAATGTCAGATGCCAGAAATAATCCCGGATTTTTTCAAACAGGGTCATTTTATCCCATCCCTCAGAGACCAACCCCCGCAGCGGAAACCAGTCCAGATACCGGCCGCCGCAGAAAACAACGATCAGCATCATGGCAAACAGAAAGGCCGGAACCGCATAACCGATGATAAGAGCCCAGCTGGTTCCCGCGTCAAATTTCGACCCGTCCCGCACGGCCTTGCGGATGCCCAGCGGAATGGAAACCAGATAAATAATCAGCGTCGTCCATATGCCCAGCGACATGGAAACCGGCATTTTTTCAAGGATAAGAGAAACCACTCCCGTATCGCGGTAAAAGCTTTTGCCGAAATCAAAACAGAGGAAGTTCTTCATCATGGTGAAAAAGCGGACATGCAGAGGCTTGTCAAATCCGAACTGTTTTTCCAACTCGGCAATCAGCGCGGGATCCAGCCCCTGGGCGCCGCGATATTTCGACACCGCCGCACCGCCCTGCCGCATACCGACGGACGAAGCCCCTTCCGCCGCGCCGCCGGCCGACCCGGCGATACGCGCCGCAGCGTCGTTTCCCCCCTGAATTTTCGCGATGACCTGTTCAACCGGGCCGCCGGGAGCCAGCTGGATGAAAATAAAATTAACCGCCATAATCCCGAACAGAGTCAGCGGCACCAGAGCCAAACGGCGCAGAAAATATCCCGTCATGTCAGAACCATTCCTTCAGCCGTTCAAACAACGTCCGCCGTTCTGCCTTTTCGGCTTCCCTTTCGCGCTGTTTTTCCTTTCGCAGGGTCTTTTCCCGAACCGGGTCAACCCACCACGACATCAACTGGACACCTTTCATCAGACGGACATCCGGCATACCGAATTTGTTCCAGTAGACCAGACGGTTCACCGGACTGAACCAATGCGGCACGACATAGTATTCCCACAGAAGAACCCGGTCCAGTGCGCGTACTGCCGCGACCAGCGCGTTACGGTCCTTCGCTTCAATGATTTTTTCGATCAAAGCGTCGACAGCCGGATTTTTAATGCCGGCATAATTCTGGCTGCCCGGCATGTCTGCCGCTCCGGATCCCCAGAAATAACGCTGTTCGTTCCCCGGTGATGTCGATTGTCCCCAGATATGGACGATCATGTCATAATCAAAGCTGTCCGTCCGGTTCTTATACTGTGTCGGGTCAACGGTGCGGACTTTTGCTTCAATGCCCAGGCGTTTCAAATTGCGCGCGTACGGCAGAGCCACACGCTCCCATGCGCCGGCCGAGGTGCTGTCGAGAAGGATTTCAAAAACGAAAGGATGACCCTCCCTGTCCTTCAAAACGCCGTCTTGTACAGTCCATCCCGCCTCCTCCAAAAGGGTAAAGGCTCTGGACAGGTTGGCTCGGATGTTGCCCGAACCGTCGGTTGCGGGCAACGCGAACGGGCGTTTGAACACGTCTTCGGGCAACTCGGCACGAAACTGTTCCAGCAATTTCAGCTCTTCGTTTTTCGGCAGGCCTTTCGCGGCCAGCTCGGAATTGTCGAAATAGCTCTGCGTGCGCCGGTAAAGGCCGTAAAAAAGGTTTTTATTCGACCATTCGAAATCAAACGCAAGCCCCAGCGCCTGCCGCACCCGGCGATCCCGGAACAGAGGGCGGCGCGTATTGAAAACAAAGCCCTGCATCCCGCTCGGCAGGCCATGCCCGAATTCGGCTTTTTTCAGGAGCCCTTTTTCAAAAGCGGGAAGCGTTCCGTATGCCGAGGCCCACTTTTTGGCCTCGTTTTCGACACGCAGGTCAAACGCCCCGGTTTTAAAGGCTTCCACGGCAACGGTCGTATCCCGGTAATAATCGTACCGGATGCGGTCGAAATTCGCCGTTCCGCGCATGACCGGCAGATCCTTTGCCCAATAGCCGGGATCGCGTTCCAGAACCACGTACCGCCCGGTTTCAAAATCAGCGATTTTATAAGGCCCGCTACCGACCGGCGGCGTCAGGGTCGTCGCGGCAAAATCCTTTCCTTCCCAGTAATGTTTCGGAAAAACCGGCATCTGTCCCAGAATCAGGGGAAGCTCGTGATTGTCTCCTTCCTTGAAAGTAAACAGAACCCTCCCTTTTTCTTCCGCCGTCACCCGAGCGACGTTGCCGTAATAGTAACGGAACATGGGCAGCCCCTTTTCTTTCAGGATATTGAAGGAAAAGACGACATCCTCCGCCGTCACGGGCGTCCCGTCATGAAACTTCGCCGCAGGGTTCAGGGTAAAGGCGACCCACGACCGGTCGGACGGCATTTCGATGGTTTCCGCCAACAGGCCGTATTCCGAAAACGGTTCGTCCGCCGCTTCGACCATCAGCGTGTCGTAAAGCATGCCCGCGCCCGCGGCCGGAGTGCCTTTGATGACATACGGATTGAAGGTATCAAAGCTTCCGAAAGCCGCCATTCGCAGAACGCCGCCTTTCGGCGCTTTCGGATTGACGTAATCGAAGTTTCTGAATCCTTTTTTATATTTCGGGGCGCCGTGCATGGCGATCCCGTGCACGGGAACGACTTTTTCCTTTGCTTCGGCCTGCGGCGCGGCGCCCATGACAAAGATGCTCAGAAATAAAAGAAGAAAATGCCTCATGTGTCCAGCGCTCCGGCGACCGCCCCGAAAAGTTCCCTGTCCCCCAGCGCCAGCACACGCCCGTCCGAAGACGCGCCCAGCGGCCGCCCTTCCCAGTCGGACATGAAACCGCCCGCCCCTTCGACAACGGGGACAAGCGCCGCATAATCGTACAGCTTCATGCCCGCTTCGCAGACAATGTCAACGCACCCCAACGCCAGAAGGCCGTAAGCATAGCTGTCGGCGCTGTACCGCGTCAGTTTCACGCGGCTTTCCAGAACGTTGAAACGTTCCTGTTCCTCTTCGGAAAACATGCCGCGGCCGCCCGTTGTGTACAGGACGCTTTTTTCCAGAGGCACCCCCTGACGGGTTGCAATCTCCCGGCCGTTCAACGTTGTCCGACGCCCCTTCGCGCCGACCCAGCGTTCACGGGTATA
>USCC01000108.1 GCA_900553035.1 uncultured Rhodospirillaceae bacterium | reverse complement strand
GCCGTACACCTAGATTTACAGACGGGAAGAAATATAACGCGAAGGTTACTTTTAAAACGGGATCTTTCGGGGTGGCGAATCCATCGGTGTTGTTTGAACATCGGTTGGGGGAACACGTGAGCGGGGCTTTTAGTTCGGAGTATATGTACACGACAGGAAAGTATAAGTTTAGCTACAAAAAAAAGAATGGTTACGATACGACTGAGGTTCGTAAGAACGGGGATGTTCGTGCTTTGCGGGCAGAGTATGGTGTGTTTGGCCGGATGAATGACGGGGAGGAATAATATGCGCTTTTCCAGATATCTCCTTTTATATCCGAGCCTTGTAATACTCTGGGTCTTTCCTCCTGCCGCCCGCGGAGACGGCCTCCGGAATCTTCCGGCCGAAGGAATGCCGCTGCGCATAACCTCACCGGGCGACCCGGTCAATACCCCGGACGTTGTCCGTTCCCGTTTCAACGGAACAAACGGCGGCATCAACTATGTCCAAATGCTTGAAAACAAAGAACAGCCCGGGGATATATCACTGGTGCTGCTCCTTCATGGCCGAAGCGGAAACGGAAATGACAATACCCGCCAGTTAACCACACCGGCCCTGAAACCGCTGCTGAATTTTGTACGAAGTCATGCCGTGAAAACCGTCCTTCTGATTCCGCAGTGTCCCGACGGACGGGATTGGGTCCGGAAGGAAAACGGCGTCTCCCCCGTTTCGACCGTCGCGGAACTGGTCAGAGAAAAAATCAGAGCGTTCGACGTTCCGCCCGAACGCGTTTATGTGACCGGCATCTCGATGGGCGGCAGCGGTGTCTATACCCTGCTGGCTCGGGAAAACAGCCTTTTTTCCAGAGCCGTTCTCGTCAGCGCCGGCGGCCGTCTCTCTGATGCGGGAAAAATAAAAGGTGATATTGCGATTTTTCACGGGGAATCAGACCGGATCATCCCTGTTGAACGCGCCCGGGCAATGGCGGAGGCACTTCGCCGGGACAGCCGAGCCACAGTAAGGCTTTCCGTTCTGCCGGCCAAAGGCCATACGGACACCGCATCCGCCGTTTATACGGATACACTCTGGCGGTGGCTTTTCCGGTAAATCGTGTTTTCCCGCCGGGCGGACGATAATCAGGAAGAGGAACGCTCCCCCCCCCCTGAAACCGGGCTTCTTAAAAACATCAATCATTCTTTCAAAGCACTCCGGTTTATCCTATACTTATCCGGACAGCGGAAAGGAAACGGACATGCCTGCACTCAATTTCGACGAAATGAACATTGATGAACTCCGGAAACTGAAAAAACGGCTGACGGCAGAGGAAAGCGTCGAAGCGCAGGAAGCCTTGAAAAATCTGCAGGCGCACGCGGCGGAAAAGATCCGCGAATATGCCGAAGGGCGCTTTGCCGCGGAAGGCGTTGACGCCCCGGCTTTTTATGCTTTTCTGGCGGTTTTCGGAAAAACAAATGACGGACAGTTCACACCGGTAGCTCGGAAGGCTCTGGATCGACTGACACCGGCTCTGAAAGACTTTGACGAACAGATCGGATACGCCGGGTTATCTTCTGTTCCGCCGGAGAAGGTTCTGAAAAATATGGAAGCTCTGGATCTCCTGTCGGCGCTTAATCCTTTCGCCGTGCGGGAAGACGCCGGGCGCCGGAAATGGAAATATCCGGCATTCCGGAAAACGGCAAAGCTCCTTCACGCGATTCGCATAACCGGCGACGACGGGCTTGCTCTGGATGACCGGGAACAGAAGACCTTCCGCGACAGCATGCTTGAAGCGGCGAAACTGGAAGCTTATCTCCGCCTGTCCGCGGCGGCCGATATCCCGACCGAACAGGAGTATCTGACGGCTTTGAAGGAAATCATGGACATCAGCATTGCCGCCCTTCTTGTAACGGATCGAGCCGCCCGTTCCTACCCTCTGTCCGAAGAAGAAAAAGAAAAACTTGCCCTTGAAATCGAAAACCTGTTTCAATCGCTTTAGAGCATACGCCGGGCCTTCAAAAAATAGACAAAATATCCGTCAGCGAAAGGACATTCCGGGATTTTTTTTCGTTTCCCGGCGGAAACAGGGCTCTTTTCCGCACATCTTTTTCGACGAATTTTTTAAATTTTTCTGAAAACATCCTTGCTTCGGGGACGCTCTGCGTTTATACTGTTTTATAGGATATCCTTGTGAAAACATGTTCTCAAGAGCAGGACGCGGCATATGACAGATACGGCATCAGTACTTTCCACACCTCGGCTCACTGTTTCAAAACAGGCTGTTGAGGGCTTCCTCTCTTCGGTCACGCAAAAAGCACAGGCCATGAAATACCGCCTGGCTCAGAAAGTTGATTCCGTGCCGGTTTTGAAAAAAGCCGCCGGAAAAATAAAAGCGTTTGACGAGGACATGACGAAAAAATACGGAAAGCCGTATAAACGGGCTCGGAACATCATCCTGGGCGTCGGGATGGCCTATGCCGCGGCCAAAGTCGGAGCCGTCGGCCTCACCGCCCTGTGCGCTGTCAACGCGGCTCGGACGCTTGCTCCCATGCTTTCAAAAGCGGAAAAGGAACGACAGGAGGGGACATCCTCGGGCGTTCTGGATTACATGGCTCGGCACAAAGCCGAAGCCGCGCTCTCTCTCGGCGGATCCGCCGTCGCGGCAACGGCGGCTGTCGCCGGCATCAGCGGCAGTGAAATCATCACGGGCATTTCCCGGGCGGCCGGAGCCGGTCTGGCCGCATCGGCGGAACTTTCCTCCATTGCCGTCACGACCTCCGAAGCGGTCAGGGGAAAGGCGTCGTGGAAAGATGTCGTGGGCGACGTCGTCGCCGCGGGCATGACGGCCGCGGCCTATTATTTCGGTTCAAAAGAACGGAGCGATTCCTCCACCCCGTCGAATGCGGAAATGTCCGGCACGCCTTCTCCGGATCCCGCAACCGTGCCGGAAGCACCGGCGCCTGACGTCCGGACGGATCCCGTTCCGGATGTTCCGGCACATACACCTTCTCCGGATCCGCAGCCCACGGCCATTCCGGTTGATCGGACAGATGTGCCTCTCACACCTTCTCCGGATCCGCAACCCACGGATATTCCGGTTGACCGGACAGATGTGCCTCTCACACCTTCTCCGGATCCGCAACCCACAGATATTCCGGTTGACCGGACAGATGTTCCGGAGCCTGCAATCGTTCCCGATCCTGCAGTCCCCGCCCCCGATCCCGATATGGATCCGAAAAATTATGAAGGCCATTCCGACGTCTTTGTCGAAAAGACGTACATTCAGGGCGACCGTACCCAGTCCATGTCCGTTTCTTCGGATATTGACGGCACGTCCGGAAACCGGTTTTATCAGGAAACGTCCGGCCTTGACGGCGGGAAATACGTTTCAAGCTCTCAGGACGGCATTGATTCAAGCCGTTACATCACGCCGGACGGCAAGGAAATCAATGTGACCGAACATGCACAGACGGCCTATAAAAATGTCGACCGCAACCATGACGGCATTATTTCCGACCGGGAAGCCGCCCGCGCCGAAAAAAGCCTGCACAGCATTCTGACCAAAGAATACGGAAAAGAAACGGCCTCCACCATTATGGAAGCCCGGACACATGTTGATTCCACCGTTCAGGTGGCGTCCGAGCAGTTCAAAAAAACGGCGGAACCCGATGCTCTTCAGGCCGCCGCCCGGATTCTGAACGGAAATGGACGCTGACCATCAGGCTCCCACATCACATTATTCCAGGAAACGTACATGAATACGGCGCGGGACGTCTTAACCGAACTTGAACGGGTTTCTTCTCCCACGCAGGCTGTTCAAGCCATGCGTTTTTTTAAAACGGGCAAAGGGCAGTACGGCGAAGGCGACGTTTTCATCGGCATCAAATCACCGGATATCAAAAAACTGGCACAGAAGTATGCCCGGGATCTTGACCTGAAGGAAACGGAAGAACTGCTGCGCCATCCCTACCATGAGGCCCGGAGCCTGGCGCTCACCCTCCTGACGCTGAAATTCCCGCGCGCGGAAATGAAGGGAAAAGAGGAAATCGTCCGCCTGTACCTGAAAAACAGGGAATTCATAAACAACTGGGATCTTGTCGATATTTCGGCATACAAGATTCTGGGACAGTATGTTTTCCTGACGCAGGACTCTTCCCTCCTTTATGAACTGGCGCGCTCGAACCACCTGTGGTCCGAACGGATGTCGATCATCGCCTGCCTTTATCTGATAAAAAAAGGCGATTTTACGGATATCCGGAAGCTGGCCGTTTTCTTCCTGTCCCACCCGCATGACCTGATGCATAAGGCTGTCGGATGGATGCTGCGGGAAATGGGAAAAGCCGATCCCGAAGCGCTTCGGACATTTTTAGACGGACATGCCCGCGAGATGCCCCGTACGGCTCTTCGCTATGCCATCGAAAGGCTCCCCGCCGATAAAAGAAAGTATTATCTTTCGCTTTGAAAATACGTATAATACATGAAATGCCTTTCCGGAGTTGTTCCATGCATAGAAAAATTTCTTTTATTCTTCTTTTTTCTGTTTTTATATGCCTGTTGACTTTTATCAGCCTTCATCTGCTGAAAGAAAGGAAATGCGGGAAGTTGAATGATCTTGTTGAGCTGACCGTATGCCGGTCGCCGGAACTTGAACGTCTTGCCCGAAAAACCGAAAACGCGTTCGACGAAGCCGTTCGTGAAAATCCGAATTATTCCCTCCTCCTGCAGGAAAACCGGAAAGAATGGGAAGAAATGCGCCGGGACTGCCGGACGGTCAACTGCCTCCGGCTGGCCTACTCGGAACGTGCGCAATGGCTGGAAGAACAGCGTTTTACCGAGCTGTTCAAAACGCCATGTACTCTTCCCGCCCTTCCCCCCGATTGCGATATATATGCTTACTCGCTGTATTCTTCCCCGGAAAAAGCCGATTTTTATATTGACGAAGATGCCGAAACCGGTATTGCTTCGATCCGGGTCAACCACCCCGGAAAATGTACCGTTCTGTTTTTAAGCGCTTACGAACCGACGGTATGGGACATTTATACGACGCCTGAAACGCGCCTGGCCACCGTTGTTGTCTCCGGGTACAAAAAACAGATGCTCCGCGGGATGCCGGACGGTACGGAAACCATCAACAACACGTGCCTTCCCGGCTACTATAACCCCGGACAGCTGCCCAAAGTCCTTCAGAAATTAAGCCTTTGGAACGAAACGACAACCGTTCTTGCAGAAAAAATCAGCGGAACCGAATACCTTGAGATCGGTGAACCGCTGGAAAGCGAGGCGTACACCTATTTCCCCGAAAACATGGACGGACGGAAACTCAATCTTTCTCTGGCGCCGGACCGCGCCGGCGTCAGACAGTTGCGGAATGAAGGAAAAATCCGCCGTCTTATCGGCAAAGATATAAAAACGTTGAAAGCATATAAAGTCGAAATGATCGGCGGCCCCTTTATGCACACCGGCATGGAAGATAATTTTGAAAGAGTGTTTTCAAACATATCCCGATGCCACGGACGTAATGCCCGCGACGATAAAGCATACGACATGATGTGCAATACCTATCTGATGCTTGAAAATTTCCCCAAACTGCCCGAAGGCCTTGGCGGAGCAAATGCCATCCGTCTTTTTGTCCCCGACGGGCTGGCTCCTCCGGAAAATCACGGGCACAGCACGATATACCGCATCCACGTGCCTGTGGAAAAGGTGCGGCAGCTGTAAAAAAGGCCCTTTCGGGCCTTTTTTATTTCAGGTGACGCATCAGATGTTCCAGCGGGTACCCCCGTAAAATCCAAAAGCGGCGGGTACGGTTGACGGCCTCCAGAATTTTCCGGCCGTCCGGCGGAAGCTCTTCCCCGCATTTGCGATCCCAGCATTTGTAAACACCGGACAGGTCAATACGCTCCAGAAAATGCTTCAGGAATTTCGGCATGAAACGTGTCCGGACGCCGGACTGGAAATCCAGAATGTAAGGCCTGCCGTCTTTCCCCAGAATGAAATTCCCCATATTCCTCAGATCAAGGTGGACAATATTCCGTTTATGAATTGCGTCCACTCCTTCGGACAGGGCGACGAAAAAATCGGACGGCAACTGTCCCTCTGTTCTGGTCAGAGCCCGGCCCTCGATATAATGAAAAATCAGCGTGTACGGAGAAATTTTCCGAGCTTTCTGAGCCACAGAGGGAATCCCATTCAAGGATTTTAAAATGCCGGTCTCGCGATTCGTCGCAAATATGCCATAAGTCATTCTGATAAGAAAAGGCGAGCCAGAAAAATCCTTAACTGTAATATTCAAATTACCATAAGAATATCTCATAACAGTTGCATTTGCATAGCGCCCTTCCTTTAATACCATTAAATATTTTTCATCGATTTCCTTTGAAAATTCAGGAAACGCATCTCTTAAGCAGGTGATAACCTTTCTTTTTACATAAGCTATATCTTTCTGGAACATATTCGCCTCCCCTTTTTATTATATTGTAACGGGAGAAAAAATTTTGTTCAACTTTTTTATATGTACATATAAAAAAGGCCCTTTATTAAAAAGGGCCTTTTCGGGAATGCCTCGGCAGACTACTTTATGTTTCCGGATTCATCGTATTCGATGGGCGTTTCCTTAATTGTTGCCCGGGCGCGAATTTCCTTGACGATTTCATCCCGCGTTTCCATGTTCAGTTTTTCGATCAGTTCGTCTTCAACCTCGTCATAAGACGGGACTTCCATCATTTGGCGCGGGCCGGCCTTGAGGATATGGAAACCGTACTGAGTTTGAACCGGCGTTTTCGTAATTTCGCCTTCTTTCAAAGCAAACACCGCTTCGGCGATTTCGGGAGGAATCGTTTCACGTGTAAAGACTCCCAGATCGCCGCCGGTATGCCCGTTCTTTTGGG
>USCC01000107.1 GCA_900553035.1 uncultured Rhodospirillaceae bacterium | reverse complement strand
CCGGATAAATGGAAATGCAGTGCAGAAGGATGATGTTTGGATTCCCGGCGTCTTCAAGTGTTTTGACGGCGCGTTCGACTTCGGCCGTTTCCGCCATGCCGGTCGACAGGATGATGGGGGCTCCTGTTCCGGCGATGTATTTCAGGTATTCCGGATTATTGATGTCCATGGACGCGATTTTGATGAAAGGCGCACGGCAACGTTCCAGCAGAAAGTCAACTTCGCGGCGCGAATAGGGCGTAGAAGAAAACGATATTCCGATTTCGGCGCAGTAATCGGCCAGTTCGCCCAGCTGTTCCTCGTTCAGGGAAAACTTCTGGACGATGCGCCGGGCAATCGGATTGCCCGCGTAATAGGATTCGGAATAAAGGCTGTCGGCGCTCCACGATTGGAACTTGACGCAGGAAACGCCGATTTCCTTTGCTGTTTCAATCATTTTCCGTGCCGTTTCAACACGGCCGTTATGGCTGGAATTGATTTCCGCGATAATATAGGGAACGGCGTAATCTTTGATGACGGTACCGTCACGCAGGACGACTTGAGCCATGAGGGTTCTCCTTGTTGAATTACTGGTCTATGGGGTCAATGATCATTTCCGAGAGGAACAGTTCCCGATCCAGATAGGGAGACTGATCCTCAAGCGGTCTTTGGACAAAGCGGCCCCGAGCTGTGCGGGCATACGAGCTGTGCAGATAGTTCTGGTCTTCGGGCGAAAGAATTTCGCATATGACCGGGCCGTCTGTTGCCAGAATCTCCTTCAGCCTTTCCTCCAGGCCGTCCGGCCCTTCAATCCGTTCATAGGGCAGGCCGAAGCAGGCCGCGGCTTTGCTGAAATCGGGGCATGATACGCCGTCCGTGGCGTCCGTTCCGACCGTGCGCGTCCGGAACAGGTCTTTCTGCCGCCGCCGGATGACCGCATAGCAATTGTTGTTGATGATCAGAAGCTTGATCGGAAAGCGGTTGTGCGCAATGGTTTGAAGTTCCTGCAGATTCATCATTACGGAGCCGTCTCCTGTCGCGGCGACGACCGTCCGGCCCGCCGCACAGAAAGCTCCGACCGCCGCGGGAAGGGCGTATCCCATCGCGCCCTGTGAAGCGGGCTGAATACACCTCTGTTCCGCGCCGAAGGCAATCGTCGTCGGCAGAATCAGTTCTTCCAGCCCCGCATCCGTGACAAAAATCCCGTCGTCCGGCAGAACCCGGCTTAAAGCATCGCCGAGGACATACAGATCCACTTTTTCATTCCGGCGACGGAAGTCTTCGCACCGGGGAAATATTTCCTTCCAGTGGCGGCATTTTTCAACCCATTCCGGCGGTGTGCGGAATGGAAAGCCCAGCTTTTCCAGAAAGACTTTCGCATCGGCTTTGACGGCGCGGTCAAGGCGGACGGTTCCTTTTCTGAATTCATTTTCGTCAATGTCCACCGCCATGATTTTTGCGGCTCGGGCGAATTTTTCAGGCGCGTTGCCGACCGTCATTGACGTCAGCCGGGAACCGATCGCCAGAACGAAATCCGCGTTCTGTACCGCGAAATTCGCCGCCCGCCCGGCGCCCATCGTCCCGACCGCCCCCAGGGACAGCGCGTTCCGCGTTCCGAAAACGTCCGCCGCCGAAGATGAAAAGACCAGCGGAACATCCGTCCGTTCCACCAACTGCGCCAGCCTGTCCTCTGCTCCCGCCGAGCGGATTCCGGAGCCGATCAGGACGACCGGGCGTTTCGCCTTTTCAAGCTGTTCCCGCGCATAGGCAAGATCCGCCTCCGCAATACGGTCCGCGGCCTCTGCGGGTCGGAAGCGTTCCAGCTCTTCCGGTTCCACGCGCATGTTCTGAATGTCCAGGGGAATATCAATCCACACAGGCCCCTTGCGTCCCGAACGCGCCAGATGGAAAGCCTTGTCCAGCTCGAATGCAATACGCGCGGGGTCTTCAATCATCACGGCGTACCGGGTGATCGGCGCGACGACAGATACGATATCCGCCTCCTGCTGGCCGAAGGTACGTACGGGGATTTTCGTATGCCGGACGGTTTCCTTCAGGGTGTTCTGCCCCGAAATGAAAACGCATGGGATATCGTCCTGCCACGCGCACAGGACGCCCGTTACCGCGTTTGTTCCCGCACAGCCCGTCGAGACCATGCAGGCGCCGAGACCGCCCGTTGTTTGGGCATACGCCATGGCCGCATAAGCTGCCGCCTGTTCATGATGAGGGCAGACGCATGTCAGACCTTCTTCCTTTGCGGCGGCGTCGGAAAGGTAAAGCATCCCGCGTCCCGTCACCATGAACAGGTGATGGACGCCTTCCTGCACCAGTCTTTGCATGACATAGTCGGCGACGCGAATCATGGCTGTTTTCCTTATGTATTCTGCGGCATAAACGCCGTCATGATGTCGGGGATGGCGGCCTTGATTTCCAGCTGGCAGGCGGCTTCGCCCCGGATGGATCCGGTGACGCGCCCTCGAGCCAGGCCGCGCGCGTACGAATCCAGCTCCGCCGAAAGGTCAAGCCGGTCTCCCGGGATGATTTTCTTTTTAAAGCGGGCTTTGGATTCAATGGCGGCGGCTTTCTTTCCTTCATTCCCCGGAAGGGTCAGGAAGGTCATCAGGAACACCTGTGCCATTGTCTCAATCTGCACAAATCCCGGAACGTTGGGTTCGTCTTCAAAGTGCGCGGGAAAGAACCATTCGTTATAGCTGAAATTCTTAAAGCCGCGGGCGCTTTTGCCGGGGATCGCTTCTTCAATGCAGTCCACGAAAAAGCAGGGATAGCGGTTCTGCTGATACTTCTGGATTTCAATGGGGCCCAGGTTTCTTAAAATGGTCTGTTCGGTCATGGCTTACATTTCAATGCTGTATTTTTTCAGGATTTCCCGGCCTTTTTCAAAGCTTGACAGGTCAACAATGTCATCGGCTTCCATCATGATGCCGAACGCTTCCTCAATCGCGGCGACAAGGCCCATGTGACCGACGGAATCCCAGGCTTCAATGCCCTGATATTTCAGGCCGGCGGCTTCTTCGGGCTTGATGTCGAAGGTGGAGGCAAAAGCGTTGGTGTATTTTTCAAGATTGGTCATTTTATTTCTCCTGTTGAGGTTTAAAAGCATCCATAACGGACGGCACAACGACGGTGAACGCCGCCCGGCAGGCAATTTCGTTTCCGACGGTTCCGACAGCGGTTCCGCGCGCCAGACCGCGTGAATAAAGCGCAAGGCGGGCCGAAATTTCCAGCGTGTCCCCCGCTTTGACCGCCCGAGGATATTCTGCGGAAACGGAAATCGTGCTTGTCGTCCGCCCTTTGTTTTCCGGAAGGGTCAGGAAAGTCATCAGGAACACCTGCTCTAGGGCTTCGGACACGATGACCTGAGGAACAAAAGAATCCGTGCGGTTTTGAAAGAACCATTCGTTCGTCGAAAAGCATTTCCGCCCGGCTGCGCTTTTCCCCGGGACGGCTTCGTCAATGGAATCGACAAAGAACGCGGGAAAACGGTTTTTCTGCCATTTCATGATGGCGGCGGCGTCCAGGCCGCGCAGAATATTTTCTTCGGAATAAGGCATCAGCTTTTGAAAACCTTTCCTTCTTCGTTGCCGCGCGTAATTCTGGCCGGATTCCCGACGACCACGGCACCTTCGGGGACATCACGGAAAACGGCGGCCCCCATGGCAATGACGGCGTCGTTCCCGATTGTCAGGTTTTCTTTCAGCGAGGCATGCATGCCGGTGTAGACTCTGTCGCCGTACACCGAATGGCCGCCGGGGGCAAAATGCGGTGAAAAGACGCAATGATCGCCGATCCGGATATCATGTCCGATATCGCTGTAGGGCTGGACAACGCAATTCCGGCCGATAACGACATCGCAGTGAACGGAGGCAAATTCGCAGATGATCGTTCCCGGCCCGATTTGAGCCGAAGGGGAAACAAGCGCCGTCGGATCAACAAGGCGTCCCGCTTCAATCCCGTTGTCAAGAAGTTTCCGGAACAGCTTTTCGCGGGACGAAGGCTCTCCGAGTGCAACAACGGCCTCATAAATCGACTTTTCCTTTAAAATCGTGTCAAAATGAAAAACCTGTGTTCCTCTGTAGCTTCCTTCTTCACGGAAGTCATCAATGAACACAATCTTTTCCCAACGGCGTTCCGCGGCGTTGGCGCGCTGTGCAATGTCATAAACTTCGTGGCCGAAGCCGCCTGATCCATATATGGCAAGTTGTTTCATGCTCATATGCTGACTCCTTCTTTCTGTAAGACTTCTTCCAGGACTTTTATCCGCGGAGCGATCTGGTGTTCCGCCGCGGCCCATTCCTTTGTCCGTTCCTTCCCGTTCAGCGCAAGAACAGGAATAAGTTCCGGTTTTTCCAGATATTTTTCGATAAGCATGACGATTTCGTCCGCCGAAGGAGAGATCAGTTCGATATCCCGATGATTTTCATAGTGGCCTGAATTCAACCCAAGTTCGTCCGTCGCAATCGCCGCGACACAATGAAGCATCGCTTCCGAGACGCACCCGGTCGGAAACCCGTCAAAAAAGCCCGGATCCAGAACAAAGGGTTTGTTCGGTGAAACAATAAAATCCTTGTCCCGATAAAAATGATCAAAGGCCGTGGTTTTCATAAAGCCGTAAAAACAGAGGACATCCCTGATTTCCGAAACATCCAGAGTGTGTTCATCAAATCCGTTGCCGACAACATGGAAACGGACGTTTTTATGATGCCTGTATATCTTTTTCGTGGCATCAATGAACGTATCGTAGCCCTTGTCCTGTCCGAATTCGGTATATTTTGTCGCGACAAAGCAGATATCCATGACATCCTTGTCGCGGCCGTAATACTGTTTGTCTTTAAGGAAATCGGCTTTTGAAAGATAGGGAGGCACAACGCCGCCGAAAATAAAACTCATTTTTTCCGCGGGGCAGAGGCCTTTTTCCAGAAGATAATCCCGCGTTATTTTATGCGTTACGATCACCCGTCTGAAATACGGCGAGGAAAAAACCGTCCTCAGCATCGCGTCGGACTGTTCCTGATTTAGTGAAAAATCCCCGCCGGGATATAACGTGAAAACAAAGGGGGTTTTCAGGTTGTCCAGAGTCAGGAGCTTGTAAATTCTGCCTAAAAACACGCAGTAAACAAGGGAGGCGGTATGGATATCATAGTCGGAAAAATCACCGTAAAAAACTTTTTCGGTCCCGAATTCGTCGTTATAATCCTGAACAATGTTTTTTCGGTTTAAAAGGGTGTCGTCGTCGCCGTTGCATGCGAAATGCATGTCCTTTCCATCCGTAACGACAGAGATGCTTTTAAAATGCCGGATGTAGGCGTCGTACTCGAAATATCTGAATCCGCTGTTCCTTAACGGAAAAAGGGAATCAAAAATAATCAGAGAAGCATCCGTCGGTTTCTTTTTGAAATGATAGGGCTTCGGCATCCTCATAAGGAGGCATAATCCGTTTATCAGAGCCTGAGGAAAGATTCTTTTTGAAAAGATTTCTTCAAAAGGAAGCAGTGTCGGATCCCCGGCCGGCGATTCAACCGTTTTTCTTATTTTAAAAGGTTTTTTCATGAACAGAGCGACCGCAACGGAATTAACGAACTGATATTTCCTGATATCATCCGTAAAAACGACCACTTTGTTTCCGGAAATGAAGATATTCCCGGTCTCATTCTGCGGTGCGCGAAAGAAAAAGCATAAAAACCTGGAGACATTTCGGGGAATATGAAAAATGGAACGGATACACGGAGGAATAAAGAAATGTACGACCTTCTTGAAACGTTTCTTTTTCTGCTGCGGCTGTTCGGGCGCTTTTTTAGAAGTCTGAAAACAGAGTGTTTCCAGATCCAGATCAAAAGAGGCATGCCTCCGGAAGGTTTCCACCAGAGGCGTTTTTAATTCATTGCCTGTATATGAATTATATTCATCGATATTATCAAGCAGAAACCGGACTTTATTAAAAACAGTCAATCCCGACCAGATTCCGTTTCGCGTGAAATTATACACGCACCACGTTTTATCGACGTAATACATGGGGCCCTGACGAAGTAATTCAAACGTCTGAGTAATGTCTCTCAGAAAAATATCCGGATGACGTTTGTCAAGGGTTATGCAGCGCGTCCGGCCGATGCGTGTTCCCGAGTGTGTCTGCAGTGAAACAAAAGGAAATTTTTTCGCGTACTCAAGCGTATAAATTCCTGTTTCCAAGACGGGAAAAACGCCGACATCCTTATTTTCCTTCACAAAATGAGTCTGCGTATTGCCGGCACAGAAACTGCATTCAGGATATGTTTCAAGAATATCTATCTGTTGCTGGAAACGGGTTTCATCACAGATATAATCACCGCCTTCGATCAGCATATAGTAGGGTGTCTCGATATTGCTGTAGGCCTTGATCGGATTTTCAACGGCACCTAAATTTTTTTCATTCGTGAACAGCTTGATCCTGTCGGGATGTTCTTCGGCATATTTTCGGCAGATGTCCGTTGTCCCGTCTGTCGAGCAGTCGTCAAAGATGCGGATGAAATAATCAAAATCGGTTTTCTGTGCCAGCAGAGTCTCCAGACATTTCGCAATGTACGAAGCGTGATTATATGTAATGACGCTGACGGTCAGCAGTGGTTTCTTCATATACATTCTCCGTTGTGTTATTCGGATGTACCTCTGGTTAATTCATTAAGGGCAGACAGCATGCGCTTTACCGGAAAGCCCGTCTTTCTCATGCCGTCCCGAAGCTTTTTTCCGCTCCCGGCCTGTTCCGGTAAAAACCGCAGGTATGCGCCGGCCTTTTCAGCACGGAAGTCCGGGAGTTTCCTTCCTTTTTTCAAATTCACGCCATTCCTGTTAAAATTCATTCTGAACATATCCCCGAGAACCGTCCGGATCCCACGAAACACTTCCCTCCCGTATGATTCGGGCGGGATTTCCCGCAATAATAGAAGAGGGGGTTGAACTATTCAAGCATTCGCTTTTTGAATTCGCTTGTT
>USCC01000106.1 GCA_900553035.1 uncultured Rhodospirillaceae bacterium | reverse complement strand
TGTGGGGAGACCACCCATACGGGCGGCCGGTCATCGGCACGCGGCGGGAACTCGCTTCTCTTGAAATGAAGGATGCCGCCCGGTTTTACGAAACCTATTACGCGCCGGACAATGCCGTGCTGGTCGTCGCGGGGGACATCACTCCGGAAGAGCTCAGGCCGCTGGCCGAGAAATATTACGGCCGCGTGCCCCCCGGACGCACCCCCCGCGAAAAGAAACAGTTCACAGGATCCTATCCCGTCCGGGCGCGGCTGGAAATGCGCCACCCGATGGTCAACATCAGAACCGTGTCGCGCACCTATGTCGTTCCGTCCTACGTCACCGACCGTCAAAAAGCCTATGCTTATGACATTCTGGCCGAAGCTCTGGGCGCGTCGCATGTCGGGCGTCTGTACCGGCAATTCGTCCTGCGTGACAAATCGGCCGGCGAAGTCGGCGCGTTTTACGACGGTTTCACGCTGGACAAGGGAACGTTCACGATTTACGCCGTTCTGGCGGACGGGACGACGCCCGAAAAGTTTGAAAGGGACATGGATTCCTTTCTTTCTTCCGTACGGCTGACCGACGATGATATTGAAAAGGCCAAAGTTCGTCTGGCCGCCGGAATGGATTATATTGCCGACGACCCCGAAAATGCGGCGAATCTGGTGGGAAAGCTGCGTGTTCTGGGTCTGTCTGTGGATGAAATTCAGAACCGGACGAAAAACATTGGCCGGACAACCGCCGGGGAAGTCCGCGCCGCGCTTGCCGAAATGACCGCTTCCCCTGCGTCTGTCACGGGCTGGTTGCTGCCGGAGGAGAAAACAAAATGAAAAAGCTTCTGACCACTGCGGCTCTGCTGACAGCCGCCCTGTTTTCCCCGACGGCCGGCGCACAGACCGGCGCTTCGGGCATCATCATCAAAAAGCCGGCGCCGACACAGGCGGACGCCGCCCCGAAAAAGAAAACAAACCTGCCCGAAGTCACGCCCGTCCCTTTCCGGGTGCCGAAAGTTCAGCGCGTCGTCAGTCCGAAAGGAATCGAAGCGTGGCTGATCGAAGAAAAATCAACTCCTGTCATCGCCCTCAGCGCCACCTTTAAAGGCGGAGCCGCTTCGGATCCCGAACGTCTGACGGGTCTGTCCGAGCTGGCCATGTCGCTTCTGGACGAAGGAGCGGGGCGGATGAATGCCGAGGAATTTCAGGGGCAACTCGCCGAAAAAGCGGTTTCGCTTTCCTTCGACAGCGGCGCGGACACGCTGTCAGCGCACCTGCGCACGCTCCGCCCTCACCGCAGGGACGCCTTTGGCTTTCTCCGCCTGGCGCTGACTTCGCCGCGTTTCGACCGCAAGGCCGTCCGCCGCGTCAAAGAGCAGATGTACGCCCTGATCGAAGCGCGCCGGAGCCGCCCCGCAAACATGGTGTATGAACGGTGGCTGAAGCTTGTTTTCAAAGGGCATCCCTACAGCCGTCTTCTGCCGACCCGTGAAGGCGTCAAGGCCGTCGGGCGCGGCAATTTGCGCCGCTTCGTCCGGGACCGTTTTGCCCGGGACAACCTGTTCATCGGCGTTGCGGGAAACATTTCGGCCGAAGAGCTGGCCGTCCTTCTGGATGAAACGTTCGGCGACCTGCCCGAAAAATCGAACGTCCGTCCGGTTCCGCCTTTTGAGCCGCAGACCTCCGCCCGTATTGATGTCCTTTCCGCGGACATTCCTCAAAGCGCCGTCATATTCGGCCACAGGGGTCTTCCCCGCAGTGATCCGGATTTCTATGCGGCGTACCTTTTGAACTACATTTTCGGCGGCGGAAGTTTTTCCGCGCGGATCTTCAAAGAAGCCCGGGAAAAGAAGGGGCTGGTGTACAGCATCGGCACGTATCTGTCTTTGCTGGATGCTTCTCCCATGCTGGTGGGTTCAGCCTCGTCGGACAACGCCAAAATGGCTCAGACCGTTGATATTGTCAAAGATCAGTGGGCGGCGATTGCCGACTCCGGTCCGACGGCGGAAGAGCTTCGTGATGCCAAAACCTATATGACCGGTTCTTTTCCTCTGGCTTTCACGTCCAGCGCCGGACTGGCGTCCTTTCTGGCTTTCATGCAGTACGAAAACCTGGGAATCGACTATCTGGAAAAACGTAACGCCCTGATGGAGGCCGTGACGCCCGAACAGATCCGGAAAACGGCTCGGAGGCTCTTCCTCCCCGACAGTTTGTTCTTTGTCGTCGTGGGAAAACCTGCTAATCTCTAGCAAACATACTTTTCGGAGAAAATGATATGAATTTAACGGATTTAAATGCCTGGAAGGCTTTGGAAAAAAATTACGCCGTCATGCGCAATGAAAAGATGCGCGATATGTTCGCGGAAAACCCCGACCGTTTCGCGGAGTTTTCAGTCGCCGCGGGAGATTTCCTCCTGGATTATTCCAAAAACCGGATCAATCAGGAAACGATGAGTCTGCTGATTGAACTGGCGAAGGAATCCGGTATTGAGCTGGCCCGCGAAAAAATGTTTTCCGGCGACAAAATCAACAACACCGAAGGACGCGCCGTCCTGCATACGGCTCTGCGCAACCGATCCGACCGTCCGGTTTATGTTGACGGAAAGGATGTCATGCCGCAGATTCGCGCCGTTCTTGAAAAAATGAAAACCTTTTCGGATGCCGTCCGTTCCGGCGAATGGAAAGGCGAAACGGGCAAGGCGATCACCGATGTTGTCAATATCGGCATCGGCGGGTCGGATCTGGGGCCTGTGATGGTGGTCGAAGCCCTGAAAAAATATGGACAGGATGGCCTGGATGTCCATTTCGTTTCCAATGTTGACGGTACCCATATGGCGGAAACGCTGAAACGTCTGGATCCTGAAACAACGCTGTTCATTGTCGCGTCCAAAACCTTCACGACCCAGGAAACGCTGACAAACGCGCAGACGGCTCGCAAATGGCTGGTGGATGCTCTGGGTGAAAAAGCGGTGGCAAAGCATTTCGTCGCGCTGTCCACCAATACGGCGGAAGTTGAAAAGTTCGGGATTGATCCGGCGAACATGTTTGAATTTTGGGACTGGGTCGGCGGCCGCTATTCGCTGTGGTCTGCCATCGGGCTGTCAATTGCGATTGCCGTCGGTTATGGCAATTTCATTGAGTTGCTGACCGGTGCGTATGAAATGGACGAGCATTTCCGCAAGGCGCCTCTGGCGGCGAATATTCCGGTCATCCTGGCGGTT
Organism: uncultured Rhodospirillaceae bacterium; assembly: GCA_900553035.1. Classification (GTDB taxonomy): domain Bacteria; phylum Pseudomonadota; class Alphaproteobacteria; order CAAGCB01; family CAG-977; genus CAG-977. The sequence continues at coordinate 3,770 of USCC01000106.1, read as the reverse complement.
CTGGGAATTTGGTACCATAATTTCTTTGGTGCCGAAGCCTATGCCGTACTGCCCTATGACCAGTACCTGCACCGCCTGCCCGCCTATCTGCAACAGGCCGACATGGAAAGCAACGGCAAGGGTGTCACAAAGGACGGACGACCCGTCCCCTATACGACGGGTCCGATTCTGTTCGGCGAACCCGGAACGAACGGACAGCATTCGTTCTATCAGCTGATTCATCAGGGCACCCACCTGATTCCGTGCGATTTCATTGTTCCCGCGGTTTCCCTGAATGAAACGGGCGACCATCATCCGATTCTCCTGTCAAATGTGTTTGCACAGGCCGAAGCGCTGATGAAGGGCAAAACCGCCGCCGAAGTCCGCGCCGAGCTGGAAGCTCAGGGCATGGCCGAAGAAAAAATCGAAGCCCTTCTGCCGCACAAGGTGTTCCAAGGCAATCGCCCGTCCAACGTCATCCTGGTGCCGCAGTTCGATCCGCGCACGCTGGGAAAGCTGATTGCCATGTACGAACACAAGATTTTCGTTCAGGGCGTGATTTGGAATGTCAACAGCTATGACCAGTGGGGTGTTGAACTGGGCAAACAGCTGGCGAAGAAAATCCTTCCCGAAATCAGGGGCGGTAAGACGGTAACAACGCATGATTCGTCAACGAACGGCCTGATCAACGCGGCTCGTACTCTGCGCGGCGGGATCTAGGAGAACAACGGATGCCTTTGCGTCTTTTACCGCCGACACTGGTCAACCGCATCGCTGCCGGCGAAGTGGTCGAAAGACCCGCGTCGGCGGTAAAGGAACTGGTTGAAAACGCCCTTGACGCCGGAGCGACGCGAATTGATGTCGTCCTGAATGACGGCGGAAAGGCGTTAATGGCTGTCATTGATAACGGAAAAGGCATGACGGCCGAAGAAATTTCTCTGGCAGTCGAACGCCATGCGACATCCAAGCTGCCGACAGACGACCTGTTCGATATTCGTTTTCTTGGCTTCCGCGGAGAAGCCCTGCCCTCGATCGCTTCGGTTTCCCGCATGACAATTACGTCAAAAACAGTGGATTCGGATACGGCGTGGAGCCTGCTTGTCGAAGGCGGGGAAAAGCGTGAACCGGAACCTGTTTCAGGGCCTGTCGGCACGCGCATTGAAGTCCGGGATCTGTTTTATGCCGTCCCCGCGCGTCTGAAATTTCTGAAAACGACACCGACTGAAACCGGGTACATTCAGGACATTATGGAAAAGATTGCTCTGGCGCATCCGGAGGTCGGCTTCACACTGTCCGATGAAAAGAAAACGCGCCTGGATTTAAAGCCGCTTTCCAAAGAAGCGCTGAAAGAGCGTATTGCTCAGGTCGTCGGCGCGGAATTTACCGAGAATGCCATCGGCATCAACGTTGAACGCGAAGGCATCCGGCTGACCGGTTTTGCGGGACTGCCGACGCTGAATCGCGCAACGGCGGCGGATCAGTACTTTTTCGTCAACGGCCGCCCTGTCCGGGATAAGGTTCTGATGGGCGCCGTCAAGGTCGCCTATCAGCAGCTTCTGGCTTCGGATCGCGCACCGGTCGTCGTTCTGTTCCTGACAGTACCGCCTTTTGACGTTGATGTGAACGTCCATCCGGCCAAGGCGGAAGTCCGTTTCCGCAATGCGCAGGCGGTTCGCGGCCTGATCATTACAGCCGTCCGGCAGGCTTTGGTTGAAGCCGGGCACCGGACCTCATCTTCTCTGGCGACGGAAGCGCTGGACGCGGCGGAAACGGGCACGCTTCCCGCTCCGGCGCCGGTGTTCAGCCGTTCGTACGATTATCAGGCACGGCCGCTTCCCGCCGGGGCTTCAAGCCTCCTGCACACAGCGCCGCTCAGAGAGACGAAAAACCATTTCAATTACGGTCTTTTCAAACCGGCCGAGACGTTTTCCGCGGCTCCGTCAGTTCCGGATGACACTTCGGCTCCGGCCGGGGATTTCACTGCTGAAGCGCGTGAGGAAGTTTTTCCGCCTCTCGGAATTGCCCGGGCACAGCTCCATCGGACGTATATTGTGTCTCAGACCGAAGACGGCATCGTCATTGTTGACCAGCATGCGGCCCATGAACGTCTGACATATGAACAGATCAACCATAATTACCAGAACGGCGATGCCGCGGCGCAGTACCTTCTGTTGCCCGAAGTGGTTGAGCTGGGAGCATCAAAGGCCGGAAGCCTTTTAAAACGGGCGGAAGAGTTTCATAAAATGGGCCTTTTCATTGAACCCTTCGGCGACGGGGCGGTTCTGGTACGCGGAACGCCGGCCATCCTGGGCGATGTAGATGTCAGGGGACTGGTCGTTGACATTGCGGATACACTGGCCGAATGGGGGGATGCGGTTGCCTTGAAAGAACGCATCAAGGATATCTGTGCGACCATGGCCTGTCACGGCTCGGTTCGTGCGGGGCGGAAACTGGATGCTTCGGAAATGAACGCCCTTCTGCGTCAGATGGAAGCCGTTCCCTATTCGGGTCAGTGCATTCACGGCCGCCCGACGTATATCGAGCTGAAACTGAAGGACATTGAAAAGCTTTTCGGCCGCCGCGGTTGAAGCCTTCCGGCGCAGAAAAACGGACAGCTTTATTTGATCCGTGCAATGGAAACAGATTCATTATTATATGCAAATATAAAATACGAATAAATTAATGAATCCTTTTTTTAAAATCAAAAATTTATTATTATAGATGAAGTATGGATTTAAAATTCCGGGAAACGTAAGATTACCATATGAAAATAAACATTTTTTATAATTTAAAAAAGTCCTTTAATCCTGTTTCCCTGAAAAATTTTCGTCTGATTATGAATTTTACATCCCTGCTGTTGCATTAAATCCCTGACGGAAAAACCTTATGAAAAAATATTTGCCGCGTTCTGCTTATTTTCACTCGCCGCCTGTTCGACAACAGTCGGGTTTCAGTGGCCTTCCTGGCTCAGTTGCTTGAACGTCGAGCCGTCGCAGGAAAAACCGGCCGGAGATATGACGGGAATGCCGTCTGAAGGCTTTGGCATAAAAGAAGGATTCGCGCCGGCGTCCATTGATTGGACGGACGCTGAAGCCGCTGAAATAAAAAAGACACTGGCAGCAGACGGGTGCCGGCATATGGAAAAAGATGTCATCATTAACGATGCCCGGATGGCTCAGCAGATGTCCGATCTGAAGGAGGAAGGCATTTCCTTCCCTGTCAATTACGGTAGATTTTTAGCCGGACAGTATGCTTATATCCGGAAAATCAATCCGAAAGCCGAATTGAAATGTATGGAAAACGTCAAAGGCTTCGACGGTAGAAACACAGGATTCACCTTGAAAATCCCGGGACAGCGGAAAACGGGTTTTGTTTTCGGCATTGAAGATTCGGATCTGTTTCTTCAGGCAACTGTCCGGGGAGATAAAACGCAGAACTGCTATGAAACAGGATGCGATATACTTCTGATTCACTATCTGGCGACAGGCTCAACGAGCGGATATCAGGGTCTGATGGGAATGGGCATCCGCTGAATTTTCTGAAACCGCATAAAACGCCGCCGATTGTTGGGCGGCGTTTTTTCATTCTCCCCATCTCTTTCCTGACGGCAGCAAAATTTGAAGAAGGCTTTGAAAAAAAAAGGAAAAGAAGCCCTTATTGTATGCCATTTCGGGAAAGTGAAGTCGGACGGTATGGAGGAAAAACGGCTTTGAAAAAAGAGGGAGAAAAGCCCTTCTTGTATGCCATTTCGGGAAAGTGAAGTCGGACGGTATGGAGGAAAAACGGCTTTG
>USCC01000105.1 GCA_900553035.1 uncultured Rhodospirillaceae bacterium | reverse complement strand
GACCGCCACCGTATCCGCCATAAGCGGTCGGCGATCCTTCCGCCATCTGGAACTGCGAATACCCCCCGTTTGATCCGGCGACATCTTTGGAACCATTATTTCCCGGTGCTCCGACAATAACGGCGAAACTCCGGCCGCACATCGGCTGAAGCTCCTGCGCGTAAAAGCTTCTTTCAATCCGGCCGCCGCCACCGCCGCCGCCGCCGCCCCACACATAAACAGCCCATGTATCCCCCGCACAGCCGCCGCCGGCGCCGGCGATTGTCAATTTCATGAAAATCGCCGTCTGAGGAATCGTAAAGACGCCGGAAGACGTAAAAAAGGCAGACCCTGAGAGAATTTTCTGCTCCCACAGTTTCCGCCCGGCGCTCCACATTTCAAGAATGCGCCTTCCCGATCCCCACATATTTTTTACGCTGGTTCCTTCCATTGTTTCCTCCTTTACGCCGTCACGAACCACAGATAGGCCGGATCGGCTTTCATTGCATCGGACAATGCGCCGTATTCGGCAGCCGTGACGATCCGGAAATACCGTACAGTCGGTGAAATAATCGTCTCGCCGGTTGCCGTAAAGCTGTCGACAATCGCCTGTGCTTCCGCGGCGCTGGCCGCACTTTCGGAGGCCGAAGACGCGGAAGCCAAAGCCCGGGCAGCCGCTTCCGCCGCCTGGTTCGCGGAAGAAACCGCCGAGGCCGCTGAAGCACTGGCGCTGTTCGCCGCGTTTATTTCAGCTTCAAAAATACGGGGAATGATTTCGTCGGGATTGTCCTCGGACGTAATGCCCAAAGTCAGAGTCCGCTCGAACTTTTCCGCGTGCTGCTGAATCATCATGGTCAGCCGGTCCAGTGCGCGTTCCTGTGTTTCGGCGGGGAAGATTTCATTCTCACGATAATCGACCTCCTGCGTCATGGGAACGACGCGAACAACGGTTATTTTTTCGCCGGCTTCCGGCGGAACGGTCATCGTCAGAGTTCCGCCCTGTTCATCCCCGGCGCCGGAAACAGAATAATCGTTCCCAAGCGTCAGACGTGTTTCCGCCAGAACCGGCGACACCATGTACACTTCAATCTCATCGTCCTGAAAGAACTTGAACGGGATTGCGAATTCGCTCACAACCCCGTTTCCTGTATAACTGATTTTATTCAGCGTGCTTGCCACCGTCATAGACCATTCCTTTCTTTAATATTTTCATGTTTCATAATACTTGCCCGCCAAGCCGAACAAATCGCTCAGAACGCCCAAACCATAATCCGTGTTCCGCGCTCTGTTCGCGCGTCGTTCCGACTGGATGCGCCGGTTCAGTTCGCTGACTTCGCTGTCGGCTTCATAACGCCGCATGGCCGCTTCCTGCTCCGTTTTCAGATCATGGCTTAAAAAAGCGTCGTCAAACGAGGACACCTTTACGCCCGAAGCCCCGCTCCGGGCAACGGATTCGCCCTTGTCTTCATCTGATTCCCGACGCAGGACGCCTTCGTCATACTTCTGTTTTTTCAGAATATCCGATGCCCTGCGCTGATATGAATGGATGTTTTCCTTTGAAATCCGGCGCTCTTCTTTCAGGCGCGCCGCTCCGCGAAGGGCGTTTGTGCCCGTTTTGGCTGCGGCCGCCGCGAATACAGGTCCCATATTTTCCTCCTTATTAAATCTTGTTGACATTCACGATGGGAAAGATTCCCAGCACCGTCAAAGGCAGGGGCTGATCCTGCTCGATGCGGATGCTTGACAGATCATTCCAGTCTCCGGAAAACGCAATTTTGCGATCTCCCGAAAACAAAGCCGGCGCCGCGTCCATCGGATCGTTCGTCCGCCGGAAAGACTGCCGCTCGACATGTCCTTCCCGCCCGATTTTAAAGCCCAGCGTCTTGAAAACGCGGATCAGCATCCCGGATATCCGTTTTTTTGCCGTTTCGGACACACCGTCCTGCGCCAGTCCGACCACAGGCATGGGCTGCAGAATGGAAACATACGGCAGACCGACATGAACGACCGATGCCGGTGTATCAAGCGTGATGCTTCCGTTGTGAACCGACCGTTCCGGCTGGATAGCCCCATCCGCCAGAATAGCGACGGTTTCGCCTTCCAGATGATCCAGACCGAAAAGCGTCGCCGCCTTTTCACCGTGATAGGACAGGCCGCAGTCAACGAAAAAGTTTTCCTTCGTATTTTCCTCTTCAACGCCGATTCCCTCTTCCATGACTTCGATGTATTTCCGTTCGGTGCCGTTTATGACGCGGCGGACAAGAAGATACAGCTCGTCATGACTTCCGTTCTCCGACGGAAGAGTCACGGCACTTTCCACGAAACCGCCGGACAGATCATGCGAATGCCAGGCCTCCACCGCCTGTTCCGCTTCGTACGTCAGTCCGACCAGCCCTCCGTTCTGTAGGACACACCAAACGACCGGCACCGGTTCCTGCTGCAGAGCCATTTCCTTTATGCCGCTCTGCGTAATGTGGGAAGCCAGCGTGGTCAGGTCACGCGCGATATATCCGTCCGAATTGTTATCGTACGTAAATGCCCGCAGCTTATGTCCGTACCTCTGAACAAACAGGGTTGTATTGCTTATCTTTATCGGCGGAACGGCTTCGCTGCCATACGTCGAATGCCGGATGACCTTCACGGTCATTGGCAGAACACCGTCGCCGCCGGACGTCATCAGGGTAAAATCCGCCCCGACAGTTCCGATAGCCAGGACACGCCCCGATGAAAGCCAGCAGATGTTGTTGATCTGCTCGGATGACAGTTCATAACCGTACCCGTACTCCGCCGTGACCGACCCGTCGTCCTTGGTCGGGGAAAATGTTTCGTAATTCCCGGTTTTTGACCCGTAAACACCGTTGCCTTTTGCCAGAACAAGCCTCTGTTCAAAAAAGGTTGCAACGGCGGGATAGCCGGTTGTCTGCGAAAAAACGCCCAGACGCCAGGCCTTTGAAGCCCCCGTATTCATAAACGGGAAAGCACTGAAAACCTGAGCCGTCACCGATTGGGCATTTGTAAAACCGATGATTTTCGCCGCCCCCCATTTGACGTTCGGCGCCTGTGAATGCATGATGCGGACATGGCGTCCGACGTCCGTGGCGCTGAATAGCGGCCCCGAAGCCGTCAGAGTCACGGTTCCGTTCACCCCTGAAGGCTGGATGGAAATATCGCCGGTATTCACCGGATAATACGGTCCGTCAATCAGCTCGACATCCGACAGCCGCCAGTCCACATTGCTGTGACGCACCAGTTTTTTTATCGGATAGTTCGGGTGAGCGATAAACATGACGTCCCCGCTCTGAGTAAAGCTCAGCCCCTCCAGATCCGCTTCGGCATAGGGAGTTACGACTTCCAGAGGCGTTCCGGCTTCGGTCACGATCGGCTGACGGTGAAAGAAAAACCGGATGTAGCCATCGCCGAATTCCAGCAGATACGGCTGAACCGCCGAAAACTGAAACGCATAAAGACGCGTTTTCTTTCCGCTGAACTTTGCGGATGCAATAAAGCGTGTCCCGCCGCGGCGGCTGACCGGCCCCTGAACCGACGGAATAAAGTTTTTCATGATCCGGCAGGCGCCCCGGTACTCTTCGGTATCAATGCGCCCCGCCATCAAAGGAGAGATTTCGCCGGTATTAAACCGGACCAAGGATGTCGATATTTTCATTTACCACCTGCTTTCCAGCCAGCCTTTCTGAACATAGGAGTCCTGGCATCCCTCCATTGCCGAAGCCGTCCGAGCCTGCTGTACAAAGACCTGATACTCCTTGTACAGGGCTTCCTTCAGCGAAACCGACGCCGTCAGAGGCAGCGCCAGTTCCGAAGCAAGCTTCAGAGCGAAGGCTTCGACAAACATCGGGTCAAACAGCGTCGGATCTTCGACGCGTTGGATGCCGATGAAACGAAAGACATCGGCATCCGCCAGCAGCGCTTTCCCCTCAATCTGATAAGGAATGTTTTCCTCCGTCCGCCAGACGCGCAGACAGTTGACCGGCAAAGCGAACTGTTTGGCAAAACCGAAGACAGGCGCTTCGGCCATCGGCGCCAGAACATAACGCTTCAGGGCGAAACGCCACGGATAGGAACGCAGAACCATGTCCCGCGTTTCCGGATACAGCATTTTGCAGTACCGAGCCGGCTTTGAGGAATCCTCCAACGATAAAATCGTGATTTCATCCCCGATTTTGGACAAAGCCCGGTTGCAGATTGAAACCATGGAAGTCATTGTTTTTCTCCTTTACCCAAGATCCAGGCATTCCCGGATTATTTTCCGGAGTTCACACACCGATGCCCCCTGCGCGGCCGCAGCGGCGAAATCGTAATACAAAGCCGTCAGACCGGCATAAACCGCCTCTTCTGACTGCTGTGAAGCGATCAGAGCCCCCATGGCTTTCCGGACATAAAAAACAGACGGATGCTCCGAAAGATTTTCCGCCATCTCGGACAGAAGAGCGAAATCCCGGCTTCCGAGAGCGCCAAGCAGAAAAGCCTCATACAGTTCAGCTTCGGGCAGAACACCGGTTCGGCAGAAACCCGAAACAAGAGAAATAAAGCCGCTCTTTCCCTCGCCGGCGCCGATTTTTCCTTCCGTGAACGCTTCGGAAATTCCGTCAAACAGTTCCGGCGCACCATATTTCAGGCCGCATGTGTTCAAATGAAGAAAAGCCTCGTCTTCTCGGCCTTCTTCACACAGCTCCTTCATTTTTTTCAGATCATCCAGAAGCTCCTTCTGCACCCTTACCTGCACTTCGCCCTGTTCGCGCCGGAAATAAAAACCATTCAAGGATGCGACGATATCCAGAACATCCTTCGACAAGCCCTCGGGGTTTTCCTTTATCCAGGCTTCAATGCGCCCGCATCCTTCTTCGGGAGAAATATTCAGCAGCATCTCGGCTTCAAGACGTTCAAACACCTTTTCAGCCTGACGCGCTGTCTGGGCATCTTCCGCCTTGTTTTTCAAAAAAGCGGCTTCTTCTTCGGAAAAGAGTTCCCTGATTTTTCCATCCTCCCAGACGCCGGCCAGCTTTTCACTGTCCGCTTCCCCGACGTTATCCAGAACCGCCGCGGCAAATTCCCTGGAAGCCTTAAGTTTCAATGCGTTCTTCATAAAAACGGGCAAACCCGAATGTTCCACGCTTTCCGCAAAATCGGCACAGACAGCGTCATATTCCGCCGGGACTTCCTTCAGAAATTCGGCGTTCAGAGAAACGGCGCGCTCCAGAAGGGCCGCGCGGCTTTCAAACGTCAACCCGACCTCCCGGCCGACAGCTCCCCTGAAAACGGCTTCCCGCACGTCGTCACAGACCTCTTGAACGAAGGCCGACGCCTTGTCTGTCTTCATTTCTTCAACAGCTTTCCGTGCGGCCTTGTCAAAAGCCTTCATGATCGTTTCGACGGACAGTTTTTCCTCGTCCTTGCGCCGGCATACATCGGCACTGTTCTGGCGTAGCATCGCCAGCGTTTCGGCCGCCTTTGCCATTTCGGAACATTCCGCAGACTTCTGAACCGCCCGGTCGGACATATCGGCATAACCGTCTTCCGCTTCACAAACGGCTGACGGCAAAATATTTATCTGAGGCATAACCTTTTCCTTTTCTTCCGTATAAAAAACGAACGGCGGGAAAGAAATGATCCCGCCGCCCGCCCCGTACGCTTATCGCTCAGGATTCCTTGCAGTTGATCTTGATGACCAGTTCTTCCTGCATACGCGCGGCCCCGATGGACATTTCGTAATAGACCTGCGTTGCGAAACACTTGTCGTCACGTTCCGTGATTTTGCCGACAATATCCTGACCGATTCCCAGCTTGATGCCTTCGGAATGGAAAGCCACGCAGGAACGGCCGATTTTGGCCGGCGTTTCCGCCGTGCTCATGACTTCGGGCAAAATCAGCTTGCCGTCCGCCTTTTTGGCGTTCAACTGGATGAAATGGAAGCCCATGAAGCTTTCGAGTTCACCCTGTACCAGAGACTTCGCCGCCGCATAATCGGAAGACGTCACTTTCGTTTCGCTCAGCAGGTCATCCAACTGAGCCGCCGACAGGACGATATACCGGCCTTCCATCGGGACATCATTGGAATCGAACAGACGTTTCACCTGGCGCAGCTTGTCAAAAGTGAACTTGCTGGCGCACGCGGCGTCAATAACCTGAGAAGCCGGCAAGGCAACTTCCGTTGCGCCCGTTTCGCCGGTATATGCCGTTCCCAGAGCGGCTTCGATAATCGCCTGATCCATGGCTCGGCCCATCGCCCATGCCGCGGCGTTGGAATATTCGCTCGTCGGGTCAATCAGCATCCGGACCTTGTCATCATTATCGATCAGATCCGCCCAGTTGTACGTTTCCAGCGTCAGACGGCGGCGCTTGTGCGGCGTATCCATCCGCGGCGTATCCGCATGGCGCGTCGTTTTCTTAACGGCGGCAACCTGGCCGATCTGGTCAATATAGGCGTTCTTTCCCCGCACGCTTTCAATACCGACAACGTTGCGCAGCTTGGAACCTTTCTGCTGGACCAGCGCCTGAACGTTTCCGCAGTACTGTTCGACAAGCGAAGCTGTAATTTCAATACTCATTGCTACCTCTTTCAAAATTAAAGTAAAAAAAAGCCCCGCTTTTCAACGGGGCTGCCTGTGACTCCGGCCACAGAAAAAGGGCGGGATTTACCCGCCCTTTTTCTGGGACCGCAGGGAATGCCTTACAGCGAAATCTGTCTGGGACCGCTTTCCCGGAAAATTTCGGACGGAAAGATGAGGGTAAAGACGGAACCATCCCCTTCCCGCGATTCAACGGTGATCCGGCCGTTCAGGAATTCCAGCATCTGGACAACAAGATACAGCCCCAGTCCCGTTCCGGCATGGCTTTTTGTCTGGGCACCTTCGACCTGAACAAAGGCCGCGAAAATTTTCTTCTGATTTTCGGCCGAAATACCGATACCGTCGTCTTCAAAAATGATTTTCAGGGCCCCGGTTTCATCCTGTTCGGCCGAAACGAAAATGTGCCCTCCTTCCTGCGTGTACTTAACGGCGTTCGAAAGCATGTTCAGCATAATGTGCATCATCAG
>USCC01000104.1 GCA_900553035.1 uncultured Rhodospirillaceae bacterium | reverse complement strand
CGGCAACAGCTTCCTCTTTCTTCATAGCTTCCGCCGCGACGGACGGAGCCGCTTCAGACGAAGCCACAGGAGACGGAACCGCCGGCGCGGCAACAGCCTCTTCTTTCTTCATAGCTTCTGCCGTGGCGGACGGAGCCGCTTCAGACGGAGCGGCCGGAATCTTTTTCCCTTCTTCCTTAGCCTTTTTATTCTCCTGGAAATCACGTTCGTTTTCCATTATCCATTTGACGCGGTTCATTGCATCGTTTTTCAGGCGCTCTTTAATAACATCACGTTCCTTGGCATGCTTTATTTTCATTTCCAGTTTCTGCTGGAGGATACGCATGTCAAATTCCCTGACCTCATCAGCCTGGCGAATCAAAACCTGGCGCATTTCCTCGGGCAGAGAGGTCCGTTCGGAAATTTTCTGCACTTTGTCCTGGAAGAGCCGGCTGATCTGCTGTTTTTTCAGATCGTACTGCTTATTGAGAGTCTCTTCAAAACTCAGAGAATCATTGGTTTCCTGCTGTGCACGGGCAGGACATGAAAAAGCCATCAGAGCGACGCCGACAAAACATAAAATCCAGGAACGTACCTGCATGAATTAAACCTCCGTCCTATTTTAAGCCCAATATATTCAGTTCTATACCTTCTAAACGCAAAATATACAACAATTCCGCCAACAGTTCCCGTTCATTATCATGAATCACCCCATCGGACAAAATCAGCTGCAAAAACGTTTCCACGAAGGGATACAGTACATTATGCGATTGTTTGACGATAACGTCCACTGCTTCGTAAAAACTTTGTTCATCCGGGTACAGCATTGAAATATAGCTGAACATTTCCTTTTCATCAAAAGGAATATGAGCGCACCGTTCCTTTACGTATTCAAATATCAGACGGTTTTCGGCATCGCTTTTTTCAGAATCGGCTCGCGCGACAAAGGCCAGAGCAGCCAGATCGTAACGGACTTCGGACAAAGCCGCGACAAAAGCGTCTTCCCGGCGGCCGCCCCCGCGGGAAACGCCGGCGACGCTGTAAAGCAGAAATTCCCGGGGATCTTCATATGTCTGGAAGGTTTTCAGATCATACAGGCGTACGACCCGTGAAAAAAAAATCAGGCGGGGAGCCGACAGGTCATGACAGAACGCATCAATCAGGATGTCCCCCTGACGGCGGAACAGACGGCGGATGGTGACGACCCGGTCAACCAGGCGATCCATGTCATCCCAGTAGATGATCCCGACAGCCACCGATAATGCCGTCGCCACCGTTTCGTCAGGCGCTTTTTCGTCCGGGGGATTGACGACAAAATCATCCGAAGCGTCACTGTAAAAATTTTTCAGCTCGTCCGCGCTGTCATCCGTTATTCCGGAAGAGTCTTCTTCCGGCGCGGTTACAGGCCGGGGAAAGGAGGATCGTTCGGATTCGCCCTTATTCTTCCTGAGCTGAGAAACACCGCGCAGCCGTTTGACAAGAGAGGCCAGTCCCAATTTTTTCTGTTCGTCTTCCGCTTTGGAAACGGGAATTTCATTCTCGGAAAGCGGGGCGGGCGGAACGGGCTCTTTTTCGGGAATAATTCGAGGATTAACCTGATTCTTATCAAGCCCAACTTCAGGCTTTACATATTTCCCGTCCGGCTTATTGTATTTCGAGTCTTTTTTGCCGGGGCGGAGAACTTTCCGGTTCTTCAGCCGAGCCAGAGCTTTTTCCTTCTGCTCCTCGGCTTTTTTTCGTTCTTCGGAAACAGCCGGGCGGCGGGAACGCGGCGTGGAAGGAGGCGCCGAAGCCCCGTCTTTTGACAGCTTCGTCATAAATTCACGCATCCGGTCCTGAATTTTGCCCATTTGCATCCCTTTTTCGGCTTTATTAGGAATTTATACATAAAAAAGTCATAAAGTACACAGAATAGATTTTTAACAGGATCGTTCATGCATATCGATTTTATCCTGGATACCGTGTGCGCGTGGTCGTACATTGCGAAGCGCCGCCTGGATGAAGCTATCTTGGCTTTTCCCCGGCTGAAATTCGACATATGCGTCCATCCGTTTCTGATCGCCCCGCCGGCGGCTTTATGGCGGGATCGCCCCGAAATACATATCGATATGGCCGCCCGGACACGCGAACTGCGCCAAAAGATTGAACCCGCCGCCCGCGAAGTCGGACTGGTCATTAATTTCGATGCCCTCCCCTCCATCCCGGATTCCGTGCCGTCGCACATTCTTGTCCGTTACGGTTTTGAACAGAATAAAGGCATGGAAACGCTTGAGGCTGTTTTCAGTGCTTATTTCATCCGGGGAGAAAATATCGGCGATCCCGACGTCCTGAGCTGTCTTGCGAAGCAGTGCGGGCTGGATACGGAAACGCTCCGGAAAAAGCTGGATACGGATTTTCCTCCCACATCCCTTCCTCTTTTGTGGCGGAAATCGGGAGTCCGCGGAATCCCGTGCTTTATTTTCGACCAGAAAACCCTCATTTCCGGTGCGCAGAGCATTGATGTCTTTAAGCGCATGATTGAATTGTATTTGACATTACGGCAGGAAAATACAAAAAACCGGGAAGATTTTACAAATTTTATTGAAAATCCGCTTTAATCCGTTAAGATTTTTCCGTTTTTCGCTTCAATATTTCGGATATAAACATCATGCATGCATCGGAACGGGCTTCGTGGGGATCCAGGTTCGGTTTAATTATGGCTGCGGCCGGTTCTGCCGTGGGGCTGGGAAATCTGTGGCGTTTTCCGTTCATAACGGCGCAGGAAGGCGGCGGGGCATTTCTGCTGCTCTATCTGGCGGCAACGGTTTTCATCGGTTTTACGCTTGTGCTGGTGGAAATGTCGCTTGGGAAAAAAACGCATCTTGATCCGGTCGGGGCTCTGAAAACCATTCATCCCGGATTTGCGTTCATCGGCGGCATCGGTGTGCTGGCGGCCGTCGTCATCGTCCCCTATTACAGTGTCGTCGGTTCGTGGATTGTTTATTACTTTTCACAGATTTTTTCCGGCTCTTCCATTGAAAACTACGAGCACCATTTCGGAAGTTTCATCGCCTCTCCGGTACAGCCTTTGTTTTTCCTGTTCCTTTTCATTTTCGGCAGTGCCTTCATCGTTTACCGCGGAGTCGAAAAAGGAATTGAAAAATACAGCAAAATCATCATGCCGCTTTTGTTCCTGTTGCTTCTTCTGCTGATGGGGCGCGCATTGACTCTTGAAAAAGCCTGGGAGGGAGTCCGGTATTTCATTTATCCCGATTTTTCCAAGGTCACACCGCAGACGTTTCTGATGGCGCTTGGGCAGTCGTTCTTTTCACTCAGCGTCGGAATGGGCATTTACATTACCTACGGCTCTTACATCCGGCCCGAAGAAGACCTTTTCAAGGTAACATATCCGGTTCCTCTTCTGGACACTCTGGTTTCCATTCTGGCGGGACTGACCATTTTCCCGGCTGTTTTCGCGTTCGGCATCCCGATGAATGCGGGGCCGAGCCTTGTTTTCATCACGTTGCCGAAAATTTTTGCCGCACTGCCGTTCGGCGCCTTTTTTGCAGGCGTTTTCTTCCTTCTCCTTCTGTTCGCCGCCGTTACGTCCAACATTTCCCTGATGGAAGTCATTGTTTCCTTCATGGGGGATCAGCTGAAGGTCAAACGGCATAAGGCGATTACGATTTTCGCCTCTTACAGCTTTCTGGTCGGAATATTCATCTCTCTTTCCATGGGCATTCTGGGAAATTTCAAAATCTTCGGAAAAAATCTTTTTGATCTGTCTGACTATCTGGCGTCAAACATTCTTCTGCCGGGATGTGGGCTTCTGACAAGCCTGGCTGTCGGCTGGTTCCTGGGGGTTCGGAAGCTGGAGGTCTTTCAGAACAAATATGCTCTTGCCGTTTTTTCGTTTCTGGTCAAATATGCCGCGCCGATTGCCGTGGGTGCTGTCCTGCTGAACGTCATCGGACTTCTGTAATCTCAGGATCCCCAGCCGGTCAGCTCCTCCTCCTCCGCTTTTTCCTGGACAGGGGGAACGGGCGGTTTTTCGCTGAACTTCATGCGCAGAAACGTAAACGAAGCCAGATTTGAAAATGAACGCCGCGTGCGGTTCAGAAATTCCTGAAGAACGACGGCTTCCTTGACTTCTCCCTGTTCCCTGACGCGGGTCAGAAAAAGCAGAGAAAAAGACCCGATAAACGCCGCGAACATGAAAAAGAAATCCCAGTGTGAAACGATCAGCGTCTGGAAGCTGACGCTTTCCAGAGCCGTCTTCCACTGCACGATCAGCGACAACTGGATATCCTGGAAAAAGTCCGCACACGTCCCCCCGATAATCGGAGCCGTCCCCGCGCACACGGCGTTGACGACGCTGTTCGCCGACAGGTAAACGGCGGCACGCCCTCTCGGCGCCAGCTTCAGGGCGATATTGTTCGCCGCCAGATTGACACCGGCCGTCGCGATACCAATCAGCACATAGATCAGGACAAGCAAGGGAACCGTCATAACGTGCGTTTCGGGCCATGTGGTGAAAATCCACAGCAAAATGGAAAAAATATAGACGGGAACGGCAAGAGAAAGAACGGATTTATTGCTGAAACGATCGGCAATCGCGCCCCATATTGAAATGATGAAAAAAGAAGACAGCTGGCTGAGAATCGTCAGAAGGACAACGCCCGTCAGACTGATGCCCAGCTGGCGGATAAGGACAACCGTGAAAAAGGGAGCGACAAGATTCAGCCCGAAATTCCACACGCCCAGAAATGTCATCAGGCGGCGGAAGTTCGGCACTTTGAACGGTTCAATGAATTTGCGGGCAAAGGAAAGTTCGACTTCTTCATCCGGAGCCATGGCCGGTTCCGGAACCCGGCTCATGCAGTAAATGCTGACCATACCGGCACAGAATGAAAGGAAAAGCAGAAAGGAATAGGCATAAATGCCGCGTGACGGCCACAGAACGTTCCACCGGTCGATCAGGAAAGCGCCCAGCAAATTGCATGCAATCACCGCCACTGTCATGTACCTCAGGCGTGCCGCATAGTAACGCCCCTGTATCTTAACGGGAAGCAGGTCGCGCATCCAGGAATTCCACGTACAGGTTGCCGCCGAACCGCAGAGATAGCGCCCGGCAAAGCACAGCACAAGAAGCGTCGGCAAAACAGGATTGGGAACAAAAAACGCCAGTAAGGCGGCAATCAGGAAAAGAGGACGGCAACAGAATGAAATCACCAGAGCCAGCTTCTTGCGTTTCCGAACCTTTTCAACCAGATACGCCGCCGGAGCCTGTGCGAAATTCCCTAAAAAAGGAAGGGCCGCCAGCAACCCGATGACCAGGTTGTTCGCTCCCAGAGCCAGAGCATACGCGACCAGAAAAGGCCCCGAAGCCAACGTTTCCATTGCCTGAGAGGCCGGCCCGTCACCAATAGCGAAGGGAAGAGCCTTGCGTACGGCCGCCGCCCCGGTTTTTGGAACCGGCTCATACTTATCCCATTTCCGCCGGATGCGGCCAAAGATTTTTTTCAACATGCCCTTTTCCCTCCGAAACTTTATTTATTTTATGCGGCGGAAGTAAATAAAACCCTTACGCGGATCGGTACAAAACAAACGTTTTATAGCCTTTTAGAACTTTGACAGCCGTTTTCAAATGTTCCACACTTGATCCGCAACTTACGGGAAGGAAAAGAGGATGAAAAGAATACTTTATATAAGTTTTACGATGCTTTTCGCTCTTGCCGGGGTCAGCGGCTGTTCGCAGGACGAAACACCGGCGCAAAAGAGTGCAAAAACGGAAGTCGAATCCATCACCATCCAGGAAACGGAATGTAATTTCCTGGACGTCATCAACGGACAGCCAAATGCGGCCATCTGCCAGAGCGCCTGTGAAACCATCTGCGGTCCGGGATACAAGATCGCCGAAACGCGCAAATTCATCCAGACGAATCAAAACGGCATTGTCTGCCGGAATCCCATACCGAATCCAGCCTTGACCGAGGCAATGTGCGACGAGATTCACAAAGGGGAAGTCGGAAGAAAATGGTGCGTGACCTACAATAAAATCGTCAACAACATAGAACTTGGCATGCAATGGCAATGCGTCGGTGCACTTGCTTCCAGATAAGGAGTAAAGAGCGATGAAAATCTATGACTTCTCCGTATTAAAGCCGGACGGCTCCTATCAACCTCTTGCCGACTTTCAGGGAAAAACCGTTCTTCTTGTGAATACCGCCAGCAAATGCGGCTTTACAAAACAATACGCCGGGCTTCAGAAGCTTTATGAAAAATACAGGGATCGCGGTTTTACCGTTCTGGCATTCCCTTGCAACCAGTTTCTGCGTCAGGAACCGGGAACGGATGAAGAAATACAGACATTCTGCCGCGTCAATTACGGGGTCACCTTCCCCGTGTATGCAAAGCTTGACGTACGCGGCAAAAACCAGCACCCTCTGTATTCCTATCTGACCCGGGATTCCGGCGAAGGTTTCAAAGGCATGATCCGCTGGAATTTTACGAAATTCCTGATTGACCCGTCGGGGAACATCATCCGGAGGTATGCTCCGACCACAACACCGGAAGAAATCGAGCCAGATCTGCAGGAACTGATGGGAGAATAACCCAAAAGCCGCCGCGAAATCCGGCGGCTTTTCATCCGGCGCCGGGCGGAAAAATCTGTCCTGTCAGCCGGAAACGCTTTCGGACGGCTTTTCGGGCCAGACGACACTTTCCGGAAATCCCGCCTGTTGCGGCAGATCCCTCAAAGCCTGACGGTACTGCCTCCATAAAAGACACTCCTCCGCCGGCAGAGGAGTGTCCGCCATCTGTGTCCAGTCACTTGCCGACAGACGGCGGTCGCGCTCTGCCCGAACATCTTCCGCCGCCGTCACAGGCTTCTGCGGTACATGCCCCACCAGATACCATGAACCGTCCCAGGCCTGTTCAACATTGCACCGCTCAAACCCCAGAGCCTCATAAAACGCTTCATCGTTTCCAAGCCCGACGATACAGGCTTTCGCTGTATCAACAACCTTTGCATATTTTAAAACCATTTTATCCCTCCAGACAGGGAATGAAAACAAGCTGCCTCAGATAACCGTTTCCGCCGGATGCGCAGAAAACAGCCCCTTTCTGTATAAAGAAAAATGCGCCGCCGCCCGCGCCGGTCTGTGTGGCGCCGTTCTGCGATACAATAAAAGACACTCCCCCGACATTGAACATAACTCTGTCACGCCCGCTGTTCGCCGCATCGGCATTGCCGCGCACCCATACGTATCCGTTTGAAGGCGCTTCGAGACTTTGCCCCCACTGTGATGACCGGTCAATTGC
>USCC01000103.1 GCA_900553035.1 uncultured Rhodospirillaceae bacterium | reverse complement strand
GGTTTCGCCGTCATACATTCCGTCGATCTCAGTGCGGCGCAGGCCCAGCAGGTCGTGACCCGGGGGTGCGGGGGGCGCAGAACATGACGATTGAAATTCGTGCGTTCCTGAACCGGGATGGCACGGTGCGCGATGCGAAAATCCTCAATACGGGGCGTTACGGCAAGGATCCGGCTTTCCGCTCGGTCGCCGAAAGTGCGCGGCGGGCGGTCTATATCTGTGATAAAAAAGGGGAGGAATCGCCCTTCAAGCTGTTCCCGAAATACTATGAACAGAGCTATGATTCCTGGAAAACGTTACTGTTGCGGTTTAACCCGTTTGACGGCGGAGTGTCATGATGATGAAGCGTTTGGTTGTTTTGTTCGTCGCCCTGTGGGCGGCGGCCGGTGCCGCGAAGGCGGAATTGAGCATTGATATTACGGGGGCGCGTTCGGAACCCATGGCTGTCGCTTTGCCCGAATTTTCCTCGAACAACGCCAAGGCGAAGGAGCTGGCCGGAAAAATCGGCGGCGTCATCCAGTCGGATCTGGAAAGTTCGGGGTTGTTCCGTATCCTGGATTCGTTTTCGTACCTTCAGAAATTCAAGGGCATTGATGACGCGCCGCGCTTTGTCGATTGGCAGGCCATTCATGCCGAAGCCCTTGTACAGGGGCAGGTCGAGTACCTGAACCCGCAGCATATCCGGGTTTCCTTCCGTTTGTGGGACGTCTATGCGGCGCAGGAGCTGTCGTCGGTCGCTTTGGAAATTGACGACAAGGGATGGCGCCGCGTCGCTCACATTATCGCCGATACGATTTACAAACGGATTACCGGTGAAGAGGGATATTTCGACACACGTATTGTGTATATTGCGGAAACCGGGCCGGCGACGAGCCGCATCAAGCGCCTGGCCATTATGGATCAGGACGGTGAAAACCACCAGTTCCTGACCGACGGCCTGAACCTTGTCCTGACGCCGCGTTTTTCGCCGAACATGCAGCAAATCACCTACATGTCGTATTATCGCGATACGCCGCGCGTCTATCTGTTCGACATTGAAACCGGAAAACAGCAGGTTGTCGGCGATTTTCCGGGGATGACGTTTGCGCCGCGCTTTTCACCGGACGGACATAAGCTGATCATGTCGATGGCGGACAACGGCAATACGGATATTTACGAAATGAATCTGGACACCCGGGTCGTACGCCAGCTGACGCGCCATCCGTCAATCGAAACGTCGCCCAGCTATTCCCCGGACGGCAAAAAGATTGTGTTCAATTCGGATCGCAGCGGCGGACAGCAGCTGTATGTCATGGATGCGAACGGCAAAAACGTCAAGCGCATCAGCTTTGGCCGGGGCGGACGGTATGCGACGCCGGTTTGGTCGCCGCGCGGCGATTACATTGCCTTTACAAAAATGTCGGGCGGCAAATTCTATATCGGTGTCATGTTCCCGGACGGGACGGGAGAGCGCCTGGTCGCGGAAGGCTATCTGGTCGAAGCGCCGACCTGGTCTCCGAACGGCCGCATCCTGATGTATTTCCGCCAGGATCCGCCGGATCGGAACGGCATTCCGGGCGCGACGAAGATTTACGCGGTGGACATCACCGGATATAATGAACGCCGTCTGATTACACCGGTGGACGCTTCGGATCCGGCGTGGTCACCCCTGCTGTCAAACCGCTGAAATAAAAAGATTTGATGTCGGTATGATGTTTCTGGTTGCTAAAAGGCGAGAATTTCTTTAAATTCAATCATCATACTGAATTTATCTGGTGTTTCATCTTTATTTGGGAGATTTTTTATGAAAACACGCTTTATGACCGTTTTAGCCGCTTTGGCTCTGGTTTCCGGCTGCGCCACGTCGGGCTCCGTCGAAGAAACCTCTTCTACGACCGCTATGGGAGCCGATCAGGCTGCCGTTGAGGCGAACGATCAGGATTTCGCTCAGAAGGCCAAGGATCGGATTTTCTTTGCGTTCGACAGGTCAACCCTGTCGGCCGAAGCCGTTAACACGCTGAAGGCTCAGGCGGAATACCTGAAGGCCAACCCGGAAAAGAACGTCGTGATCGAAGGACACACCGATGACCGCGGTACGCGTGAATACAACCTGGCTCTGGGCGAACGCCGTGCCGTTGCCGCGAAAAACTACCTGATTTCGCGCGGCGTTGACGGTTCCCGCATCAAAGTCATTTCCTACGGCAAGGAATATCCGGCTGTCGTCGGCGCCAATGAAGCCGCCTGGGCTCAGAATCGCCGCGCCGTTACGGTCGTTAAAGACTAATTTATTAGGTGACCGGAACTTTTATCTAGGTTATCCGAATACGAAAAGTGCCCTACAATAAGGGCACTTTTTTGTTGGTGTAATGTTAAGGGAAGCATTTTTGCTGACCGTTTTTTAAGGAGAAGAAAACATGAAAAAACACTTGGCGCTCGTTCTGGGGTCTTTGGCACTTCTGTCGGCGTGCAGTTCGGATAAACCGGAACAGGAAACAATCACGGTGACGGCCGTTGAAATTCAGGAAACAATGCCGGCGGAACAGGTCGTCGGAAAGGTTTACTTCGCGTTCGACAAAGCTGTCCTGACAGCCGAAAGCAAAAAAGAGCTTGAAAAACAGGCTCTGTGGCTCTGCCAGCATGAAGATAAGCAGATCATCCTGAAGGGCTACACGGATCCGCGCGGCACGCAGGCGTACAATCTGAAACTGGGCGAACGCCGTGCTCAGGCCGTCAAGGACTTCCTGATTTCCGAAGGCGTTGCGGCGAACCGTATCACCGTGGTTTCATACGGCAAGAAAGATCCGGCTTCTTCAATGAATGACCCGGCCGGATGGGCCAAAGACCGCCGCGCGGTAACGGTCGCGATTACCGATTAGCCTTTCGCATAAAAAGTATTAGCCTAATGGAAAGAGTGCTTTTATAATCAAAAGCACTCTTTTCTTGTTCGAGGATGTTATGAAAAAGCTGTTCCGCTCTTTTTTGATTCTTGCCTTTCTGGTCCCTGCACCCGTTTCCGCCCAGTCGGTGACCGAGCTGATTGACCGGATGGACAAACTGGACGAGGCGCTGAAAAGCGTCCAGCGCAAGCTTTCCAATAATTACGTCGGCTCGAAAACAGCCGAAAACGTGACGGCATCCGAAGGAAACCTTGACGCGATGGTCATGCGGTTGCAGGAAATGGAGCAATCCCTCCAGACCATGACCGGCGAGCTTGAAACCATTAAGTTCAATCAGGAAAAACTGGGCGAACGCATGGACAAGATGAATGCCGATTATGGACTGCGCTTTAAGGAAAACGAGGAGAAACTCCTGAAGGCTCAGGAGGAAATCAAAAAGCTGACGGAAGAAAAGAAGCGCGTTGAAACCGAAAAGGAGACGGCGGCTAAAAAGCAGAAAGCCAGGGAAGCCGCTGCCGCGCGGGCAGAAAAGGACAAAGCGACCCGGATAAAGACGCAGTACGGAAAAATGACGGCAACGGCTCTTTACAATAAGGCTTTCGCTTCCATGAAGAAATCAGACTACAAAGCGGCAGAGGGCGAATTTGAAGCGTTTCTGGCGTTGTACCCGAAACATGATCTGGCCGGGAATGCGCAGTACTGGCTGGGCGAATCCTACTATGCCCGCAGCCAGTACGACAAGGCGGCCATCGCCTTTGCGGACGGATTTAAAAATTACCGCCAGAGCCAGAAGGCGCCCGATAACCTTCTGAAGCTTGGCCTGACAATGGCGCGTCTGAACAAGAAAAAAGAGGCCTGCATTGCCTTTCAGAACTTCAGCAGGGAATACCCGAAGGTCTCTGACGCCATGAAAAAGCGCCTTGAAAATGAAGCGAAAAAGCTGGGATGCCGTTAACCCTCTCGGATGAAGAAAACCGACGGTACGTTGAAGCCGTCTTTGAAAAGGCGATGACGGCGTTTGGCATATCCGGCGGCGGCCGTTTCGCGGCGGCGGTTTCCGGCGGGGCGGACAGCATGGCTCTTTTCCGTCTTCTGGATGAATTTATTCGGAAAAACGGCGGTGAACTGCTGGTTCTGACCGTTGACCACGGCCTGCGCCCCGAATCGTCCGCCGAAGCGGTATGGACAGCGGCACAGACGGCGCAGCGGGGCCATGCGTACAGGGTGTTGAAATGGCAGGGGGAAAAGCCGCAAAGCGGTATTGAAAAAACAGCGCGGGAAAAACGGTACGCTCTTTTGTTTGAAGCCTGCCGTGAAAAGGAAATCTCCGCTCTTTTCCTGGGGCATCACCGTCGGGATCAGGCTGAAACATTCCTGATGCGGCGCGCGCGGCACAGCGGGGAAGAGGGGCTGGCCGCAATGTCGGCTGTCCGTTCATTCGCGTTCGGCCGGATGTTCCGTCCCCTTCTGGGCCTTGAACCCGAAGCGCTCCGCCGCTATAACCGAACGGTGGGTCAGGAATGGCTGGAGGATCCGACGAATTATACGGACGATTTTGAACGCGGACGTCTGCGCCGTTCTGTTTCAGCAGACGATATGGAGCGGGCGTTCCGGGAAAGTCTGGAATACGGACGGCGGCGGCGCGCCGCGGAAGAGGAAATGGCCGCCTTTGTTGCTTCCTCGGTCACCGTTTCCGATATGGGATATGCCCTTTTCCCGCACCGCGCGTTTGCGGCGCTTCCGGAAGAGACGGCGCGCCGTTGTCTGGGAGAAATCCTCCGTGCCGTGGCGAACAGACCTTACCGTCCGGCGGCGGAAGCGCTTGATGCTCTGCGCCGGAGAATCCTTTCCGGCGCGTTCCGGGGAGCGACCCTGGGCGGTTGCCGCGTTGCGCCCTCGACCAAAGGACATGTTCTTGTCTGGCGCGAACGGGCCGATCTTCCGCCGCCGCTGAGCTTCCGGAATCAACGCCTGTTTTACTGGGACAGATTCGCTTTTGAACTGTCGGCGCCGTGGCCGGAAGAATTGACCGTGAAGGCGTTGGATAATAATCTAAAAGTTGAAAAAACAGGCCCGCGGCGGTGTTTTTTGGTCCTCCCGGCACTTTTTGACAGAGAGGGGCTTTTTCTTGCGCCTCATTTAGGGTATAAAAAAACAGGAATATCGTGTCGGGTCGATTTCGCGCCGCTTTTCCCGCTGTGCCGGGAAGCGGAATGGATGTGTCCCGTTCTTCTTTGACAAGGCGGTTGGTGTGAAAAAAAATCTTTTGGTATGGGTTCTCGTCGCGGCGCTTCTTTTTGCATTGTTTGACGCGTTCCAGGAAAATTCGGCGCTGAAAAAGCATACGACGCTGGCGTTTTCCGAATTTACGCAGCAGGTGGAGGCCGGAAAGGTCCGCGAAGTCGTCATCCAGGGCAATAAAATCGCCGGCGTTCTGTCGGACGGGGAGAAATTCGGCGTCTATGCGCCGCAGGATCCCGGGCTGATCCCTCTGCTTTTGGAAAAAAACGTCCGCGTGTCGGCCATTCCCGAAGACGGCGAGGGCGGATCGTTCTGGAGCGGCCTTCTGTACTGGCTGCCGTTTGTGCTGTTCATCGGTATCTGGATTTTCTTCATGCGCCAGATGCAGGCCGGAAACGGCAAGGCAATGAGTTTCGGCAAATCAAGAGCGAAAATGCTGGAAGGACAGGGCAAGGTGACCTTCGCCGACGTCGCCGGCATTGACGAAGCCAAGGACGATCTGGTCGAAATCGTCGATTTTCTGAAAGATCCGCCCCGTTTTCAGAGGCTGGGCGGGAAAATCCCCCGCGGCGTCCTGCTCGTCGGTCCCCCGGGAACAGGCAAAACACTGCTGGCCAAAGCCATCGCGGGTGAGGCCAATGTGCCTTTCTTTACGATTTCGGGTTCGGATTTTGTGGAAATGTTTGTCGGTGTCGGCGCGTCGCGTGTCCGCGATATGTTTGAACAGGCCAAAAAACATTCGCCGTGCCTGGTGTTCATCGACGAAATCGACGCCGTCGGCCGTCACCGCGGCGCGGGTCTGGGCGGCGGAAACGATGAACGCGAACAGACGCTGAACCAGCTTCTGGTCGAAATGGACGGGTTCGATACGAACGAAGCCGTCATCCTGATCGCGGCGACCAACCGTCCCGACGTTCTGGATCCGGCTCTGCTGCGTCCGGGACGCTTTGACCGTCAGGTTGTCGTGCCCAATCCGGATGTTGTCGGCCGTGAAAAAATCCTGAACGTTCATATGAAAAAGGTTCCCGTCGGGCCGGACGTCAATGTTTCCGTTCTGGCGCGCGGCACCCCCGGCTTTTCCGGCGCGGATCTGGCGAATCTGGTCAATGAGGCCGCTTTGCTGGCCGCCCGACGCAACAAACGTGTCGTCACAATGGCCGATTTTGAATACGCCAAGGACAAGGTCATGATGGGGGCCGAACGCCGGTCAATGGTCATGAGCGAAGAAGAAAAGAAAATGACCGCCTATCACGAGGCCGGGCATGCCATCTGCACGCTTCACTGTCCGGCGTCTGATCCGATCCACAAGGCAACAATCATCCCGCGCGGGCGGGCTTTGGGCATGGTGATGCAGTTGCCGGAACGCGATAACATCTCCTATTCCAAGGCGAAGCTGAAAGACCGTTTGTGCACGGCATTTGGCGGACGTGTGGCTGAGGAAATCATTTTCGGGCCGGATAACGTATCAACAGGGGCGGAATCCGATATCCGCATGGCGACGTCAATCGCGCGCCGGATGGTGACCGAATGGGGCATGAATCAGGACATTGGCCCGATGGCTCTGGAAGAGCCGGACGGCGAGGTGTTTCTGGGGTATTCCATGTCGAAACGCAAGGCGGTTTCGGATGAAATGGCTTCGAAAATCGACCGTGAAATCCGTGCGATTATTGACGAAGCGTATCAGCGTTCTCAGACGATTCTGACGGAAAATCGCAACGAGCTGGAAGCTCTGGCGCAGGCTCTGCTTGAATACGAAACCCTGACGGGCGACGAAATCAAGGCGGTCATCCGGGGCGAAAAGATTGTCCGGGAAGAACCCGGCGTCCATGTGTCGTCTCGCACGACCGTTCCGGTCAGCGATCCGGACGATCCGGTCAAAGTCGATAACGACAGTCCGAAAGAAGAATAACACCGTGTTTTCCGTTGTTTCAGGCTCCCTCCTGCCGAGGGAGGAAATACCGCATCCCGACAGGACGGTTTATTTCAATCCGCTGTACGGCGCGGAGTATTTCGAAGTTCTGATCCGGCGTGCGGCGGACATTCTGTCCGTCCGGGCACCGGCGGAGACGATTCTGTCCTGGGCCGCGGATATGGGGTTCGGTCCGTATGCCGAGCAAATCATCCGCCGCATCCGTTTTCCGCAGAAGACATTCGCCGGATTGAGCCTTGAACGGCCTCTGGTCATGGGGATTGTCAACGTGACGCCGGACAGCTTTTCAAAC
>USCC01000102.1 GCA_900553035.1 uncultured Rhodospirillaceae bacterium | reverse complement strand
CGGAGCCTGTGTCGCGTGTACGTCGGATTCTCAGTGTACCGGCGGACAGAAGTGTTCCTCCAACGGCACATGCGTAACGCCGGCCTGTACGACTCAGGCGAACTGTTCCGTGGGACAGGAATGCAAGAACGGCGGAACGGCGAATGCGTACTGCACGGCCTGCGGTCAGGGGAGCTTGACATCATCCTTCTGCCGCCAGGGCTCTTCGCAAGGATCCAATACGACGGCGGAATGCTCAAGGGATACGGACTGTTCGTATGGTTACCGCTGCAGCGGCGGCAAGTGCGTCCGGTGCACGTCCTCCAGCTCCTGTAACTGTCAGAGCGGCTGGCATTATGAAGCGTCTCGGTATGAGTGCGTGCCGGCGGATTATGGTCGGAGCTGTTCGAGCTACACACAGTGTACGCGCGGATGCAAGCCGAATTATGACTCCAGCGGCAACTGGCTTCCGCAGGGAAGTACCTGCTGGTAGGATCAATCTTTCGGAAAACAGCCTCTTTCATGAGGCTGTTTTTTTTGCGCATGTGTTCGCGGTTGTTTTGAAACACTCTTTCCCTGTGCCCGGAGCCCGCGTCCGTTGCATGGAAGACCGAAAAGCCGCTCCCTTATTTCACCGTCCCTTTTCTGCCCCTTTTCTGCGTTCCCGCATCATAAAGTGCTTTGAAAGAAGAGAGGCTCGGCGAAGGGGAATTCTCGGCGGCGTCAGGAGCACTGAAGCAATCCCCCGTGAGCATTTCCGACAGATGGCCGGATACTGCCGATTTTCCTTTCGGTGTCCGGCCGGCAGAACAGCACTCTTTCATCATCCCGCGAAATGATTTGCATGAAAATAATTTATCCCCTTCCATCAAAGAAGGGCTCTCTTCCCCTTTCGTCCGATACGGTTATTTCCATCTCCGGGAACAGAATAAAAAACCCGGCGGTTTTTACACCGCCGGGCCTTTGTTGAAAAACCGAAATTATTTGTTTTCAGCTTTTTTCTTTTCGATGGCCGCGCCCAGGATATCGCCCAGGGAAGCACCC
The DNA here is from genome assembly GCA_900553035.1 of uncultured Rhodospirillaceae bacterium. Lineage (GTDB taxonomy): Bacteria > Pseudomonadota > Alphaproteobacteria > CAAGCB01 > CAG-977 > CAG-977. The sequence goes on along the minus strand of USCC01000102.1, from coordinate 6,471 downwards.
GAATCCGTTGAACCGAATTCGGAAAGAGCTTCTTTTTCTTCGGCAATTTCACGCGCCTTGATCGACAGGGACAGCTTGCGCGTCTTGTTGTCAATCTGCGTGATCTTCGCATCGACCTTGTCGCCGACGGCGAAACGTTCCGGACGCTGTTCCGAACGGTCGCGGGACAGGTCACCCTTGCGGATAAAGCCCTTGGAGCCGTTGACGTCCACTTCGATACCGTTGTCGGTAACGACGGAAACGATACAGGTCACGACGTCGCCTTTCTTCAGATCCTGAACGGCGCCTTCAAACGGATCGGCCGACAGCTGCTTGACGCCCAGGCTGATGCGTTCTTTTTCAACGTCAACATCCAGAACCTTGGCCTTGATCATGTCGCCCTTCTTGTAGTCCTTGACGGCTTCTTCGCCGCTCTTGTCCCAGGACAGGTCGGACAGATGAACCATGCCGTCAATGTCGCCGTTCAGACCGACGAACAGGCCGAATTCCGTAATATTGCGGATTTCGCCTTCAATGACCGTACCGACCGGATGGGTTTCGGCAAACGCCGACCACGGATTGGCCATGCACTGCTTCAGCCCCAGGGAAATGCGGCGCTTCTGCTGATCGACATCCAGAACCATGACTTCCACTTCCTGAGACGTGGAAATGATCTTGCCCGGATGGGTGTTTTTCTTCGTCCAGCTCATTTCAGAAACGTGGACCAGACCTTCAACGCCCGGTTCCAGTTCAATGAACGCGCCGTAGTCTGTGATGTTCGTGACACGACCCGTCAGCTTGGATCCGACCGGATATTTCTGTTCAACGCCGCTCCACGGATCGGCTTCCAGCTGCTTCATGCCGAGGCTGATACGCTGGGTTTCCGGATTGAAGCGGATGATCTGCACCTTTACCGGCTGACCGATGGTCAGGGCTTCGGACGGATGGTTGATACGCTTCCACGCAATGTCCGTGACATGCAACAGGCCGTCAACGCCGCCCAGGTCAATGAACGCGCCGTAATCGGTGATGTTCTTGACGACGCCGTCCAGAATCTGGCCTTCGGACAGGTTGCGGATCAGTTCCGAACGCTGTTCGACGCGGGTTTCTTCAAGAACGGCACGGCGGGAAACGACGATGTTGCCACGGGCGCGATCCATCTTCAGGATCTGGAACGGCTGCGGGGTGCCCATCAGGGGGCCGACGTCACGCACCGGGCGGATGTCCACCTGCGATCCCGGCAGGAAAGCGATGGCGCCGTTGAGATCAACCGTAAAGCCGCCTTTAACGCGGCCGAAAATGACGCCGTTGACGCGTTCGCCGTTGGTCTGAGCTTTTTCCAGTTCGTTCCAGGCTTCTTCGCGGCGCGCTTTTTCACGGGACAGGACGACCATGCCGTCCTTGTCTTCATAGCGGTCAATGTAAACGTCGACTTCGGAACCGACCTTCAGGTCAGCGTTGAAGCCGAATTCACGCAAAGAGATGCGTCCTTCGGATTTCAGGCCGACGTCAATGATCGCGAAATCGTCCGTCAGAGCAACGACGGTTCCTTTGACGACGGAGCCTTCCAGCCCCTTGTCCGCGCCGAACATTTCATTGAACAGTTCGGCAAAATTTTCTTTCATAGCCGGCATTTCGACGGCTTCTGTTTTGGTTACCATATTAAAATAATTTCCTTTATCTTCATTTGTCGCTTTCCTGCCGCGCGGTTGTTTCCGCGGGTCTGCACGTTGCGACGGTTGAACGAAGGTTCGGCGTGCACTCAAACCTTCGCCACAGTTAAGGGCGGGAACGGACGAATCGGTTACTTTTCGCTCGTCTTTTCGCCAATGAACGCCATTGCGGCCGCAAAGGCCTGTTCGGCGTCCATATCCGAAGTATCCAGAATAAAAGCGTCTTCGGCGGGAACCAAAGGGGCCACAGCCCGTTTGGAGTCGCGTTCATCGCGTTCCTTCAGGTCTTTCAGAATGACGTCATATATAGCCTGATTCCCCTTGTCTTGCAACTCTTTAAAACGCCTTTGAGCGCGAACTTCTGCGCTTGCTGTCACAAAAAGCTTGATTTCGGCATCCGGACACACAACCGTACCGATATCCCGCCCGTCCAGAACGGCTCCGGGAGCCGTCCGGCCGTCCTCGTGAAAGGGATGATGTGCGAATCGACGCTGCAATTCCAGAAGAGCCGTCCGGACAGAAGGAATTACCGCGACTTTCGAAGCGGCGGAACCGGTTTCCTCGTTGCGCAGAGCCGGATTTTTCAGAAGACGGTTGATACTTTCGGGTTCCAGCTTTTCCGCGGCTTCGGTCGCGGCGACGGCATCCGCGGGATCCTTTCCCGCCTGCAACACGGCGTACCCGACGGCGCGGTACAGACGCCCTGTATCCAGAAAAGCGTAATTGAAACGGCGCGCCAGGTTTTGCGCCAAAGTCCCTTTGCCCGCGGCCGCCGGGCCGTCAATCGCGATAATCATGAATATGTGCTCCTTTTGCGTTCATCAAGCCGGTAAAATCCGGAAAACTGGTTGCTACCGAAGAAATGTCGTCCACAAGGACAGGCCGTTCGGAAGCCATCCCCATGACCATGAAAGCCATAGCGATGCGGTGGTCAAGTTTTGCCTCAATCAGACCGCCGCCGCAAGCATTTTCGCCTTTGCCCGGAATAAGAAGGTCATCGCCGTCGGCCCGCGCCGGAATCCCGTTTTTCCGCAACCCCTCAATAATCGCATCGAACCGGTTGCTTTCCTTGACTTTCAGTTCCGAAAGCCCTCTCAGGCGCGTCACGCCGTCCGCAAACGCCGCCACAACCGCCAGAACCGGATATTCATCAATCATTGAAGGAGCCTTTGCCGCCGGAACGTCAACACCTTTCAGACGAGAGGAACACACACGGAGATCGGCGACAGGTTCGCCGGCCTCTTCGCGCCGTTTTTCCAGTCGTATATCTCCGCCCATCTCGCGCAGGACGTCAATAATCCCGGCACGCAGGGGATTAATGCCCACGCCGGGCATCACGATTTCCGAAGCCGGCGTAATCAGAGCCGCCGCCATTGGAAAGGCTGCGGACGAGATATCCGCCGGAACACGCACATCCGCCGCCCGCAGGGTCGCTTTGCCTTTCAGGACAATTTTCCGGCCGGTTTCCCAGGGTTCCGCCGTTATGTCCGCTCCGAAGCCTTTCAGCATGCGTTCGGTATGGTCGCGGCACAGGACGGGTTCGTACACAACCGTCTCCCCGTCAATATTCAGCCCCGCCAGCAACAATGCCGACTTCACCTGCGCCGAAGCGACCGGAAGCGTATAGGAGGCCGGTTTCGGAGTCGCCGTTCCGACAACACTCAGGGGGAGTTTCACGCCTTCGGCGGCTTCAAACGATGCGCCGATAAGGGAAAGCGGCTCTGTCACGCGCTTCATCGGCCGTGAACGCAGGCTGGCGTCGCCTGTAAACGTGACTTTCAGCGGATACGAAGCGACAAGCCCCATCAAAAGACGCACGCCCGTTCCGGCATTGCCCATGTCCAGGACGCGCCCCGGGCTACGGAGAGTCCCGGCGCCTTCGGCTGTCCAGCGGCCGGGCCCTTCGCGCCGGAGATTTGCCCCCATGGCGCTCAGGGCATCGGCCGTGCGCAGAACGTCTTCGCCTTCCAGCAGCCCTTCAATCCGCGTAACCCCGCGAGCCAGCGCTCCCAGCATCAGGGCGCGGTGGGAAATTGATTTATCGCCGGGGATTGAAATTTTTCCGTTTAAACCGGTTGAATTTTCTGAAACAATCTTCATTATAGTGCATCGCTTTTTTTGAATTGACAAAACAAAGCTATCATGTCAAACGCTCTAAATAAATTAATTCTTTGAGGAGAAGACAGTTATGGCTAAACCGGAATGGGGAACGAAGCGCACGTGCCTGCAGTGCGGTGAACATTTTTACGACCTGCGGAAAGACCCGATCAAATGCCCGCACTGCGGTGATACGGTTTCCGTCGACGAATTCCTGCGCCTTCAGATGGCCTGCGCCGGAAAAGTCAGGCGTCTGAACAAGGGTAAGACGCACGAAGAAATCGAAGAACTGACCGCTGAGGCGCCTGAAGCTGATTTCGCCGAAGCGGGCGACGACGATCTGGAACTGATCGAAGACGCGTCCGACCTGGGCGACGATAACCATGATATGGCCGAAGTCATGGACAACATGGAAAAAGGCGAAGAATAAATATAAGGATTCCCGGCGATTAAACACTGGAAAAAAACGGCGTCAGATGATACTTTTGTATTAGATATGAGACGTTTCAGTGTATCTCCGGGAGTTTTTATGGTTTTTCGTCTGGCTTTTGTTTTTCTTTTCCTGGCTTCCGGCGTGGCTCACGCGGCCTGCGACTGGGCAGAGCGTGCGGAAAAATCGGGAAAGAACGCCATTGCCATCATGCAGTACATGTATTGCGCCGAAGAAGAAAACGATGCCGAGGCGCAATACAAGCTGGGCGCCCTGTTTTATCAGGGAAAAAGCCTGAAAAAACCGGATTTCCGCCGCGCCGTTGTTTATTTTGCACTCAGCGCCCGCAACGGATATGCTCCGGCACAGTCAAAGCTGGGGCTGTTGTACTGGCGCGGCGAAGGGGTCACCAAAAATCTGTTGCAGGCTTACAAATGGCTTTACCTGGCTCAGGAACCGCAGGAAATCCGCTGGTTCTATCCGGCGGGGGCAAGTGCGGATCCGACCGCGAAAAACCTGTACCGCCAGATAAAAGCCACAGTCGCCGGCGTCACAGGGGAAGGCAAAAGCGCCTCTCCTTCGGCGGAAAGCATCATCTTTTCATCGGAAATTATTCCTTTTCAGCATGACAGCCTGCGCAAGGCCGGGCAAAGCCATCTGAGCGAAACAGAGTATCAGGCTCTGGACAGCTATCTGAACAACCTGAAACCGCCTCTGCTGACCCCGGGGAACTTTGATCTGAAGAATGTTCCCGTTTTGAACATCCTGAAAAATAAAATCTCTGCGGCCGCTGACCGCCTTCAGAAACAGGACTGACCGTGACCAGAAAACTGCTTATCAAGACTTTCGGATGCCAGATGAATGTTTATGATTCGGCGCGGATGGCCGACGTCATGCGGGGTCTGGGCTATGAGGAAACCGATGACCCGGCGCAGGCCGACATGGTTATTTTCAATACCTGTCACATCCGTGAAAAAGCTTCGGAAAAAATCTTTTCCGAACTGGGACGCTTCAAACCGCTGAAGGAAGAACGCCGGAAACAGGGCCGCGATCTGATTTTAATCGTGGCCGGATGCGTTGTGCAGGCGGAAAGCGACGAATTCATGAACCGGGCAAAATACGTTGACATCGCCATGGGGCCGCAGACCTACCACCGCCTTCCGGAAATGCTCCGGAAACTGCAGAACGAAAACCGGCATCTGCGCATTATTGACACGGATTTCCCGGCCGAACCAAAGTTTGATTTCCTGCCTGAAGCCCGGTCAACCGGCGTTTCAGCATTTCTGGCCATTCAGGAAGGTTGCGACCGCTTTTGTTCGTACTGTGTCGTTCCATATACACGCGGAGCCGAATATTCGCGCGACGCGGCGGGAATTTTAAAAGAAGCGCGCGAGCTGGCGGCTTCGGGAACGAAAGAACTGATGCTCCTGGGACAGAACGTCAACGCCTGGCACGGCGAAGGGCTGGACGGCAAAACATGGGATTTGAGCCGCCTGATTGCCCGAATCGCCGATATCGACGGCATTGAACGCATTCGCTACACAACCTCCTATCCGTCGGACTTTACGGATGACATGATTGCCATGCACCGCGATATCCCCAAGGTCATGCCCTACCTGCACCTGCCTGTACAGTCAGGTTCCGACCGTATTTTAAAGGCGATGAACCGTCGCTATACCTGTGCGCAGTATGAAAACGTAATCGCAAAACTCCGCGACATGCGCCCCGATATTGCTCTGTCTTCGGACTTTATTGTCGGTTTTCCCGGCGAAACGGAAGAAGACTTTGAAGATACCCTGCGTTTGGTCGAGCGGGTGAAATTCGCCCAGTCCTATTCCTTCAAATACAGCGCCCGCCCCGGAACGCCTGCGGCAGGAATGAAAAACCAGGTGGACGGGAAAATCAGCGGCGGACGTCTAGAACGCCTTCAGGCGTTGCTGATGGAGCAACATGCGGCTTTCAACGCCGATTTTCTGGGAAAAACGGTGGACGTCATGCCGGAAAGCCCCGGCCGCAAGGCGGGCACGCTTCTGGGACATTCGCCGCAGATGCAGAATGTCGTCGTCAAGGCGGATGTTTCGCTGATCGGAAAGATTATCCCCGTGCGCATTACCAAAACGGCGGCCGCGGCTCTGGAAGGCGATCCGACCTGAAAAGGGAGCTCTCTCTGTCCTCCTCTTTTCCGAAAGAGTTAATAAAACCGTCCCTTCCGGACGCATCTGCCGTTCCTGATGCTCTTCTTTGCATTCCGCCTGAAGAAATGAACCGTCTGAATTTTTTATGTTTGAACAA
>USCC01000101.1 GCA_900553035.1 uncultured Rhodospirillaceae bacterium | reverse complement strand
CCTTTATCACATGATGCAACATCTCCTTTAGGGTTTGTAATCAAAGGAAAAGATGAAACAATTCTCTATATGACAGATACAGGTTATGTTTCACAAAAGAATATGGAATATATGAGTCCGTCCAGAAACCGTTCCTGTGCCAGTTTTCAAAATCAAACCCGAAAACCTCACGCACCAGTGCGTTAAAGGACGCCCTTAACGCCGTGTCCCCGCGCCAGTTCTTTCTGAGTCCAAATTCCATTCATCCCCGCATGAAGCTCCGCTTATGGCGATTTATGCCGGCGGCAGTGCCGGCAGGGTCTCCGCCTCTTCATCATCGTCCGCGTCAGCGGGAAGCGGAAGCTCCTTGCTGGTCTTGGCTCCCTGCTGTTTCAGCTTCAGCGCCAGACGCAGAGCATTGCCGTTGCCTTCGCTCAGTTTCCTGAAGGCGTCCGTACAGCTGCTTTTTGCGCGATCCAAAGCCCGATCCACCGCCTGCATGTCGGCCACGAACCCGGCCAGTTTGTCGTACAGCTTTCCGCCCGTTTCCGCAATCTGCTGCACATTCCGGTTTTGCTTTTCAAGCCGCCACATATTTTCAACCGTCCGCAGAATCGGCAGAAGCGACGAGGCCGTCGTCACCATGATGTTATTCCGGTAGGCCTGTTCGTAAATGTCCGATTCCGCACTTAACGCTTCGATATAGGCGTGTTCGACAGGAATGAACATGAACACATAGTCCAGCCCCATCTCTTTGATCTGCCCCTGATAGTTTTTGGACGACAGATCCCGGATATGATTGCGAAGCGCCTGTACGTGTTCGGCCAGAAAACGTTTCCTGTCCTCGGGCGTTTCGGCACGGACATAACGCAGGTAGGCGTTCATCGAAACCTTGCAGTCAATGATCAGGCGCCGGCCGCCGGGCAGTTCGATAACATAGTCCGGACGTTTGCTGGCTCCTTCGTCATCCTTGAAATTCTCCTGCGTCCGGTAATGGACGTTCCGGAGAAAACCGGACGCCTCGAAAACGCGTTCCAGCTGCATTTCGCCCCAGTCGCCCTGATACTTTGCATTGCCCTTCAGAGCGTTCGTCAGGTCGCGAGCGTCATCGGAAAGAGTCTTGTTCATTTCCAGAAGCTGATGCAGTTGTTCGTCCATCTTTCCCTTGTCCGTCGTGTTGACCTGGTGGATGGCTTCCATGCGGTTCTTGAACGAATCAATCTGTTCCTTCAGGGGCGTCAGGAGAGACCCGAGCGTCTCCTGCTGGGTTTTGGCGAAATCCGCCCCCTGCGATTTCAGAATGTCCGACGAAATCAATTTGAATTGAAGCGTAAATTCCTCACGCACTTGTTTCAGTTCGCCAATCTTGTCGTTCAGGTGTTTCCTTTCCTGCTCCAGTTCGACCTTCAAAGCGGCGGTATCCGCTTTCAAAGCGCCGTTCTCAGCCGAAAGCCTTTCGTTCAGGGCGCTTGTTTCATTCAGGCGCGACTGAAGAAAATCCACCTGCATCTGAGCGCGGTTCAAAGCGTCCTTTTCCACGCGACCCGCGTTGACGCGGCGAATCATCCAGCCAATGACCGCAAAACCACAGATGATTAATGTGACGATTCCGAACAGAACGGCATTCATACGGCTTCCTCCCGTTTCAGCATTCCGGCCTTATGGCGGATTTTCAAATTCCCGGTTTTCTGACGCAGGTCGCGAACCAGAGCAAAGAATACGTAAATCGACAAAGGTACGTTCGCCACGGGATACGCCAGCCATATCCCTGCAACGCCCCAGTACATCGGCAGTATGATGACGAACGGCACCTGAATGAACAGGTTGACCAGCGAAATCAGCGTCGCTTTCCGGGCACTGTCCACTGACTGGAAATACACCGTCGCCAGAAGGATGAACGCCTCCAGATAACACGTGATCATATGCAGGCGCAGCCCCAAAAGAGAGGCTTCATGCAAAGCCGGGTCATCCCGATTCACAATGTTGATCAGCAGGTTCGGAAACGCATAAACGATCCCCAGAAAAACAACGGCGCTGATCAGAATGACACGCACCGCCATCCCGAGCGTGCGGCGGATGTTGTAATAACGGTTGGCGCCGTAATTAAAGCTGATGATCGGCTGAACGCCGCTTGTCACGCCTTCGGAAAACATATAGTACAGCCCGGCATAATAACCGACCAGCGCATACGCCGCCACAGTCACCGCCGATCCGTACCGGGCGAACATGTAATTGTAAAGCGCGGCCAGAAAACTGAAATACACGTACATGAAAAAACTGGAAAAGCCCAAAACAAGCGTTTTATATGACGCAAAAAGGGACAGGCGCAGATCCTTGAGCTGCAGGCGCATGTTTGCGCGGCGGGAAAAGAAATGGCGGAATCCGATGATTGAAATCACCGCCTGTGCGCCGACCGTCGCGGCCGCGGCTCCTTTCATCCCCCACCCGGCATGCGCGATGAGCACATAATCGCCGACAATATTGCATAACGCGCCCACGACCATCAGCTTTGTCGCCAGCCGCGGATGGTTGTCGTTACGGATCAGAAGAGGAAAGGCCGTGGCGCACAGCGTCCAGAAAGACATCGGCGCCAGTATCGAGATATAATCCATTCCGAAGTGCAGAACCGTTTCGTTGTCCGACAGCTGTAGCGTCAGTGCCTGCTCTGAGAACAGGCGCAGCAGGATATAAATGAAAACGGCCGCAACCCCCAGCAGGAGCATGCTGTTCCCCAGATACCGGCGCGCCATTTTGATGTCGCCCTTTCCTTTTTCAATGGAAAACAGAGCCGCTCCTGCCGTGCCGATCATCCCGCCGAACCCCAGCACACATCCGTACAGAGGCCAGATCAGGTTGATGGCCGCCAGGCCGTCGGCGCCGATGAACTGACCGATGAAAATGCCGTCGACGACCACGTAAAGGCCGTTAATGACAACCGCCGCCAGCGTTGGAATGGTATACTTCCAGAAAAGCCGGCGGATTGGTTCGGACATGGAAATATTTTCGGTCACGTGCATAAAAATCACCTTTAAAAACGATTGACGCCAGAATAATGGCTTTTAAAAATTTTGACGATAAAAAAAGACACGCCGGACGCTTTTTTACGCCGCTCCGATTCCTGCGGGAACGCTCTGTTCCGTGAGGAATGGAAAATCCCGAAAGGAAAGGCCTTTCATCCGAAAGGCCTTTTTCCGTTACCTTGTTTTGGATGACCGGCGGTTCCGGTACATGCTCAAAAGATTTCGTCCGGAATTGTTTCGGGGATTCCTGGGCAAGGGCGGGTTGCGGCCGGCACCGTTTCTCGGCGGCGTTCGGCTTCCGCCTTTTTCGCCGGACGGACGCGGATTATTACGGGGCACACGAGTCCGGGAAGGACGGTTGGCGTCGCCGCTGTTGCCGTCATCTTTTCTCTGATTGGCCGTCAGAGGATTTTCAAAAGCCGCACTGTCCGGATTGTTCTCCTGTTCCTTCTGATATTCCCCGATTTTGCGCCGGGCTTCCTCCTGCCGTTTTTCCTCTTTGTATTCCCTGGAATAGTAATTGGCGTCCAGACGCGGAACAACGGCAATATTCTTATATGATTCATCCGGCGGGAAAGACGGATTCTTTTCCAGACGCTTTTCCAGCATTCTTTCAATGCGGCGTTCGTGAGCCGGCAGAATCCGGACGCATTCCTCGCTGGACAGAACCTTCGGATCCCGGTTGAAGAAATTATCCTCTGTCCCCGGGATGCGGCAACATGCTTCGACCAGACGTTCCGGCGAACAGCGCGACGTCAGGTAAAAATTTTCGGGATGCTCCTTCAGCATCTGTTCCATATCGGTAATACGGTTTCCGATATAAGTCGTATAGATGTCGGTACCGACCTCGCCCGGCTGACGATACCAGCCCAGGAATGTTTTCGTCAGGACATCGTCGCGAACGGCCTTGTCCGTCAGATCGCCGCCCGCCTTTTTCATTTCGGAATCAAAAATCCTGACCATTGTCCCGTGTATCGCGGCCAGATTGCGTTTTGGCCCCTTCTCGCCCAGTTGTTCCAGTTCCTGGCACACCAGAAGAGCCATCGTATTCGCTCCGGCTTCAACCGCCGTACAGATCATCAGCTGGGACAGTACGTTCGGGCGGTAAGCATTATTGGAAATGACTCCGTTCTGAAGCGCGTGCGCCAGTTCGTGCGCCAGAGCATGCACCTGACAGTCCCGGGATTTCGTCGGGTTCAGGTAAACCTTCTTTTCGGATTCCATGCACTGCCCATACACGCCTTCGGGCATGCTGGAACGCATGCCGATACTGTATCCGCGATCCTTTGCTTCCTTCAGAAGGGCACGGCCGACGCGGCTTTGCTGCATGGCGGCGACGATTGCCTCAATCTGTTTCTTATGGGATTTCGATCCGACCGCCGCGTACAGAGACGTATCGGCTTTCACCTCATCGCCTTTTTTTCTGGAAGCGATCAGGGAACGGGCGATTTCCTGGCGTGAAACGATATAATCCTCCCGCGACATTTCCCCGGGATGGGCGATCCATTCCGACACGGTCCCTTCCCCTTCGGCAGGTTTCGCCGTCTGTGCCTGAGCGGACATGGGGGACAGCGACGACGCGCCGATCAGCAGGCTGATGAAACGCCCGGCGACCCTGTCATAAATGCTTTTCTTTTTTTCCCTGGATTCGGGCATGAGAGACCTCTTTTAAACCGGATTTTTATCAGGATACGTTTTTTTGTCTAAAATCGCAAGAATATTCCTGATTCAAAAGGAAAAAAAATTCCCCCCTTCCGACGGAGAGGGGGGAATTTTTCCGAACACAGCGTTACGGTGTATAAACCGGTTTCAGGTCAACCTTGATTGATTTCTTCATCGTGGCTTTTCCGCCCAGGCGCTGATATTTGTATCCGGGTGCCTTGTTGTCCTTTGTAGCGCACGGCGGGCAGACTTCTGCTCCGACGTAATAGGATCCCGGACGCAGGTGCGTGAACGAGAAATACCCCTGTGCGTCTGTCTTGATGGTACGGTTGTACTTCAAGGCTTCGGCATGCGGAGCTTCCAGCGGTGTGCCGCCCTTCCAATGACGTTCAAACCATTCCGTTGAATAATCCGTCACCGGATTCAGCACAACCGTCTGATTGGCCAGGCATTTTGTTTTGCCGGCCATTGTCTTGACACAGACACGGCCGTTGATACGAGCCGTCCCCGAACCGTCATAAGGCATGTACTGGGCAGCGTCAAAGCGAACTTCACGCCTGGCGGGAGGCGGACAGGCCGGTCCTTCCACAGCGACGGTCTTTTCCGTCGAGGCGCAGGAAGACAGAACCAGAACACTTATCAAAGAAGCGAAAATCTTTTTCATCATGGACTCCCTTTACTTTTCAATCTTTATCAATTAGAAAACTTTTTACCTGCTTTGTCAATCTTACGGCGCAGGAAACAGTGCAGGAAAAAGCTTGGAAAAGATGATTTCCGGCGATATGATTTGCTTTTTCAGGAAAACGTCATGCGGTTCTGGTTTTCTTTTATTTTTGTTCTGTCTCTGTCGGGACTGTTCTTTCCGCCCCCGGCGGCATATGCGGCGCCGGCAGGAAAAGCCCGGAAAACCGTCAGGATCGATCCGGCCGCCGCGGCGCGCAAGAAAGAATCCGAACGTAAATTCAAAAAGGCCGAAAGCGCCCTGTACGCCCGGAAAACGGCCGAAGCCCTTCCCGTGCTGAGCCGTCTGTGCGAAGACGAGGAATACCTGCGTGCCTGTTCTCTGCTGGGATTTGCCCATACCGCCGGCCGCTATGGTGTCGGAAAGGATTTCAGGACCGGTCTGGAATGGTATGAAAAATGCGCCGCGAAGGAAAAAAACTTTTTCTGCCACAATGAAATCGGCCGTCTGTACTATCAGCACAGTGAATATGACAAATCCTTCACGTATTATCAAAAAGGCGCCAAAGCCGGTGATTCGAAAGCGGAATACGGGCTGGGACGTCTGTATCTGGAAGGTAAGGGCATTCCGGCCAATGCGGAAAAAGCCCTTTACTGGTTCCGCCGGGCGGCTCATGATTCCAAAAAGCCGAACAAGGCGGCTCAATGCACTCTGGTGGAAATGTCATATTACGGCATTGGGATGCGTTCCAGCGTGAAGGACACGAACTACTGGCTGAAAAAATGTGATAATCCGTTCATCCGAGCGCTGCGTTCCTTTTACGGGCACGGCGTTTCCAAAGACCGTGATCTGGCGCGACGTATTCTGGAACAGGCCAAGCTGAACGAAGCCCTGAAGGACTGGAGCGATTTTTCCGGTGCGTCCCGTCCTTCCGTCGGCAAAAAAACGGTGCGTGACCAGTCCATTCCTGAAGACTGCGCCCCGCGGGAGCTGCTGTTCGGTGCGCGCCGGCGAAGCCCCCGGATTGAAACGTATGCTGTCAAGATCTTTCACCCGGATTATTACCGGACGTTTGATGTCCGGGACGGTTTTTCCGAAAAAAGCGGCGGCGGAGACCAGACTTTTGAAGCGTGCGGCCGTACGTTTTACACGACGCCGGACAATAAACGCCTGTTCAACAGAGCCTTGCAGCAAAAGGCTGTCATCAAGATCAGCGTCTATCAGAACGCCTGCCTTGGGGCCGAGATGACCGGAATATGCGATCTGAACCTTCCCTGGCGTGAAAAGGAGACGGAAGAATGAAAAAATATGCTCCCGTTTTCCTGATTTTCCTGTTCGCGGCGTTTGAGGCGGCGGCTTACCAGTATTCCTACGTTCCCAAATCGGGGACGCCGCTTATTTACAACTTCACCTACCGGAAACGCGAAAAATGTACGGCAGGGAAGCTTTATCCGTACCCGAAGCAGGTCGGCGTCTGCGCTTCGTGTCCCGACGGATCGGAATACCTGATTGACGGCACGAAGAAAAAAGCAGGGTGCTTCCGGTGCCCGAAAGGCACTCTTCTGGTCAAAAGGAACGGCTACCCGATGTGTCTGAGCAATTATCCGGTTGTTGACGGACAGGCTCGGAAAAAGAACGGAACGCCGGTGTCGCATGACGAACTGAAACGAATGGCGCGTCAGCTGGGTGCGGATTACACCGTATCTGCCCTGCCCGAAGAAAGCCGCAAAGATACATTCAAAAACCGGGAACGCCTGATTAATGTCTGTCAGTCGGTTTACCCGGACGATCCCGAAGCACGGCGCCAGGTTATCACCTGCCGCAAGCTGGGCGAAAAGAACGACTTCCTGTGCCCCTACGTGGAAAAGGACGGGGAAAACAAATGGATCTGCCGGGCGTGCCCGAAAAACGCCCCGTACAAGAAAGCGGGCGGAGGATGCTTCAATTGCCCATACGGCGAGGAAATGGTCATGCTTGAAGGCGGAGAAACGGTCTGCGCTTCGGCCGCGCCTCCTCCTCCCAAAAAGACAGCGAAGGCAGCCCCGCGCCGAACGGTGAAAAAAGCCAGAACAAAAACGAAAAAACGCCGCTGAAGAGAGCATTCCGGATAAACATCTTCTCAGGATGTCGTCCTGCAAAATGTATACGGACGAGACAAACGTATCGCTTCGTCACCCGGCATCTGCTAAAGTCTTTTTTGCTTAGCAATAA
>USCC01000100.1 GCA_900553035.1 uncultured Rhodospirillaceae bacterium | reverse complement strand
CAACACAATCGTGAAGCACCCCTTATTTCTTGTTTGTCGAATTAAAACTTTGCCGACCTGGAATCCGCTGGGCGAAGGCGACCTGCCGCCGCCGTGCCCCGGCCGGCAGGCCTACATCGGCGGCCTGGCTTTTTTCCTTCTGGGAGACGGCCCGACGGGAACCGACCCGTACTGGGTCAAAGCGGGGCGCTCGGCCTTGGAAGGCTTCATCAACTACATCTGTGACAAATGCGATCAGGCGCGCGCGAACGATTACTTCCTTCAGCGGCTGTACGAAGACGCTCTTGACGACGAAGATCTGGAAGTGCTTGAAACATATTATGTTTCCATGGAAAAGACAAAGGAAGTGCGCCAGGCGATCGAAAACGTCCGCAAGGGGAATGTCACACTGAAGAATTATCTGCCGATCGGGAAGTGGGATCCGATTCCCGAAGCCTGGATCGGCCGCCAGTCAAGCTTTCCGATGCTGATGGACTTCATTACGGCGATGCAGCTGGAAGTGACGGCGGAACTCCGGGCGCGGCGCGATGCAGGAGATCCGGTCGCCTTTAAAACGGATATCTGGGCGAAAATTCTGGAAAATACGATTGAAGAGGCGGCCTATTACGGCTACGACCGCCGTTCTCTGGTTGAGTTGAACCAGATTTTGGCTTTACCGAAAACACAGCGTTCCTCGGTGCTTTCCATGGCATTGTCCGGGCTTGCGCCGTTCAAGAACGGGGCGATCCGCATGCGTATGGCGTCCGGCGATTTTGTCAGCGTTGATCAGCGCGGCATTAAAAATCCCCAGACCGGTAAGTGGGAGCCTGTCACGTTCTATCTGTGCGGTCCGGAGGAGGCCATGACGGCCGCCATGCTGAGCATGTTCCTGAACATGAATTCGGGGACGCTGACGATTTTCGCGCCGAACGAAGGGCCGTGCGGACCTTTCCCGCTTCTGTACGTTCTGGACGATTACCAGATGCTTCCGAACTTCAACGTGGTGGACGGCATCGGCATCGGATACGCCAAGCAGTATTCGTTCCTGTTGGCCTGTCATGACCTGTCGGAGCTTTCGGCCAAATACGGCGGAGCCGTTGACACGATCATCGGCAACACCGGCGCCAAGATTTTTATGCGCATGAATAACGAGGAAACGGCAACGCGTCTGGACAACCTGATTGAAAAGGAAACAAAAGTCGTCGTATCGACCAGCCGTCAGGAAGGCCTGAACGTGACGCGCAATCCGTTTGAACACAACCTGCGTTACGGAATTGTCGGAGATGCCATCATCGGTACGGCCGGAATGTTGAACATGCCTTTCGGGACACAGTATGCCCTGATTCAGAAAAACTATTTCCATCCGATCAAACTGAAAACGCCGTTTTATTTCAACGACCGCAAAATGGTGCGTAAATCCAAAATGCCGGCCGCGCCTTTCCTGCCGCCCGCAATATACGAAGCCCGGAATGAAGAGGATAAACTGCCGCCCGAAGAAATGGCTGTCGAGCATTCCTATGAGGCTTCCACGCGTCTGGCGGATCGCGGGTATTAAGATATTTCTTGATTCTGGAATCTTTCTAATTATAGTGCTTTGCGTTCACTTTTGTTTATATGTTCAAAAGGTTCCGAAAGTGGTATGAAGGAAGCACGTTTTTATAAAAAGGGGGATGAGTGATGAAAGCTGTTGAAATTAAAAAAGGTATTTACTGGGTCGGTGTCAAGGACTGGAATCTGCGCGAGTTTCACGGATACAGCACTTCCCGCGGGTCGACTTACAATGCTTATTTGATTGTGGACGATAAAATTACGCTGATTGACGCGGTCAAGGCGCCTTTTGCGGAACAGCTGATGGCAAAAATTTCTTCGGTCATTGACCCGGAAAAGATTGATGTTGTGATCTGTAACCATGTTGAAATGGATCACACGGGGGCGCTTCCGATGGTAATGGAAAAGGCAAAGAACGCCACACTGTACTGCCCGGCGGCGGGCGAGCGCGGCCTGAACCTGCATTATGATACGGCCGGATGGAAAATTCAGACGGTCAAGACGGGAGATACGCTCAACATCGGACATCACACGCTGTCTTTTACACTGATGCCGATGGTACATTGGCCCGATTCCATGATGACCTATATGGCGGAGGAAAAAATCCTGTTCCCGAATGATGCGTTCGGCCAGCATTTTGCTTCTGATGAAATTTTCGACGATTACGATCTGGACATCATCATGTCCGAAGCGAAGAAATATTATGGCAACATCGTGTGGCCTTACGGTGCGCAGGTACAGAAAGCTCTGGAGGAAGCGGGCAGGCTTGATATTGAAATCATCGCGCCCAGTCATGGGGTTATCTGGCGCAAACATATTCCCGAAATCATCGCGAAATATGTGAAATGGTCGTCATACGAAGCGACGCCGGACAAGGCGGTCGTCGTTTACGATTCCATGTGGGGATCGACTGAACAGATGGCGCGAACCGTGGCTTCGGCCTGGGGCGAAAAAGGGCTGAAGGTAACGGTCTGTTCGTTGAAGTATGACCATCTGTCAGATGTCATCAACGATATTGTCGAAGCAAAGTATGTCGCGTTTGGTTCACCGACTCTGAATTCCGGAGTTCTTCCGACGATGGGGGCGTTCATGACATATCTGAAGGGGCTTGCCCCGAAGAACAAGGTGGCCTTCTGCTTTGGTTCCTACGGATGGAAAAAGGGTGTCCTGACGGCTGTTGAGGACGTTGTCGGGGGACTGGGATGGGAAATTCCGGAAGGGGCCTTTGGCATCAATTACCGTCCGACGCCGGAAAGCCTGAAAGAGCTGGCAGAAACGGCGAAGCGCGTCGTTAAATAAAGCACGGCCTCCATAAAAGCCTCCGGTCTGACGGCCGGAGGCTTTTGTCGTTGCGGGGGATCGTCAGTTCCGGCGCAGAGATGAGAATGTGAAGGGTCGCTCTATCCGAAAAGAAGACATTATCTTTCTATATGCTTTGTCAAAAAAATAAATTATTTTCGGTTAATTTCAGGATTAAGATATCGTATTTAAATATAAAATTATGAATGGAAAAATTCGACAAAATTACAAAAGCGTGGTAATCTTCTTAATTGAAGGTGAGGGAGTCGACATAAAAAAGGGAGTTTGTTGCTATGGGATTGTACGAAGAATTTTATCATTCCGAACAGGTGGACAAGGCTCTTGACGCGAACAAAAAGCTGAAAAAAGAGATGTATACCGATATGGCCGTTGAAGCAGAAGCCGCGAAACGGTTTGAACACAATAAAATGCGTTTTGAGCGGCTGAAACCGAATTCGGCGTTAAACCGGGAGGTTAAGCGGTTCGTCGAGGAAGCGCTTGTGACCGATTATTTTAAGGAAAAAGCATCCCAGCTGCGGAATGCACGAGCGGAAGCGCCGGAAATAACGCCGGAAATGGAACGGCGGCTGGGCAGTGAAGTTTTTCAGCACATTGTTGACGAGCGTCGTGTTAAAGAAGTCAGCGAAGAATTGAAGAACAATCCGCCGTCTTTTTCCCAGGAGGCATGGTTTCAACGGAAAGCTGACAACCGCCATATGGAAATGTGCGCCAAATATTTCGCAGAAAAAAAGCTGTCCCGGATGAAACCGGAGGAAAAAAAGGAAGCTCTGGCGGGGGCGCTGGAGATGGCTGATATGTTTCCCGGGTTTGAATTCAATCCGCAGAAATGGATTGAAAGATTCATTTACAAACAGGATGTTGAGGCTTATCTGGCCGATCCAAAGATGCGGGATCAAATGGTTGAAATGCGTTTGGATACCTATAAAGCCCAAGACAGAATCAATGCTCTGAAAAAGGAAGGTAAGCCGGCGCCTCATATTGAAGAGGCTTATCAACAGGTTCGCCGTGAACGTAAGGCGGAGCAGGAAAAAACGACGAATGTGGTATCTGCTGTTCTGGCGTCGAAGCGTACGCGTTGATTCTTGAAAACAGCAACAGAAAGCCCTGCATCAGCGGGGCTTTTTTTGTGGGGACACTCCGAAAAGGGCTTTCTTTCGGAGGCGGTTTACTCCGCAGGAAATGGTGCGGCCTTTTTTGCTTTGCAAAGGATACGTGGTTGAGACTCAAAGTACCTCTCTGGGGAATGTGCCTTTAAAGAAGCATCATCTCCTTGGAATGCGCACGCATAACAGGCTTCCGTCGCCTGCGCGGTTGCAGAAAAGGAGGGCTTGCGTCACAGGAGCATTGCGGCGTCTTTTTTGCTTTGCAAAGCATTATGCCGGCGTTCAACAATTTACTCCGTTGGCGGAATGTGCCTTTAAAGAAGCTTCATCTCTTCGGAAGACGGCTCCGTTTGAAGACATTCTGCCGCCATACATGGCGATAAACGGCAGAAGAGGGAAACAGGCCGTCACAGCAGGTGGCTTGCGGATATCAGGGCGTAAATACCTTACGCGCGGCGTTCAGTGAAGGCGGTTTTCCCGTTTGATCAGCGCGTCGGTGAACAGAGGAGCCGTCGGACGGGAAAACGTCAGAGCCTGAATTTCGGCCGGCGATATGCCGGAAAGGAAAGCAAGGCTTTCGAGCGCGTCAGGACGGCCGGCGGCAAGCGCAGGGAAGTTGAACAGCGAAAACGTCCGGATTTCGGCGTCACGGATGTCCGCAGTTGAATAATGGCGTTTGCCGTCGGGAACCATATCGACATAAAACGAATTTTTTTCATATACCACATAACGGGAATCCGGTGTCAGGTCTGTTGTGGCAATGAAAAGCCCCGCGCCGTAGGTCGGCGTCATGATTGTCAGGAAAAACGGATAAGCGCATCCCATCGGGTTATCTTTTTTCCCGTTCGATTTTTCATGCCGGTACAGACGGCCGTCGCAGCGGGAGGACGTCATGTCGGACAAGGCATAAGGAAGCCCGGGGCGGTAGTTGTCGGTGTAACCCGTTTCAAGCGGCAGAGCGACGGTCTTATATCCTTCACGACGGATCGTCAGCATGGCGATCTCCTTTCCCGGAAGGTGACGGGCAAAGGGCGTTACGCCGATTTTTTCGTCGCCGGCATAAACATCAGCGGTAATATTGGAATCAATGAACACGGTCGCCGGAGCCTCGGGCGTTACCGAACAGCCGGCCAGAAAACAGAAAACGGTCAGGAAAAACAGATGTTTTTTCATGAAGCGACCCTTTCCAGAGAAACGGACACGGAAACAACGTCGTCGGCTTTGACTCCGTCAAAAAAGAACATGGTTTTATACTCTTCGGGAGATCTTTCAATCCTCGGATAGAAAATCACGCCGGCGGAAGCCTTCTGTTCTTCAATGAATTTGCGGGGGACTTCGGCATTGGCCGATTCCGGAAGCCTGTCCGCACGGATGAATTTCCGCAGGTTCAGAACGGTTTCCCGGACGGCCGTTTTGCCGGAAGTCAGATGAAGGACGACTTTCAGGCGGACTTTTTCAATGGCGGAAATCCGGCCGAAGCGCGGATCATGGCGCAAACCGCTCCGAAAAGTATGATATGCCTCCCGGCCGGGGGCTTTCAGGACATAGACCGTCCCGGACAGATCTTTCAGACGTCCTTCGTGGACGATCAGGCGATGGTCACGGTCGTATTTCCCTTCGTTCCATGAAACGGTCCGTGTCTTGCGGTAATCCGGATAGCAGGAACGGTTCAGTCCGGGCGGAGACATCATGGAACAGGTTGTTTCCTGTGCACAGACGGTTTTTTCTTCGTCCGGAGACCAGAAACCGGTCCGGATGGTTTTCGTGCGACAGACCTTTTTCGTTCGCCGGTTCAGACATTCGCTTTCGCCCGTAAAGGAACAGGCATTGTCAATGGAAGCACTGCTCTTTTTGTCGCTGATCTGCTCCAGAACCGGAACAAACGTCCCTTCAACGGCATCGCGGAAAGCGTCATCGTTGAAATACGTCTGCGCAAACAGAAGGATGCCGCCGTCCTCTTCTTTGTAAGAGGTACGGACGCGCAACAGGTTGGCGGCGTAATCCCACTTCATCAGCGCCATGAGCATTTCTTCCCGGCTTGCCGCGTCCGGAGCGGCAAAAGGCCTGCGAACCGGCCGTTTTTCCCGGAAGGAATGATATTTATCCTGCTCTCCGGCCTGATACTGCGGGCCGAGCCGTCCGGGGGCGGCGGCCGGCGTGACGGCCGCGGGGGACGAAGCGGGAATGAGGGTTGTTTTCCGGTTCTTCCGCGGTTTCAGCTCAAAATGCTTCACATATGTTTTGCCGCCGACAGCGCTAAATTCGGCTTCCTCGTTTTCATAGCCGTCCAGAACCACTGTGAAGGCATGTTCTCCGCGTGATACCTGACGATTGCGGACGGGCGTTTTTCCGAACGGATTCCTGTCCATGTACACCAATGCTCCGGAGGGGCTTGTGTCAATGGAAACAAAACTCGGCTTTTCCGTCATCCGGACAGCGTAACTTTCAGACTGGTCTTTTTTCAGGATGCCGGTCAGAGACAGAGAGGCATCCTGCATTTCCGGATGAGTCAGGCGGATTTCATTCGCCTGTGCCGGATTAAGCGTAAATGATTTCGGGGTTGTCCCGATTTTTTTCCCGTTCAGAAAAATTTCGGCTCCGGAGACCGGAAGCGTTTCCAGCCGAACTTCCGCACGGGCGTCCTCCAGACGGGCGTAAAGAGGAAAATCTCCGCCGCGTACGATTCGGACTTCCCGGCGAAAGCTCCGGTAATGCGGATGCTCGACGAAAACCTCATGAACGCCTTCCTCCAGATTGATGTCAACGTCCGTTGATTTCGGGCTGAACAGGATTCCGTCAATCCGAACCGCCGCGTCAGAAACGTTTGACTGCAGCTTCAGAAGCCCGGTTGAAGCCTTTTTTCGTCCAAGTGTCCGGGAGGCCGGCCGGACAGCCTTTCCCGCCTTGAGACGTTCCTTCTGGCGTTCGATTTCCTTTTTCGGGAAACGGTATAAAATGTTGGCCGAGCAGACCCCCTTCCGGCAGGCGGGCGTAAATTCCCGGACGACGGAAAGCAACGAAACATCCGCGCGCCCGGAGGATGCCGTATTGGAAACCACATCAACATCATTGACCGTTTCAACAGAAAGACTGCGGAATTCCATTGTGTTGTCGATCATTTTTGCCGCCTGAGCCTCTCCGTCCCGGCGGGCGCGGGTGATCGCCTCTGCTTCGGATTTGCCTGTGCCGTAGGCACAGACGTAACGGTAAGCCGAATCTTCGGCATCGAACACACCGCAATCGGCCAGAGCCGGTCGGATAAATGTCTGAAAAAGAAAAATAAAACACAAAAAACGAAGCATGATACAATCGGCACAGAAAAATTAAAAACACCTTATCCTAATCATTATATGTTCTGTGTGCAAATTTTTATTCAGGCTTCCGGTTTTTCGGGAAAGAGGATAAAATATTTCCGGTTTCCGGCCGCTTTTGGAGAAAAAAATGAATCAAAACGATACGTCTCTGTTCAGGGGTAAATCCTCTTTTTATGCCGCGGGGCGCCCCCGGTATGCGCCGGGACTGCTGGATTATCTGGAAAAGGAAGAGAGGCTTTGCGGCAAAACGGTAGCGGACATCGGTTCGGGGACCGGGATTTTTTCCGCGCAACTTCTCGAACGGGGCAACACGGTTTATGGCATTGAACCGGACGACGGTATGCGGGCCGAAGCCGAACGAAGCCTTGGCGAATGTGAACG